>CAYTMD010000377.1:0-6493 GCA_964438685.1 uncultured Acidobacteriota bacterium
GTGGCGGCCATGCGCCGCCGGGTGAGGGGTCTCTTCTCTCGACCTCCCACTTTCAGCATGTACACAAGAATGTTCGCTAAAAAGACAAGAAGATACGGTATTGCAATGCAGCGCGGCGGAGCCGCTCGCCGCCGTCTCTCACTTGATCGCGAAATTGTCGAACTGCGCCGTATTCCACCCTGTACCGACGCCAACCATTCCTTTTGCGTGACTGGTATCGGTTACGTTTGCAATCGAAGCGCCGTCGATGCTTACCCGTATCGTTGTTCCCTTGAAAGTCATTGCGAGGTGGTGCCAGGAATTCGACTGAAACGGGACCTTTCCCGATCCCAGCTTGGTCGTGGGGGTTTTGAATTTCGTACTATCCAACTCCCACGTCCCATCGTGTTGGACCGATAGGACGTACCCGCTGGCCCAGCGCGCCGTGTTATCTTTGAACCAATTGGCGGAATCTATGCGCCCAGCCAGTGCGGCGCTGCCTTGTTTTTCGATGAGCACGTCGCTGCTGACCTCGTAGTCTGACCAATCCGAATTGCCGAGCAGGGTGAAAGGATCAGGGGCGAGGTGGTCCCAGGCGATGGGGCGCTGGTCGATAACCTGACGCAGGCACTTGCCCGCGCGGCCGCTGCAGGCTGCAACTTCAAAGGCTCCGTTCTGATCGGCAAAGTACTTGGGAGACTTGCTGATGGCTGTGCCCTCGAAGTCCTCAGTGTAGGGAAACGGGAACGGAGCGGCAGGCGGCGGAGTGGCCGTACCTTTGGCCTGTCCGACCGTAGTGGTCAGTGAATAGATGGAGTCCGGTTCCAACGTGATCTGGAATGATCCACCACGCGGAGTGATGTCGCTGAGCTTCTCAAATGTTCTGGTGGCGTTGGTCTGCCACACGTGGACCGTGCCCGTTGAGAGGCCACCGGCCACTTGGAAGTTCGCCTGTTGTAGCTTGGTTGCATCGACCGTTTCCACGATAATGCTGTAGTCATTGCTGGTGGGACTCTTCAACGTTACGTAGCTGCCGTTGCCCGTCAGGTAGCCGCAGGCGCTGTCCAGATACTGCCAGCCCGGTTGGGCGAACTGCGTAGTGTGCGCCGTGACCCAGATGGCGGACTGCACGTTGTAGTTCCCTGACCATGGGGTGTTGGCGTACATCAAGCCGGAGTTGGGTGCGGCGAGGTTATCGTAATATGAGGTTATGGGGCTCCAGGTTTCCGTTTTGGTGATCTTGCCGTCGATGTAATTTGTGTTAAGAAACTTCGCCCATATTCTCGCCCCCGGATTCCAATCGCGTTGAAGCATGGAACCGGTTTTGTCGAAAGGCTGGTCCTCGCTGGACCACAGGGGTGTCCCGGATCGCTCGGCTGATCCCGTAACGTAGACATTGCCCTTCACCCGCGCATAGTGTGCGCTGACCGCATAGACCGCGCTCTTTAGTTCGGGATCACGCTTGAAGTCATCGACAATCTTCCACTGGTTTTCGTACAGATCGGGGGCAACGATCTTCGTTGTGAGGCCATGTGCCAAAAGGGTCTTCTTCAGCATCTTGATATATCCAACATCATAATCCGTTTCATTCCAGATACCGATATATTCGATGTTCAAACCGTGCTGCTTCTTGGCTCCCTCGATGAACTTGGCGATGTAATTCGCCATGTCCTGCGAGTAATACTTCCCATTTCCGATCCAACCGGGCGCGCCCCAGGGCAGGGCATCCAGGATGATCTTCGGGTTTCTGGCCTTGGCCTCCTTCATCAGCCACCACTCATATCCCCGGTCGTAGTTCTCATCGGTGCGGGAGCGCATGTGGCTGGGTTCGGATCCATCGGTGGAATTGGTGTCACCACCGACTTCGACCTTCAGATGCTGGAGGGCCGCACCGTAGTTGGGTTTGAACAGGTAATCCAATATCTGGCTTCGCTGCGGTTCCGGGTAGTCGATCAGCAGGCGGGAAGACGCTCCGGCGCTGACGGCGCCAATTCCTTCAAAAGTTCTTCCTTTCGCAGTGCCGTCGATTTTAACATCCGTTTGCTGCAAGGGCTTTTGACAGGAGGCGAGCGAAGCAAGCACTAACAACAATGAAAGCATTAAGACAGGCCGTCGTTTCATAAACACCTCTGGGGATCAGGGCACATTTCGTGATTCGCGCTTTGCCGATCTGACGGCCACCATTCTACGCGCATCCGTGTCCGTTAGGGTGGGGTGTGCTGTACGCTGGCCCGCGGGACAAGTTAATCACCCGTCTCAGCCTTCTCAAGGGGACACTTTGTCATGTTCTTGTATGGATTTTCATAGTCGTTGTAAGTGGTTTCTTTACCGTATGCTACCAGCTTTGCACGCAGAAAAATCACTCATTCGGCCCTGTGGTTTCAGTAAGTTACCAGCTTTGCGGGGTCGCGGGTGTCTGGCGCAAAATAGACATGATGTCGGGGGGATTTGACGCGGGGAAGGCATCACCATAAACCTCTACTTGCACCAAGCGCGCTGCCCTGCCGGCCCGACGGACGCGGGGACCGGGAGCAGAGATCACTCCATACTCTAGCCTATTACACTTTCTTTGTCAAGAAAGATCCGGCCCGCCTTCTGGGCCTGGACACGGCTGGCGTCGATTCTGCATCCAGCTTGATCGTCCACCATTAAAGCGCACGCGGAACCAGTTTTCAGGCTATAATCATTCTGTTCATTAGCATTCAAGGGCATTCTCAAAAAAACGTTGGGGCAAGCAAGCCTTGCGCGGGAACAACTCGCGGCTTGTGCCCTTTCCATTGGTCAGTGTGTGTGGAACCAGAAAGGACCGTATGAAAATCAAGGAAATCAAGCTCTACGCGATTCGCGCCGGGAACACGGGTGAGCGGGGCGCGCAATTTGGCGAATCGCAGTACTGGGGGGGTGGATGGCAGACCCAATCGCTGATTGCCAACCCCATGTCGGTTTACCCTCAATACGCGCGGATACGCACGCAGTGGATGGGCCCGGGCCAGGACCCTTATGCGATTGAGATTCTCACGGACGAAGGCGTGACCGGAGTTGCCACCAATTACGGCGGCGGCCCCTTTGCGTGCGGCGTCATCGAAAAGCACTTTTCCCGCTTCCTGATTGGGCAGGATCCCTTCAACATCGAGCTGATCTGGGACCAGATGTACCGCTCGACAATGCCCTATGGACTGGGCGGGGTAACGGCGATGGCGATGAGCGGCGTTGACCTGGCGCTGTGGGACCTGATGGGCAAGGCACTGGGCCAACCGGTCTATCGTCTGGCGGGCGGCAAGACCAAGGAGAGTATCCCCTGTTACATCACCACCCATCCGGACTGCGTGAAGCCCTGGAAAGACCGTGGTTTCCTCGGCGTAAAAATTGCCGCGCCGTGGGGTGCTGCCGACGGTCGCGACGGCCTGAACAAGATGCAGAAGTGTGTGGAACAGACGCGCGCGGAACTCGGCAACGACATGGAGATCATGATTGATTGCTACATGTCGTGGGACATGGAATTTTCCTCGCGCCTGGCGCAGCGAGTCCGCGACTGCGACGTGAAATGGTTTGAGGACCCGCTGCCGAACGGATGGGCCGAGGGATTGAACGCCGAGCTGCGCAGCCGGGTGAATCCCATTTTGGTGGCGATTGGGAACCTGGAGTTTGACTACAAGGCCTACTACTCCATTCTCTCCCAACGGGCCTGCGACATTATCCAGCCTGAACTGCAGTGGTGCGGAGGCCTGACCGCTGTTCGCCGCATTGCTGCCATGGCGCGCCCGTATGACATCCCGGTGGTTCCGCACGGGTCGGGCGTTTACAACTATCACTTCGTCATGTCCAACGTGAACTCGCCTTACGCGGAATACCTCAGCGTGGGGAGCGGCACCGAGGTGCGCCAGATCTTTGATGCTGTGATCGGCGAACCGCTGCCGGTGAACGGCCGCATTACGCTGAGTGACAAGCCGGGCTTTGGAATTGAGCTGAATCCGGACTACCTGCAGCCATACAAGTAGGTCCAGGTTTCAGGTGCCGGGCATCAGGGAAGAACGAAAATCGAAACTCGAAATTCGAAGCTCGAAAACCGATTTACCTCTCCCCTTGCCCCTTTGCCCGGATTATTCACGAATCTTCTTGAGGGCAAAGCAAGGCATAAGGTTTCACACAGAGGTCACAAAGACGGCAAACAGAGAACACGGAGAGGTCCCCGATACTTTCTCTGTGCACTCTGCGGTCAACGAGATCGATCATTCTTGCCAATAAAACGCTCCGTGAACTCTGTGTGAAACGCTCTTAAGTCGTCTCGGCGTTATCTCTTTCATGAATAATCCGGGCTTTGGGGGTGAGGGGGTCGAGTTGGGACCAGCCAGCTCAAGTGAACAGTGTTGCAGTTAGTCGCGCGTGCGTGTCCCGTATCCCGTATCCCGTGACCCGTATGGAAGACAACGGCTCTCGCAAAGTCGTCTGTGGCGTAATTGGTGCGGGTTGGTGGGGAACCTATGCCCATCTGCCCGCGCTGATCTCTCATCCTCGCGCCAATCTGGTGGCCATTCAGACGCGTGACCGCGATTCCGCCGCCAAGATCGCCCGCGACTTCAATGTTCCCCGCACCTTCACATGTGCCGATGAACTGATCGCGCAAGAGGACATGGAAGCGGTGATCATCAGTAGCGCTCCCCACCTGCATTTTTCCCAGGCGATGGCGGCCGTGGAGCGCGGCCTGCACGTGCTGGTGGAAAAGCCCATGACCTTTACCGCCGCGGAGGCTCGCCAGTTGGTGGAGTTTGCCGAGGCGCAAAAGGTGCACCTGGTTGCCTGTTTTCCCTGGCACCACACGCGGCACGGGCAGGAAGCGCGGCGGTTGATTACCCAGGGAGAGCTTGGGGACGTCCGCATGATCAGCGTGCTGATGACGAATCCCGTGGACCACCTAATTCGCGGCGCCGCCACTTTTTCCACGCATGGCCGCCCCTACATTGAACCGGAGGCGGGGACTTATAGCGACCCTGCGGTGGCCGGTGGCGGGCAGATCTACACGCAGGTGGCGCACGTGGCGGGCTACCTGACATTCCTCACCGGCGCGCGCGCGGCACAAGTCTTTGCGCGCTTCCACAACGATGGTTGCCGCCTCGACATCTTCGACGCGCTGAATGTGGAACTGGAAAACGGTTGCATTGCCTCAATTGCCAGCACCGGTGCGACGCCGCTGGAAAACCGGCTCTATGAAGTCCGCATTTATGGAACCAAGGCATGTCTCTTTATGGAACTGTGGTCCGGAACCATGGCACTGATGCGGCGTGACGGCGGCGGGGAAACCCGCTATCCTGATTTGGCGCCGGCGGAGATTTTCCCCGAACGCGCGCCGGCGCAGAATCTCGTGGACTCCATTCTGGGATTGTCGGATGAAGTTTCACCGGGAACCCTGGGCTTGGCGTCGATGGAAATCGTCGATGCTGCCTGCGAGTCGGCACGGACGGGGCAAAACATTAGCCTGCGAGAATCGCATCGATGAACTCACCCCTTACCCTTCACGGAATTACCTGGAACCATAGCCGCGCTCTGCCTCCATTGGTGGCGGCGGGGCAGCGCTTTGAAGAGTTGCATCCCGGCATTGCGATCCGTTGGGAGAAGCGGAGCTTGGACGAGTTTGGCCACCAGGGTTTGGCGCCGCTCTGCCAGGAGAACGACCTTCTGGTCATCGACCACCCCATGCTCGGGGCAGCCGCCAAAAATGGGTTATTTCATGACCTGCGGCCGCTCCTGCCCGCAGCGTATGTCGAGGATTTGCGAACGAACTCCGTGGGACTGTCGTTTCCCAGCTACGAATTCGACGGGCAATTGCTGGCAGTTCCAATCGACGCCGCGGCCCCCACGGCGAGCTATCGCCCCGATCTTTTGAACAAGCAGGGTGCGGATCTGCCCCGGACGTGGCCGCAGGTTTTGGACCTTGCGCGCGCTGGCCAAGTGGTAATGCCGGGATTCCCCCCTGATGTCCTTCTAAACTTCCTGGCGCTGTGCGCGTCGCAGGGCAGCGCAGTTCCTGCAGGCCCGGAGCATTTGGTGGAGCATAAGGTTGGCCGCATCGCCCTGGAGCAGATGCGCGAACTTGCGTGCCTGTTGCCGGCGGCCATCTACGATTGGAACCCCATCGCCGTCTATGAAACTCTCGCCGCGAGTGATGACTACTCCTACTGTCCTTTCGCCTACTCATACAGCAACTATGCTCGGTCAAGTTTCGGCGCACATGTGGTGCGATTTGCCAACACGGTAAGCATGGGGGAAGGGAAGCCGCTGCGCACGGTGCTGGGAGGAACGGGCCTGGCGATCTCCGCCAAGTGTTCCAACGTCAGCACCGCCGTCGATTACCTGATGTACGTGGCGGGCGGGGAATGCCAGCGAACGCTCTACGGCCTTAGCGGTGGCCAGCCCGCGCATCGTAAGGCGTGGCTGGATGAGACCTTGAACCACGTCGCCAATGGATTCTTCCGCGACACGCTCGCCGGCCTTGACGCTGCCATCATGCGCCCGCGTT
>CAYTMD010000378.1:0-6488 GCA_964438685.1 uncultured Acidobacteriota bacterium
TAAGATTCCGCGCGAAAAGCTCATGCAACTGGCTTACCGAGCGGAGTTGCTCCTTTGAGATTCGCGCCGACTGGCGAAAATTGCAGGCCGTCACGGTGCGCTCCTCGGCCGCGGCCTTCGGTTTCTCAGCAGCTCCTTGCGCGGCTCGAAAAAGGGCGTCAATCTCCTCTTGGGTTAGAATCTTCTCCATGACGTCTCCATGGCACCGGTCTGTATGGGGGGCGGACTATCCAATTGCGAGGGAGAGGACTCAATCAATCCCCTCATTCGGGCTCGCAGACGAACCAGCGCGGCAGAATGGATTTGCGAAACTCGCGCCTCCCCCACTCCCAAAACTGCCCCGACTTCCTTCATTGTGAGTTCCTCGAAGTAATAAAGGGAGAGGACCTGACGCTCGCGAGGTTGAAGTTCGCCGACGGCGTGGGATAGGATGTCGCGGAGCTCGCCTTGTAGGCATTGCGTGTAGGGTTCCTCGTCAGGCCCTTCCGTGGGGGCGGCAAGACTCTCGCGTTCCTGCCCCGACTCCGTGAATTCATCCTGCAAACTTCCCAGGTCAAGCCCCCGCAAGTCACCTAATAGATGCTGCAATTCCTTTAATTCCATTCCTAATTCGAGCGCCAGTTCGGGTTCTGTCGCCGGCCGCCCAAACTGAGCGCGAAGCCGCTGGTGCGCCTGCTCAAGTTGGCGCGCCTTCTTGCGCAAGGGGCGTGGGCTCCAATCGAGGTCGCGCAAACTGTCGAGTATCGCTCCCTGGATCCTGTGTTTCGCGTACGTCTTGAGTTCCACATTCTTATTGGGATCGAATTTGTGGAGCGCCTCCATAAGACCCAGAATTCCTGCCTGCACCAGGTCATCAAACGAAATGTGGGCGGGCAGGCGGTCATGGATCCGGCGGGCGATATAACGTACTTGCGGGAGTTGTTCCAAAAGCAGGCGCTCCTGCTCTCCAGGATCGAGATTCGAAACAGACTCATAGGCCTTTTTTGCGGCATTCATAGTTCTTTTCCTTTCATCAAGGGATTCTTGTGACCCCTTACTGCACTACCCCCAGGGATTGAATGGAGACCGCAGCGGGAATTTCTGCTGGCGACAGAACCACCAACCGGGGGAGGAATGGCTCCATCAAGCGTCGCAAGTGAAAACGTGTCGGGCTGCTGCAAAGAACGATGGGCGAAGGCACCGATAGCGGCTCACCCAGAAGTTTCTTCATGCCCTCGAGCACCCGGCGAATCAACGATGGTTGCAGGGCGTTCGGTGAGCGGTTGGCAACTTGCGGGTCCAGGACCTGCGCGAGTTGTTCTTCCACCAGGGTGTCAAGCTGGATGACGGTAAGCTTTCCATCGTCCCCAAGAAGAGGCTGAACCAGGGCCCGCCCCAGGGCCTGCCGGGCGGTTTCCACCAGCAGGACCGGATTCTTGTTCACGCTCGCGGTGTCAAGAAGCGTTTCGAGAATTGTGACCAGATCGCGAATTGAAACCTGCTCGCGCAACAGTTGTTGGAGTACCTTCTGAACCTCGCCCAAGCTGAGCAGTTTGGGGACGAGCTCTTCCACCAATTTGGGTTGGGATTCCGCATTGGCATCGAGCAGCCGCTTGGTTTCCTGCCGGGTCAGCAACTCGTAAGCATGTTGCTTAATGACTTCCGCCAGGTGGGTGGCCAGTGCCGAGGTCTGATCCACCACCGCATAGCCGGAAGCCAAAGCCCGGTCGCGAAGGTTGGCCGCGATCCATTTGGCGGGAACGCCGAAAGCTGGTTCTCGTGTTTCCCGCCCGTCCAGGGGCTGCGCCGTTGCTTCCGAACTGATGGCCAGCAGGCTCTCCTGGGCCATTTCCCAGCGCGCGATTTCCACCCCACGCAGGCGGATGACATACTCGCGGGGATTGAGCTGTGCATTGTCGGTAATGTGAACGGGAGGAATGATGAAGCCAAGTTGGAGCGCAAGGTGCTTTCGCAAAGCGCGAATGCGCGTCAGCAACTGGCCGCCCTGCGCCTGGTCGACCAGCGTTACGAGGCCATAGCCCACTTCCAGGCTTAAATCGTCCAGCCGCAGCAGCGTCTCCAGTTGGTCCTGGGCTTTTTCCGGTGGCAGGGCAGTGGCAGGGCTCACTTTTTCGGCTTCTTTGGCGGCGATGCCGCGCTGCGTGCGCCGGGCTAACCAGGCAAAAATGCCGGACATCAGGAAGAAAGGGATCTTCGGCAATCCTGGAATGAGGGCGAGCGTGCCCATTACGCCGGACACGATCCACAAAGGATTGCTGCGCGGAAGCAGTTGCTTGGTGATGTCCTCTCCCAAGCTCGATTGTGAGGAAGCGCGCGTGGCCACCATTGCCCCGGCGACGGAGACCAGGAGCGACGGAATCATCGTGATCAGGCCGTCGCCGACAGTTAAGATTGTGTATGTCTTCAGGGCTTCGCTGAGCTGGACTCCGTGGTAGAAGACTCCTATCAAAAATCCGGCGATGATGTTAATGGCGGTAATGAGCACCGTGGCCAAAGCATCCCGTTGGCTGAAGCGCGCCGCGCCATCCATTGCCCCGTAGAACTCCGCTTCCCGCCCCACCAGTTCACGGCGGGCACGCGCTTGGGTTTCGTCAATCAGGCCGGCTCCAAGATCGGCGTCAATGGCCATCTGTTTTCCCGGCAATGCGTCAAGGGTGAAGCGCGCCGTCACCTCCGCGATGCGCACCGCGCCGTGGTTGATTACCAGGTACTGAATCGCGATCAAGGCGACAAACAGCACAAAACCGACAATGTAGTTGCCGCCCACCACATACTGCCCAAACGCTCCGATCACATGCCCTGCGGCGGTGGCGCCCTCATTGCCATGCAGCAGAATGCGCCGGCTGCTCGCCAACCCCAGCGACAGACGGAACAAGGTGAGAAGCAGGAGGAGTGACGGGAACACGGAGAACTGCACCGGCCGCGTGATGTACATCGCCACCAACAGCACCAGGACGGAGGCCGTGAGACTGGCGGAAAGAAGAAGGTCCAGCACGAAGGGCGGCAAGGGAATCAACATCACAAACACCATTGCCACGGCGATTAAGGGAACAGCCCAGTCCAGGGACATGCCCTTACCCTTGCTGGCGGGAACCGGGTTGGGGAGTGCGGGTTTCATCATCAAAACCTGAAATTGGGCCGGCGGACCTTCCGGCTATTGCTGCAGCGGGGATGGGCTTTCACTTCCCTACCCGAGCTGAAAAAATGCATTCGTTCACTTACGCTGTTCGTGGTCTGGCCCCCTAGCGCCAACCTGGTTACCCCTTTGAACAGCGGAGGAGGTCATCAGCTTCTGGGTTCGGAAGATGAAGGCCAGGATTTCCGCAACCGCTGTGTACAACTTCGCCGGGATGGTCTGACCGACTTCGGCGGCGCGGTAGAGGGCTTGGGCCAGGGGCGGGTTTTCCACGATGGGGATTCCGTGCCAGCGCGCCTCGCGCTTGATTTTTTGTGCCAGCAGATTGCGGCCCTTCGCCACAACCACTGGAGCGGCCATGGTCTCCGGCTTGTACTCGAGCGCTACGGCATATTCGTTGGGGTTGGTGATAACCACGGTGGCACGCCCAACGTCCCGCAACATCCGGCGGCGGCGCATCTCCCGCTGAAGCTTGCGGATTCGTCCGCGGATTGCCGGGTGGCCTTCCGATTCCTTGTAGTCCTCACGCACTTCCTGTTGACTCATGCGGAGCTGGCGCTCAAAGTTGAGGCGCGCCATGAGCACGTCAAATCCTGACCAGAGGGTGAAAACCAATCCACTCTTCCACAGGACCTCAAAGACGCGCGAAAGCAGCCAACCCACCGACGGGCGCACGCCCACCCGGCTCATCTGCATGATCTGGCCCCAATCCCGAATCATCATGGCCAGGGCGATGTAGAGCACAAAAGCGGTGGGAATCAACGACTTCAAAAGCGCTTGCACGCCTCCCATTGAAAACAGTTTTCCGAGATTACTGACCGGGTTTAGCCGCTCCGGTTTGGGAGCAAGCGCACCGGGAGCCACGACAAATCCTCCCAGGGCAAAACTGCCGGACAGCGCTACCAGCCAGACCAGGGCCATGCTGGGTCCCGCCCAAATACATACCCTCCATGCGACCCAATTGAGCACGGGTGTGCCACGCGCCATATCGGTGTGGGCGGCCGAGGTTAGAACACGCTCCAGTAGTTCGCGCCAGTCATCCTTCCAGTCCTGCGGGTACCACCACAGAAAAAGGACGAGGGTCATCAGCGCGAGCGCAGCGGGCAGCTCACGGCTGCGCGGGACATTACCCTCCTCGCGCGCCTTTAACCGCCTCCGTGGAGTTGCTTGTTCTGTGCGGTTTCCGTCCGCCACTCGATGTTCTCCCTACCGTGCCAAATGCATCACTTGCTCGCTTGTCGCGAGCGCTTCGCCGAAATACTTCTCCAGCAACCCGGGCCAAAATCTCAGCGTGCCCACGATCATCAGAAAGGCCACGATGCTCTTCACCGAAATCCCCACAAACAGCACGGGAAGCTGGGGTGAAGCGCGTCCCACGAAGCCCAGGGTGAAATCGATCAGCATCGTCGCAATGAGGGTGGGGATGGCAATCTGCACGGCAATGACCAGCATGCCGCCGGCGGCACGCCATATCTGCTCCGCCACCGCGGGAGTAAGCACCACCATTCCCGGCGGACAATACTGAAAACTCTTTGCCAGCCCTCGCAGCACCCAGTGATGGACGTTCAACTCAAGAAAGATCAGCAACGCCACCGCTTGATAGAAATTGGCGAGAATCGGAGTTTCAACATCTGTCAAGGGATTGATCAAGTTTGCCAGCGAATGTCCCACCTGGAAGCCCACGACCTGCCCGGCCAACTCCAATCCCTCAAATACGAACTGGAGCGTGATCCCCATGATCATGCCCACGACAAGTTCACCACCGGCAACCTTCCACCCGGTTGCACTGGTCAGAGTGGGTAAACCCGCCGCTACAACGGGGTAAAGGAGGGCCGTCAGCGCCACGGCAAAAGCGGCTTTGATGCGCGGCGCAATGGTTGCACTCGCCAGGAAGGGCGCAAACACCATCAACGCGCTCACTCGTGCGCCAACAATCAGCAGGCGTCCGATTACCGTTTCAAGCCCTGAACCCACCTTTTACTCCTCGTCTTTTACCCCAGGCAGCGATGAAAATCCGCCAGCATGTACACGGTGAAGCCCACCAATTTTCGCAACATCCACGGCATCAAAACGATGGTAGTGATGGCCACAACCATGAGCCGTGGCACCGTCGCCACCGTCTGCTCCTGAATGGAGGTCATCACCTGGGCAATGCTGATCAGCAAGCTCACCACGGTGGCAACTGCCAGAATGGGTATGGCCAGCATCAGAGCCATCACCAGAGTTTCGCGAGCGTACTGAACTGCTACATCCGGGGACATAGAACACCTCGAGAGGAGTCAGGAGTCAGAAGTCAGGAGCCAGAATGGCAGGCCGCAGCACCCTGAATCGCCTTCGAATAGGCATTGAGGAGCCGGCTCACTTCTTCCCATTCATGAGCTTTGCGCCAGACGATCAAGTCCTGAAACGTCCTGGCAGGCTTTAGCGGTACGTCCATTCTGACTCCTGGCTCCTGACTCCTGCCTTTAGTAGAAGCTTTTCATCAGGGAACCCACGACCAGGTTCCAGCCGTCTACCAGGACGAAAAGCAAAATCTTCAGCGGAGTTGAAATCACCACGGGAGGCAATTGCATCATCCCCACGGAAGTAGTCACTGACGCCACCACCAGGTCGATCACCAAAAAGGGAAAGAACAGCACCGTGCCGATTTGAAATCCCGCCTTCAGTTCCGAGAGGATGTACGCGGGGATTACCACTCGCATGGATAGGTCTTCCGGACGGGCCGGGCGAGGCTCCTTCGCCAACTCCACAAACAGGGCCAAATCCTTCTGCCGCGCGTACTTCAGCATGAACTGCCGCAGCGGCGTGGAACCTCTCTCCAACGCCTCCATGCTTGTGATCTGGTTGTTTTGGAGGGGGACGACGGCAACCTGGTAGACACTTGCTCCCACGGGCTGCATGACGAAATAAGTCAGGAAGAGGGCCAATCCGATCAGGGTTTGATTGGTGGGAGTGTTCTGTGTCCCCAGCGCTTGCCGCAGGAAGTGAAAGACCACCAGGATCCTTACGAACGGCGTCATGGCAAGAAGCAGGGCAGGCAGCAGGGTAAGGACGGTCAACAGAATGACAATGTTCCAGGGCAACGATGAACCGCCCTGCGTCAGCCCCGGAATGACCAGACCCTTTTGTGCGACCGGCGGCGCGGCACACAACATCATGGGAAATGCAATCACCGCGGCTGCCACCGCCAACCACTTTGCCAAAGATAAGGTCCGAAAATGCTTCATAAGAGAACTCAGCAAGGTCATATGACACGCGAATCCCGCGGCCGATAGGGTTCCGCGATCACCGCCCCCTCTTGCAGCCGGGCCAGCAGTTCGAGAGAATTTCCGCTTCCCCCCACCAGGAATTC
>CAYTMD010000379.1:0-6468 GCA_964438685.1 uncultured Acidobacteriota bacterium
CTGTGTACGCGATGCGCGAGCCGTCGGGAGAGAATACCGGGCTCATCTTCGCCAGTCCGTCGTGCGTCAGCTGCACGGGTTCACCCCCCGGCAGCATCTTCACATAAATCTCCCCCGGCCCAAAGAAAGTGTCCGGTCCGCGGATGAAGGCTAACATGCGCCCGTCGGGCGAAAGGGCCGGCGAGGTTGCTGAATCGGTGAAATTTGTGAGCTGCACCCACTCGAAAGGTGCGGCTACACGCGTTTGCCGGGAGCGGTAAACAAAAAGGCCGGCCAACAACAGGATGATTGCTGCAACCCCGATGCCCGAGATCAGGCGAACTCGACGATGGCGCGCAGAAGGAACGGCTGATTCTTGGCTTACGGCTTTGAGACGCCCTGTGATCCGTCCACTTTCGGTGTCGCGTCGCAGACGCTTCAGGTCCGCCCGCATCTCCGACGCATGCTGATAGCGGACGTCGCGATCCTTCTCCAGCGCCTTTTCGATGATCGCTTGGAGCCGGGTGTCGAGGGTGGGATTCAAGCGTTGCGGCGGAGATACTTCGCGCGTCAGAATCGCTTCCCGAAGCTCAGACAAGGTCGCACCGCCGAATGCCTGCTGGCCCGTCGCCATTTCGTAGAGCACGGCGCCGAAACTGAACAGGTCCGTGCGCGCGTCCACCTCTTCACCCCTAGCCTGCTCCGGTGACATGTAAGCCGCCGTCCCCATCGCCGCGCCGGGAATCGTCAACTGGGGATCGAGGATCGAGAGGGTCGAAGCTTCACCCGCTTCCACCCTTGGGCGTTGTTCCTCATCCCCCGCGCTCGCCGTCCACTTCGCCAGTCCAAAGTCCAGAACCTTGGCTTCTCCGCGCTTGGTCACAAAAATGTTCGCCGGCTTGATGTCGCGATGGACAATGCCCTCGGCGTGCGCGGCCTCCAACGCCTCGGCAATATCGAGGGCAAGATCGAGCAAGGTGTCGATTTGTAGGGCCGACCCTTGGGTCGGCCTGGCCGAGGCAAGCTTCGGCCGTACGAGCAGGTCTTTCAGTGTTTGCCCCTCCATCAGTTCCATCGCCAGGAAGGGGTGACCATCCACCTCCTCGATCTCATAGATCGTGCAGATATGCGGATGATTGGGTGCCGAAGCCGCCCGCGCCTCGCGCTCAAATCGGGCGAGCGCCCGGGGATTTCTCGCCAAGCCCGTGGGCAGAAATTTCAGCGCCACCTTGCGGCCCAACTTCGTATCCTCCGCCTTGTACACCACCCCCATGCCGCCACCACCCACTTTCTCGACGATGCGGTAATGAGACACGGTCCGGCCGATCAGATCGGAATGGGTGAAGTCGGCGGGGTTTGGGGGCGCTCCGTTGGCCGGCTGAGCGGGCGCGGCATCTGGCACCACTTGCTTCTCTTCGCCGGCAGGCTTGTCCGCATCAATCAATGGTGGAGGTTCGACAGACGATTCCTCCGGTGCGTCGATCGAAGCATCAAGTGGGAAAATGAACCGGAACCCCCGGCGCGGCAGGGTCTCAACATAGCGAGGGCTTTCCGCTTCATCGCGCAACGCCTGACGGAGTTTCTTGATGGCCGTGCCGATGGAGTGATCGAATTCGACAATCGTGTCATTCGGCCACAAGCGCTTGCGGATTTCTTCCCGCGTCACTACTTCACCGGGATGTTCCAGCAACATGAGCAGGATTTGGAAGGGTTGCTCTTGCAGACGAATGCGGAGTCCACCCTTGCGTAGTTCACCCGCGCGGACGTCAAGTTCAAACTCGCCAAAGCTAATCCGTTTTACGGGAGTATCGCCCATTGACTCCCCTGTGATGGAATCCTGGCATTCTATCACGACCGACAGGTTTCGTTTGATTCCCGCGGATTCCTTGCGGAGATGGAGACACAGGCCTTAAGGGATTTCCGCCAATCGCAAGAATGCCGGGCTCAGTAGCTGAGCTCGCGATAGGAGAGAATTTGTGGAGAGGTTGTGGACGAGCTTGAACCGGAAGAAGTTCCCCCGCCGGCCTGCTGGAGGACTTGGGCCACGACGCATGAATTATACAAAGCGTTGATCGTTGCGCTATGAAAAGAAGCCGGGGCGCTGAGGACCATACTTCCACTTCCTAGCAAGAAACCGGTCACGGTGATATTCCCGGAGGAGGGAGGAGTGAAATTAATCTGGCCGTTGACGATAATCACTCCCTGGTAGTTGAGATTGCCCGTTACGGACAGGTTGCCATTGACCAGCAGGACCCCATAGCCGGTGTTGCCGCTGCCAGTGATAGTGAGGGACTGGTTGGCATAAACGGCTTGGACGGCCCCGGAGTTTCCCTCTGAAGGCTGCGTGCCCAGCGTTGTACCGCTGGCCGTGTAACTTGTCCCACTAACAGTAACGTGGCTGGGATCCACGGAAGTGATCGCTGTGGCGCTCGACTGATACTGCGAAATCAGCGTTGCCGCCGATTGCGGAAAAGGCGTTACCGACGATTGCGTTGCGGGATTACCCGTGATCGAAGCCGAGGATGAAGATATCAATCCTCCCGCCAGGATTCCCGGCAAGGGAGAGACGGGAGTTGGACATCCCGCGCCTCCAGGATTATTGTCGTTGCCCTCGACCATGATATTCGCCGGGGTACTTAAATGGTGAAACCGCCACCAAGGGTCTCCAGAAACTGTTACCGGACCCGCGGATGCGAGCGCTGCCAAGGGAGTGATGCCCGTTCCTCCCCCAGCTGCTCCTTCCACCTCCGTCTGCAAGATTTTCATGACCTTTGTGGAATCCACCGCCAAGGCTGTTAGTGCAAAAACCAGCGTGGCGCCAGCCGGAGAAAGCGTCTCCTGAGTTCCGTCCCAATAAATCGGGGACGTGCTGTTCAGGACTCCGTCCTGATTGATGTCCCGATGGGCGGAGGCTTCAGTCTCCAGTGTAATCCGGACCCACTTATAGGGGATGGAGGTGGAGGTTCCGGCGCCCGGCTGATCGCTGTTGATGTTAGGAAGGACGGTGGCAGACGAGAAGCCTCCCGGGAATTCGTGGGAGTATTCGGAGTCGTAGTATTTCGAGCTGGAATTCGTGGGTTGAACGGGATCCGAGGAACTGCTATTCACGATGTAAAGGACCTGCGAGATCGTGGTGGGCAGCGAAGCGGTGATAGTATCCGGCGCCGACCCGTTTAACCGTCCGCGGGCTTCCTCAAGCCCTCCCATGGCAGCATTGAATACCCGTCCCTGCGCCTGGGCGGTCTGCCCCAAACGGACCTCACTATCCGTCAAAAGGGCCAGCGAAACTGCCAAACCGCTGAGAAGGAGGATAACAATCAGGGCGAGCAACAGGGCAACTCCCCGCTCCCGGGAATCTGAAGGAGGCCACCGGGGATCGCTCACCTCACAACCTGCGTCCATCTGACGGCCTTGGGAATCGGGTGTGCGGCCCTTCGCCTTTCTAATCGGATGCGGCATAGCTCAGAAGTTTATCCTTGGACAGGTTGCGGTCAGCGTCACCGATGCCGGAGAACCACTTTCGTTACTGGTCGACTGAAGAACCATGTTTATGTAAACGCTCTGCACGTTCAGCGGGAACGATTGCGTGTCGGAGGGGTTGGTGTTCCACGTAAACAAGGGCGTCCCGCTGATGCGGTTCTGGACGTTATTCAGCAAAAGAGTTTGCACCGTCGATGCCTGCAGAGAACCATTTAAGTTTTTTTGGGTACTGTTCCGGTAGAGATTCTGTGAGCCGGGGGCAATGACGTACTCGATCTGCTCCACGATGCCGTTCTGCTGGGTGGCGGATTGAAAGACCACGTCGTAGGCGGTAACCGTGATGAACGGCGTAGCGACAAGTCCGGGATAGCTCGCCACCGCGGAGGATGTAAAAGCTTTGGCGGAGGGGTAGCCCGCCATGCGGAGTTCCTTGGTCATCTGGTTGAGGGCCATTGTCCCGCTGTCAAACAAGGTCGACGTACTCAGCCGGAGCTGTACGCCTTTATAGCTTTGAAGAACCAGGGCCAGTGCTATGGCCGTGAGGGTTCCGAATAAGGAAAGAACCAGGATAAGTTCCAGGAGACTCACACCCGCATCCGGAGGGATGGGCCCGCCGGGAATGGAGCCAGTTCTTCTTCCCGGAAATGCCTTGCCCGGATCATGTCTTCTCACCAACATAAATCAACGTTCCTAGGGCGCTGTCAGAGTTTGGAACTGTACGACGGGCGCCAGCCCCCCGGTTAGATTCAAGGCCTTCCCCGCGAGGGTGGCTTTCCTTCCATTGCTGGCCGTCACCGCGATGTTCCATCGGACCGAGTAGCGTTGCCCGGAGGGATCAGCCACTTGCGTGGAGAAGCCCACTGGGGGTGCCTGCGTGAAGTCGATGAGCCCCGATGCGGTGAGCGGATTTCCACAACTCGTTCCCGGCGCCCCCGGGCACGCCACCTCCACGGTATTGCCGTCCAGATCCGTAAAGCTTCCCGATGAAATGGAAATGTTCTCGCGAATCTGGTCGAGTTCTTTCTGCGCCAGGCGCGCGGTCTCGCCCGTTACACTGGTCAGTTTTGCCAAACGTTCCTCGACGGGGAACAGCATGGCCAAACCCAGCAATGCGAACGCCAGAAGCGACTGTGCCACGAGTGCCTCGAGAAGTGAGAATCCTGCGGTCCGGCTGGGTTGTACGGCGGGTGAGGGCGATACGGATACGGAACCGTGTTGTCTGGTAAGGCAGGAATGGATAGAATGGAGCCGATTCAGACCCTGAGAGGCGGGAGAAAGGTCGCGATTCCAATTCCTATGGCCCAAGCTGACTCTCCCCCGGGAAGCTCCGTCATATGCCCTTCCTGCGGCCACGCGCAGAATCGGCCGTCCGCGGAGTGTAGCCTCTGCGGCTACACACTCAACGCCCCGGGCATGATCTACGAGCGGCAGGCTGACGGCACTTGGACCGTCCTTAAGGGCATTGACCTCGCGTCGCTTGCGCCCCGGCCCCTCAAACTTCCCCGGCGACATTTCTCGCGCCTGGGTACGGGGTTGATTGCCGTGCTCATGCTGTTCCTCGCTGTCGCCTTGATCTGGGCTTGGCGCGAGGGCCGGATTGGCGCAACGGCGGAGACTTGGGAGATCTCGCAGTACGCCTCCCACCCGGTGGGCACGATCGTACCGCAGTTTCAATTGCAAATCCAACGAAGTGATGCCGGATCCCTGGTGGTGAGCGGTCTGTGCAACCTGCCTGCGGCAACGCAACTGGAAGTCCGCGTCTTTGCCAATGGCGAGGTGGTCGCCATTGATTACCCTGTGGTCGTTTCCGATAGCCGCTTCGAAGCCCGCCCCTTGCTCAACAAGGGCCGGCCTTTCACACCTGGAATTTTTCAAATTCGGGTTAAGGCGGAATTTGCCGACCGTTCGCAGCCCCCATCCGTTCTTCTGGTGGTCGGAAACCTGGGACAGAGACTGCAAGGACCACTCGTGGGGAAGCCAGAGGCCGCTACTGGCGCGACCCTTACTTACACCGAAGATTACACGGTAAATTGAAAACTCTACAATGAGGGATGCCCGCGCGCGGGAGTCGGGCTGTCCGTACCGGACGGTCTTGGCGATGATGCCCACAGAGACCAAGGTACTTCTTACTGGATGCCCCCCAATGTCTTCCGGAGATTGCCCAGTAGGCCCACCTTGCCCACAGGTTCCTGCTCTGCGTGAAGGACCGGAGCAGCGCAATATGGGCACACCTGCCAGGCCGGATCCAGATTCTTGCCGCAGGAGGTACAGGCATCCTTGAGCTTGGGCTCGCACTGCTTGCATTTTCCTGTCTTCTTGGAAACCTGCTTCCCACATTGGGGGCAAAGAGAAATCTTGCCTTCATCCACCCATTGAATGACACGCATGACTTCCTCGGGCGTCGTCTTGCCCTGCCGGATTTTATTGCGTGCGGCCTCCAGCAACATGACCATTCCGCTCTGCACTGCGGCCTTGCGGATAACCATTTCGGGAGCACTCTGGTTGATGGCTTCACGAACGGAGGGGGTCATCTTCAGGAATTCGTAGATGCCAACCCTTCCCTTAAATCCGGTACCGTGGCAGGCCTTGCACCCCTTCCCGCGGCTGAACTTGAAATTGGGATCGTCCCAACCCAGACGGTCCAGGATCCGCGGGTCCGGGTTGTAATTCTGCCGGCAAGCGTCGCAGGTTACGCGCACCAGCCGTTGAGCGACCACCAGGGTTAGGGAAGAGGTAAGCACAAAGGGATCGATTCCGAGGTCCAACAACCGCAGAACCGTCGCCACCGAATTGTTCGTATGGAGCGTGGTCAAGACCAGGTGGCCGGTCATGGCCGCATGGAAGGCGATTTCCGCGGTTTCGTGGTCGCGGACCTCCCCCACCAATATCGTGTCGGGATCCTGGCGCAGGATCGAGCGCAAACAAGCCGCAAACGTGAGCCCGGCCTTGGGGTTGACCTGGACTTGGCTTGCGCCCGGCAATTGGTACTCGATGGGGTCCTCGACGGTC
>CAYTMD010000380.1:0-6465 GCA_964438685.1 uncultured Acidobacteriota bacterium
AGATTCTCCGGCGGTTGTCAGAGAAGGAATGGGAGACTTGGGACAAGGAGATCGAATTCTATCCTCAGGCTGGAAAGCTCAATTTCCTGGTGCGTGAGGCTCACAAGGAGGACGCCGAAGGAACTAAAATGTAAATGCGCCGCAGCACGCTCGCTGCTGCTCTGTCGGCGGCCAGCCTGCCGGCGAGAAGAAGGTGACGGCGGCTTTACGCCGCCAAGTGGCGGGATAAACCCGCTGCTACGTTTTGCCGGCGCGCTCTGGGCGCGCCCCTAAACCTGCGGCTTTGATTCGATCTGCCGGATCTTCAAATATAGCCCGGCGATAGCCACGAGGATGGTGATGAGCGAAACCGCCAGGCCTTTGCGGCGAAAGTTCATTTCCTGAAGCGCTGCAATGCCTGCCTGGTTCGCTTTCCTGGCGATTACCAAGCCCGGATCGGTCACCTTCTGGACTTCCACGGCGCGCAGAGTGTGAACATCGACCCGCGCTTTGATCAACGCTTCGTGCGCGCCTGCGAGTTCCAGCTTGGCGTTTGACACTTCCATGCCCGCGCGCTCTGCCTTATCCAGAATCGTGTCCGCCTGCTTGACGGCGTGGTCGAGCGCCCCCAGATCCTGGGCGATGCCCTGCGCGTTCTGGAGACCGGCATCGCCGGCAGCGTGGCAGGTGGAGCAAACCGTATCAGGCCCAGCCCCCACCCAACTATCCGAGGGTTTCACGATCTCGTGGTTCGAGTGGCACTGCACGCAACCCGGTAATCCCATTTTGGCAAAGGCATCCTTGTGTGGGCTTTTATCAAAAAGTTGGGCAAAGAAAACGTGGCACGTTCCGCAGACGTTGGCGACCGAGTTCACGCCCGGCGGGGTGGCCCCGTGGTTGCCATGGCAGGTCGTGCAAGTGGGCGCAGAGGTGTCACCCCCGGCGAGCATCGCGGCATGCACGCTCTTCTGATAGTGCGCCACCTGATCGGTGGGGATCTTGTAGTCCTTCATATAGGCCGCGTCGGAGTGGCACCGCCCACACGTGGTGGCAACATTGGTGGGGTAAACCGGCGCGCGAGTGTCAGAGACGGCGAGAATGTTGTGGACCCCGTGACAATCCACGCAGGCTGCGACCTTGGCATCACCTTGCTTCAGCCGCTTGCCGTGCACGCTGGTGAGGTATTCACTCAACTGGTCAACCCGCAGCTTGGTATTGAAGGGATGCATGTAGGTGGCGTTAGAATGGCAGCGGGCGCAGAAATCCGGGATGGCGGATTTTTTCGGGACCCCGCGAAAACCTTTGGCAGGGCTCATGGCGTCCATGGAGTCATCCTGCGGGTTGCCGCCGTGGCAGTCTGCGCAGGTCAATCCGGCTTGATGATGGACGTCGCCGTCGAAGAGTTTCGCGGGCGTCACTAATCGTGCGTCATCCAGTGACGCGTGGCAGTCCACGCAGGAGTTCTTGCCGGAATCCGCCCCCGCCGAGCCCAGCACACACATCAATACGAGGAGTGTCGCAACCGCAGTTTTCATGGCAGATTCCTATACTCCCGATTTTCCCACCGCCGAGGCGCTGAGACGCAGAGAAAAGGCGCGATTATTTCTTTGCTATACCCGAGTGCATTTCCCTTTGCGTCCCAAGGTTATGAACTAAGCCAGCAGTTGGCGGTACAGATCATCAAATGTTCTGAAGTACAGACCCGAAGCGGCATCAAATAACCGGGTGGCGCATACATTGCCTTTCATGTATGCGTCCCATCCCACACGCCCTTTCATCACCTGAGCCAACCGCCGTTTGCCCATGGGGTTTAGCGCATACATAAAAGGCAATGTATGCGCCACCCTTACTTTGGCCTTTTGACTTTCTTTTTGCGGCTCTGCCGCGCCTCCGCGCCTCTGCGGGGAGATTGGTTATCGGAGCGCCAGCCAGGAGAACACCATCATGTACCCTATGACGAAAACTCCCGCGCCCGTAAAGAAGCGCGTCGTTCGCCCGAAACCGATTCGCCGGTCGAGAAACGGCATGGCCACCCAGACCAGCGCTGCCGCCGAGAATCCGAATATTCCCAACAATTCCCCGTCAATAAAGAGCACTTTGGAGGGAAGGTATTTCAACGTTTGGAACATGAACAGGAAATACCACTCCGGCCGGATTCCTGCCGGGGCTGCGGCGAAGGCATCCGCCTTGGTTCCCAGTTCCCAGGGAAAGATCGCGGCCAATGCTCCCAGCACTCCCAGCGCCGCGTACCATCCGATCATGTCGCGCAAAAGGAAATTGGGAAAGAAGGGCATGATGCGTTTCTGCTCGCGCCCCTCGACGATGGCCTTTTCGACCCCTGGGGGAGTACTCATTCCCAGTTGCTGCACCAGCATGAGGTGGAGGGCCAGCAGGGTGGTGGCCAGCAAGGGAAGAACCGCCACGTGGAACCCGAAGAATCGGGTCAGGGTCGCGCCCGTCACTTCCTCACCGCCCCGCAGGAAAATCAGCATCCACTTTCCCACAAGGGGAACCGAGCCGGCCATTTCCGTTCCCACCTTGGTGGCAAAAAACGCCAGGGTGTTCCAGGGAAGCAGGTAGCCGCTGAAGCCAAACCCCATGACGATAAAAAGCAGCAACATTCCACTTACCCAGGTGAGTTCGCGGGGTTTGCGGTAGGCCTTCAGGAAATAGACGCTGAACATGTGAACGAACGCCGTGAAGATCATGAGGTTCGCCGACCAACTGTGAATGGAGCGGATGAGCCAGCCGAAGCGGACCTGCGTCACCATGTACTGAACACTCTCGAAGGCGTCGTTGGGTGTGGGGCGGTAATAAAGCAGCAGGAGAATCCCGGTGAGAAGCTGGACGATGAACAGGAACAGGGTCATGCCGCCGAAGTAGTACCAGACCGAATGGCGATGAATGGGTATGGTTTTGTGGCGGAGGAACTCCTCCACACTTCCGGCGCCGAACCGTTCGTCAAGCCAGGTAAGGGCATTTCGGTAGAGACCACTCATGGCTAGGCCTTCCGCGTCACCACCACATCCTCGCCCTGGACGTGGACTTCAAACGTTTCCAGGGGCCGGGGGGGCGGGCCGCTCACGTTGCGTCCTTCCAGATCGTAAAGTCCGTTGTGGCATGCACACCAGATTTGATGGAGGTCATCACGATATTGAACCGTGCAGTTCAAGTGCGTACAGACCGCAGTCAAAGCGCGGTAGTTGCCATCCGCGGTCCGCACCAGAAGTGCCGGCTTGGAGCCGAATTTGAAGATTTTTCCGGTGTTACGCTTAAGTTCATCCACTTTGGCAGCCACTACTGACCGGCTGGTGGATTCCGCGATGGCCGGGGGAATAATGTAGCGGATCGCGGGGTAAAAGAAGGAAATTACCGACGCCGCCAAGCCGCCGCCGAGGAGGAGGTTGACCCATCGACGACCGGGCTCGCCGGCCTTTTCAGGAATCTCGGGCAGGGACATAGGCACAACCTCCAGTCGCGAGCTAACCGGGCTACACCACTCCCCTGAATTGTGGGGCTTTAGCTGACATAATGCCTATCGCTTGATGCACAGATTGCTGGTTCGAGCATTCTTGATACCACTGTAATGTCACTGTAAATTTTTTGTACAGTTAGGATATAGCAAAACTTAGCGGACATCGCCATGATGTAGCTAATTGCAATGAAAGAATTTGTGTGAAATTCCTGGCCCCTTTGAGGGAAATAACGCAGCCCAACAAGGCGTTCAGGCATAGGACCAGTTGTCCCATTACAGCTAACTTCCTTCATCTACATGAACATAAAGGATGAATCGCTCTTGCGTCTTGATGAATTTTTGCTCACTTTATCGATTTCAGATTGGCATTGTGCTTGCCCACTTCTGCCCCCGGACGCGCAGACAGTGACAATTAATCTTATTCGCAATGCGATGGGGATCGTCCGATCTCATTTCGCTGGGTGAAGCAGACGCCATGTCGTCTTGGCCTGAAAAAGGGTCGCCTATGGCAATAAGCGTTGCACAATCTGCCCTCAATAGGGTGTGGTTCGACCTGAAGTAAGCCCCCGTCTTGCGTCCAGTCCCTCGGGAACTCGCAGGAGGTGAACCTTGTATCGAGCGCTCTACCTGGTTTCGCTTCTATTCACCCTCACATGCATGGGTTGGTCTGCGGAGCTTACGGTTCCCAGCAGCGCGGAGCTCTGCGGTGATTGCCATCGGGCGATCGAAGAGGGCTGGAAACAGTCCGCGCACTCTCAAGCCGTCGAAAGCAGGCTCTTCCAAGACGCCATGAAGCTGGCCGAGGCGGACTACGGCGTCTCGGCGCGCAAGACCTGCTTGAGCTGCCATTCACCCATCGCCGTGCAGAGTGGAGACCTGGCGCTGATCAAGAAAGTGAGTTGGGAAGGCATCACCTGCGATTATTGCCACTCCATTCGGGACGTGACGCTCACCGGGCCAAACCCCAAGGCCACCGTGGACTATTCACTCGTCAAGAGTGGCCCTTGGAAAGGCGTGACTTCGCCAGCGCATGGAACGGCTTTTTCGGCCGTGCACACTTCCGCCCTGATTTGCGCTTCTTGCCATGAATACCGCAATTCGCTGGGGTTCCCAGTTTTGACCACCTACTCGGAGTGGAGCAAGAGCGCGTATGGCGCAAAGAACCAAAGTTGCCAGTCGTGCCACATGTATCAGGTGCAGGGGAACGTCGTGGACCCGCGCGTCCAAAGGACGGCCGAAGCCACCATCAATCTCCATCAGATTCCGGGCAGCCACTCGATGCAGCAGTTGGAAAAGGCCCTTCACTCGCAGCTTTCTGCTACGCATGAGGGCGGCCAGCTCCGGATTGTTGTGGAAATCACGAATCGGGGTGCAGGGCACTTTGTACCGACGGGTTCTCCCATGCGGCAGCTAATCCTGGAAGTCCGTGCCGATCCGTACGGCGGCGCGCAGATGCGCGCACGGCGTGTTTTCCGCCGCACTGTAGCCGATGCGAAGGGCGCGACCATTGAGCGCGAATCGCAAGCCTTCATCAAGGGTGCAAAAGAGATTTCCGATACACGCATTCCTCCGGGCGTGACCCGCACGGAGACCTTCACCTTTCCGGTGCCACAGGGGATGCGTACCCAGGTGGAGGCAGATTTCATCTATTACTACTCCCCCATGGCGACCACAGAGGCACAGCAGCAGGTCAAGTTCCTGAGCCTGCGGCGGCTGGTGGAATAGAGGTGGGGGCACCAAGGCTCATTGCGCAGTGAGCGGCCCGCAGCAGAGGCTCGCCGATGATCGTGATGAGGTCCAGCCTGCCCAAATCCCGAATCCTATATCCTGTTTCTAACCTACTTCAACCCCAACTGGCGCGCGATCAAGGCGTCGCGCCAGCGGTCGGGCAGTGCGCGGACGAGGCTGATTTGGAAACTGGAGTGGTTGCCCACGACGTAGCGCGTGCGGGGGCGCCGGGCGGTCAACGCGTGCGCGACAGCTTTTGCCACGACCTCAGTTGGCGCGGCTTTCGCGGCCTCCCGCTCAATGCTCGCACGGACGCCGGGCAAATAGGACCCATACAACTGGAGCGCTTCCGCGGGAAGTTCCGCCCGTAGTGCCTCCTCGCTGGCCAGTGATTTCTTCGTAATGGGTGTCTGAATGAACCCAGGTTCAACAATCGAAACGTGAATCTTCCAGGGGCGAAGCTCCATGCGCAGGGAGTCTGTCAAAGCCTCCAGGGCAAACTTTGAGGCGGAATAGGCGCCAGTAAATGGGCTGGAGATCAGACCGCTTAGTGAACCGATATTCACGATGCGGCCCCGGGCCTTTCGCAGGCTGGGGAGGAAGGCCTGGGTAACGGCAATTTGGCCGACCACGTTGACCTCCATCTGGCGTCGAAGCGCATCGAGTGGCAGGAACTCCATCATGCCGCCCACGACGATGCCGGCATTGTTGACCAGCCCTTCCAGTCCCTCGCCGCCCAGGGCCTCAATAATATTGCGCGAAGCCTGCCCCACTTCCGTCTCGTCGCTGATGTCCAGGCGAACCGGGACCAGCCGCTCAGAAGCGCGCTGCCGCAGGGATTCCCCATCAGCGGCTTTGCGAATGCCGGCGAAAACGCGGAAGCCCAGTTTGTCGAGGTGCAACGCGCACGCTTCTCCGATTCCAGTCGATGCCCCTGTAATCACCACTGCGCCCATGTCTGCCATCGGTTCTCCTTCTTGTTGCGAGCTATGATATCAGCGGACGGGCAGGCTGCATTGCGATACCGTAAATTTTTGTTTTCCTGGCAAACATTTTGGGTACGACGTCGGGCCGAACTGCGTTCGGCCTTGGACCAGCGCCGCTGGTCCCTACACGCGACGTGGCACGGGCATCCTGCCCGTGGTGTTCATGGCCAGGACCTGTCCCGATGCATTTGATCAGGATGGCCATGCCACACTTCTGGTTGCGGCCCTGCCGCACTGCGCTGTGCAGAACTCCCTTGCCTATCGAACAGACGAATATCGCTCGCCTCTCCCGTAGAT
>CAYTMD010000381.1:0-6459 GCA_964438685.1 uncultured Acidobacteriota bacterium
GGGTGGCCCGCAGCCGGCGTTTTCATCAGCCGGGGCGGGACGGGTGAGGGGGTCAGAAACTCCGGGGACTACTGGTATGATGCCGAAACTTGGGGCTTTTCATTTTTGCCTCTGGACAGGCTTCTGTGGCTCTGACTGACGGTTTCCAGCTTGGTACAAACCCCCTCACCCCCCGCCTTGCGGTCCCCCCTCTCCCCCAAGGGGGCGAGGGAAAATGAATTGTTAGTTTGGCGTCGTATTCGTGACCGTGCACGGGCAGAACCGCGTTCGCCTCGTGGCGCGTTTGCTGTTTTGGACCGCAGTGAAGCAAGATGGGCTCCATCGGCAAGAGCCGCACAAGCAAGTCAAAAGGCAAAGTGCAAAAGTCAAAAGTGAAAAGCCCTAAGCCGGAATTCCCACCTGAATCCGATGCTTGGGGAGGACAGCCATGCGGGCGCCGCGGACAATCTTCGCTTGACACCGGCATGGAAATAGGCTACGATGTAGGCGTAGGTGCTGGCTGGGATCGGTTGCCCGCCGGCGCTCACTTCCGGGTCACGGAGTAAGAAGGTACCTTATGATGTTGTTTTCCCGCCTCAATTCCCCCTCAAATGCCTGTGACAACGTGTCCATCCGGGACGCCCAAATTGCCCCCTGCCAAAGCTGGTAAAACATTGAAAACAAAGGACAAGAAAAGTGGATTTCCTTGCGCCAAAGCTGATAACATATGGAAAAGAAATCCACTTACAGAATCTATGAAAAACGGGATCGCGCGATGACAAAGTGTCCAGTCGCAGACAGCAAAACGAGAGATGACAGGCGGCTAAAACGGCACGAGTCTTGGTGAGAAATCCGGACTAAGCTCCCACTCCTAGTACCTGTCCCCTGAAACCTATTCTGGGTTCCTATTGCATCTCGCCACAAATTCCTTTACCCTGCGGTTAGGGCTCTTACAACTGAAAGGCAGGTTCATATGAAACGAAACCTTAATCGGCGAGAGTTTATCCATGGGGTAAGCGCTGCTGCTGCGGGGTTCTGCCTTGCGCCGTCGGGGCTATGGGCCAAAGCTGCGCCCGCCGCTCCGGTGGCCATTGCCAGGTGTGCCACGTATGGGCCGGAAGTAACGAGCACGCTTGCCGCAATGTTTGACCAGTTGGGCGGATTGCAGCGAATCGTGAACGGCAAGACGGTTTCCGTAAAGCTCAACTTTACCGGGAACCCCCAGCTTCGTCTGCGGGGCCTGCCGCAGGGCCAGACGTATTGGGTGCACCCCCAGGTGGTGGGGGCGCTCGTACATTTGCTGGGCAGCGCGGGAGCGCGGCGCATTCGCCTGCTGGAAAGCTCTTCGGAGCCATCGTCGCTGGCGGAATTTCTCTCCCAAGCCGGTTGGAACACCAGCGCCTTGACCAGCGCCGCTCCCAGCGTGGAGTTGGTGAACACGAACTATCCAGGCGCGGGGCAGAAGTACACACGCCTGCATGTGCCGGGCGGCGGGCTGATGTTCAAGGGCTATGACGTAAATCCCGCTTACGAAGAGTGCGATGTTTTTGTTTCCCTTGCCAAGCTTAAAGAACATGCGACGGCGGGCGTGACGCTCTCGATGAAGAATTGCTTTGGGCTTCCACCCACGACGATCTACGGAGAGAACGCCGGCATCGATGAGCCCAGCAAAGTGCCGTCGGGGGCCCGCGGAATGCTGCATGCGGGTGACCGGCAACCTTCCAGGAGCGCGCCCTCGGAGAACGACCCCACTTCGCCGCGCGACCCGGGCTATCGCGTCCCGCGCGTCACTGCCGACCTTGTGGCGGCGCGCCCCATCCATCTCGCGGTGATCGATGGCATTGAAACCGTGGCGGGCGGCGAAGGCCCTTGGTTGAGTACCCTGCGGCCCGTGCATGCCGGCGTGCTGATAGCGGGTACGAACTGCGTGAATACGGACGCTGTGGGTTCGGCGCTGATGGGTTTTGATCCCATGGCCGATCACGGCACGGCGCCTTTTGAAACCTGCGCCAGCACACTGAAACTTGCTGAACAATTGGGGCTTGGAACACGCGACTTGAGCCGAATTGAGGTTCGCGGCCTGCCCATCGAAAAGGGCCGGATTAATTTCCGCAGCGTGAGCGGCTGAACCTGTCAGAGCGGCAAAAGCAAGTCAAAAGGCAAAAGTGCAGAAGTTATAAGGCAAATGTGAATGGCCCTAAGCCCCGGCAATGTCTCAGTAGGCCCGTCGGTTTTGACCCCCTCACCCGTCCCACGCCGGCTGATGAAAACGCCGGTTGCGGGCCACCCTCTCCCCCAAAGGGGCGAGGGAAGTGGATTCAACTCCCGGTTCGCAGAGGGTCGTAAGGCCCCCTCGCTGCCTACTGCCTACTAAACAGGTGTGGAAAGGTGCGATGTATCGTTTAGCGATACGACTCGCCATTTTCCTTCCACGGTTTCGAAGATGTTCAGTGCGGCATTTTCCATCGGGATGCGACGGCGGTATTCCGCAAGCGGCACGCCCATGATGTGGCAGGCGAGCAGCCGGCAAACGGTTTTGTGGCAGACCACCACCACGTTACCGCTCTGGTGTCTTTGCGCTACGTCCGCCAAAAATGGCGCGGCGCGTTCGATGAGGTGCACGCCTGTTTCGCCCTCGGGAGGGGCCAGTTTACCGGGGTCCTCGTCCCAGGCGCGGTAGACTTCTGGCTCTTCGCGCTTGATTTCATCGAAAGTTCGGCCTTCCCAGGCACCATAATTGAGCTCGGCTAATCGGCCGTCTACAACCGGTTCGCGCCCCAGGGCTTGTCCCACCAGGCGGGCGGTTTCCAGAGCGCGGCTCAGGGGGCTTGAATACAGTGCCTCGGTCGGAAGGGCCTTCACACGCAAAGCAAGCAACTGCGCCTGGTGCCGGCCCACGTCCGAAAGCGGAACGTCGGTCCGCCCGCACAACCGCCCCTCCGCGTTCCATGCAGTTTCACCGTGCCGAAGGAAATAGAAGATTGCCATTTTTCTCCTGAGGTTCGCTCACATTGATATTAGCATTGTGGCTTGGGACAATGCGTTTTCCTGTAGCGCCGCAGTGGTGCTGAGCCGGGAATAATCGGTGGTTTTTGCTTTTCTCTCCTCAGACGCCTTAGAATGCCTAAGCGATTCGCAAAGCTCGCCGCCACAGACGCCATTTGCTTTGTGCGCTGCGACTTTTGCTTTTATATCCAGTCTTCACTTAGGAGCTATTGATGGGGGCAGAGGGTTTTTCGATTCTGATTTTGGGGGCGGGCAAGGCAACCCGGTTCAAGTCCGAGTATCCGAAGTTGCTGCACCCGTTGGCGGGCCGCTTGATCGGTGAATATGTTTTGCGCGCTGCCACGGCGGCAGGGGCCGAACGGCTTTACATGATCATTGGCCACCAGGCGGAGGCGATGCGCAAAGCCTTTGCCCGCGAGGGGCTGGAATTTATTGAGCAGAAGGAGCAATTGGGCACTGGACACGCGCTGATTGTCGCCCGCCCGGAACTTGAGCGCTGCCCAAGCGGAGTGGTGGTGGCGCTGGTGGGAGACGTGCCGCTGCTTCAGCCAGAGACACTGAGCGCGCTGGTGGCCACACACTGCAAAGAACGAGCGGCATGCACCATCCTTACCATGCGTCCGGACAACCCCACCGGCTATGGGCGCATTGTGCGTGTGGGCGGCAAACGCGTGCGCGCCATCGTGGAAGAGAAAGTGGCGAGCGCGGCCCAGAAAAGAATCAGTGAAGTTAATACCGGCATCCTCTGTTTCTCTCGCGAACCCTTGTTGGCACACTTGGGCGAACTGTCCCGGGAGAACGCCCAAAAGGAGTATCTGCTTACCGACCTTGTTGAAATTTTCAATCGACACCATCTTAAAGTAGCGGCATATGAAGCGCCGGGCGGCGAGGCGTGGGGCATCAATGACCGTGTGCAACTGGCCGAGGTGGAAAAAACACTGCGTCTTCACAAGGCCACAACCATGATGAAGGAGGGCGTGACGATTGCCGATCCGGCGACGACTTACATTGATGAGGACGTCGTCATCGGCTCCGATACCGTTATTGAACCCGGCGTCAGCCTTCGCGGCCAAACTCGGATAGGGAGTGGGTGCCATGTGGGGCCCTATTCGACCATCACCGATTCCACCCTCGCCGATGGCGTCACCGTGCGGCAATCCTGCGTCATCTCGAATAGTGAAGTCGGCGCGGGTGTCGCGATCGGCCCCTTCGCACATTTGCGCTTAGGCGCGGTTATTGAGCCGGAGGCGCGCATCGGCAACTTTGTGGAAGTGAAGCAATCGACTATCGGCCGGGGCACGAAGGCCCAGCACTTGACCTATCTGGGCAATGCAACCGTGGGTGCGCACACCAACATCGGTGCCGGCACCATTACCTGCAACTATGACGGTGAAAAGAAGAATCCCACGACCATTGAGGACGAAGTATTCATCGGCAGTGGAAATATGCTGGTGGCACCCGTGCATATCGGCAAGGGGGCGTATACCGCCGCGGGTTCAACGATTACCAAGGATGTGCCGCCGGAATCGCTCGCCATTGGCCGCAACCATCAGGTCAATAAAGAGGGCTGGGCGCGCGAACGGAAGAAGAAACCGTAGGCAGAAGGAAGTAGGCAGTAGGCGGAAAGCAGTCGGCAAGCGAGCGCCTTTGGTCCCGAACCCGTGCTCCGCCATACCCCTATGGAAATTCAAGATTCATATTCCGAATTCCGAACTTCGCATCCCGAAATTCGAACCACGTGTTCCGTGTCCCGAGTTCTTGACTGACCATACTTTTTTACTTGGCGCGCGTAAGATCTGCGGGGAAACTTGCCGCGGCATTTATCTCAATTCCTGCCAACCAACTAATAAATAACACCTTATAGTGACCTGCTTCGATTGGTATTCGGCGTGCTCCTTTCCTCAGCGAGGAAGCCAATCGCCGGCAAATCAAGTGGCTTCATTTAGCAACTTCGTAAATGGAGGGGAGAGACCAACATGCCAATTGATGAGGAACGCGTCCATCAGGTGCAACCGGCGGAGATGAACTCCAAACCCGGGTACGGTGCGTTTATTGTAATCTTTCTCGTCCTCGCCGCCCTGGCAGTGGGCGAAGTCGTTTCGATCAGTAAGACGATCAAGGTGCGGGATCAACTAACCGCGCAGCAGAACCAGTTGCGAGACGACCTAACGGGGCAAATGCGAGACCAGATTTCGAATCGGCTGGAGACCATTGAACGGCAGAACGCGCAGGAGCTTGATGCCGTCAAAGCCGAGATTGACACCGCGGCGAAACGCGTTGGCGCGCAAAGCGGGGAACTGAGGCGTGCGCGCACCATGGTGTCGCAACTTCAGGATCAACAGCGCGAGCAAACTGAGCAACTCAAACAAGAGCTTGACCAGAAGGCGGACCAGCAACAAGTCGGCGCCCTGACGCAGGATGTTTCCTCGACGAAAACGGACTTGAGCAGCACCCAGAAAACCGTTACCACGCTGGTGTCAGACTTGGGTATGGCCCGTAGCGAAATGGGAACTCTCATCGCGCGCAACCACGATGACATTGAATACCTGCGCAAATTGGGTGATCGCGACTACTTTGAATTCACCCTGAACAAGAACCAACCGGCGAAAGTGGCGGGTGTAAACCTGACCCTGAAGCGCACCAATCCCAAACGCTATCGCTTTAACGTGAACACGCTGGTAGACGATAAGGATGTGGAAAGACGGGATTGCGCCATCAATTCACCGGTCGACTTTTTTGTGAACGGCTCAAAAAAGCCTTACGAGCTGGTGGTAAATAGTGTAGGATCAAATCAAGTGAAGGGGTACCTTAGTACTCCGAAGGGTGTCACCGTAGTTGCAGCGCGCTCGGAGGGAGCGCACTAGCAAATTTCCGCGGGGAGACCCTGTCACTGTGAGCGGGTCTCCCCTCTCACCCTTTGACTACTTCCGGGCATCAACCCAAGCTGGACAAAGCGCCAGGGTCCGGCCATGAATGACCTTTGAGGAGGTTCAACATGGTCAAGCGTGCTTTGCTGGCCGTTTTACTCGCCACTGTCGGAATTTCCTTGGCAAATGCAGAAACACTGGTGCAGCCGGAGCCCTTTTCGGTTCCCGCCGGTACCATGCTCCATTGCCGCACCACACAGACTCTGACCACCAAACTGAATTCCCAAGGGGATGCTTTCACCTTTGAAGTTGCGGAACCGGTAAGCATTAATGGCCACATGGCGATACCCGCTGGCACGATGCTGACGGGGCGCATCACGCTGATGGAGCACCCTGGTCGCATTAAGGGCGTTGGCCAGATGCGCTTGACGGTGGAGCAGATCACACTTCCAGACGGCCGCAGCTTTCCTCTCAGCGCCACTCTGATGACTGCTTATGGCGCTGACAACGTCGAGGTGGTGGGGAGCGAAGGGTTGGTGAAGGGACCGAGTTCGCGCCGGCCGGACCTGGAAGAGATTGGTGCGGGAACCGCGGGTGGCACGCTGCT
>CAYTMD010000382.1:0-6450 GCA_964438685.1 uncultured Acidobacteriota bacterium
GCAACAACCGCATGACGGTCGGGGTCATGCAGGCCCTGGGAGAACTTCGCATCCCGTATCCGCAATCCGTCAGCCTCCTGGGGATTGACGATTTTGATTGGGCGACCGCCGCCAACCCCCCGGTAACTACGGTTGCACAGCCTACCTTTGAGATTGGAAAGCAGGCAATGCAGCTACTAATTCGCCAGATGGACGGGGCGGAGGAGAAGTTGGAGTCGGGAGTATCTCATTTGATCGTGTTGCCCAGCGAACTCCGGATCCGTGAATCCACCGCCCCACCGCCCCGCGTTCAGGCGGCAATGGTCAATAAATAGAAGAAACGTTTCCGCTTTTGCTGTCCTGCCCACGCAAATTTCCGTCTACCGCACGCAGGTCTCACCTTTTCGCTTAGGTCCAGGCGATTTCATATGCGACAAAATGTCGCAAGAGCCTACGAAAAGTGGCTGTATTTCGGCAATTCCATGCAAGGAACCGCCTCTTCGAAATACGACAAAATGACTATCTTGGTCGCCGGTTAAACATTAATGGTAACGTTGCTATTTTTCCCTTGACATTGCCATTTGATGCTGGTTTAATGCGCCCATTGTTTCGCGCCCGTTCGGTCCGAACCCGGCGGGGAAGTTATCGTTGGCGCAAGGAGGAAATGTGGCGCGAATTGCGAATTCAGGTAGTCAGTGCAGTTCCTAGCGTCGGGTCTTATTGGGTCTTCTTCACGGATAGAAGGCGGGACGCCGGATTTTAGGTGCTTCACAGCAATCCCCGTACTATCGCTGTGCACACGCAGCGGCATATAAACAGGCGATATCAGTTGGCGCCGCACAAGGGTCCCACCTAGCGTAGCGAACAAGCAGAGGCACGCGCTTCTGTTTGGGTCAGGATCGCACTATCACATGAAAGTGAAGAAGTGGTTGCTGTGCCCTGGTTCAACAAGCGACTTCCTGCCCGTAGGTGTGCCGCAATTACGTGAGCACACCGACAAGCTTCTCCACCGCACAATCCAGAGTGTCACTTGCCAGCGCCAATTTGCCCACAGGTCGGCGGTGCGCGGGAGTCGATGGGGGGAATCTCCTACCCTCTCTTTCCCCAAATCAGAGCAATGCTATGGCTGGAGGTTTGGAACACATCCGTTACGGCCTGCCGGGCCGACCGTACGATGGCAGGCGATTTTGTTTCCCATTAAAGACGAGAGGAGTTCTTGCTTATGAAGCTAGCGAAGTACCTTTGCTTATTCCTGGCATTCCTCATCATTCTCCCGGCTGCGTTGCTGGCACAAACTGCCACCGGTTCGATTTCCGGGGCGGTCACCGATCCCAACGGGGCATCCGTGCCGTCCGCGACGGTGATAGCTACGCACACACCAACCGGCCGCCAATACACTTCGGTGACCACCCAGGCGGGTCTGTACGTTTTCCCCAACCTGCCGACGGGTCCGTTCACTCTCACCGTGAAGCAGACCGGCTTCAAGACTTATCTCCAGACGGGCATCGAGGTCCGCGTCCAACTGCGCGAAGTCATTGACATCAAACTGCAGTTGGGCACCGTTCAACAAACAGTGGAAGTCCGGGCGACGGCGCCCGTGCTCGAGACTGCCAACCCCACGCGCGGCTCGGGCATGAGCCCGCAACAGATGGCCAACCTGCCGCTCTGGAACGGCAGCCTGGAACTGGCGAATAGCTTCGTGGGCTATATGCCCGGCGTCAATTCCAACGCTGAGACCAGTGTCAACGGTTCCATCGGTCGTGGTGAAGAGATCATGATCGACGGCGCCACCATGGTCAGCCCTGAATCCGGGGGCGTGGTGCTGATTTTCCCCGGCTTCTACGGTTTTGGCGAATTCAAGATGCTCACCTCAGGGTTCACCGCCGAGTACGGCCGTGCCGGCGGCGGAATCATTCAACTTACCACCAAGTCGGGCGGCAACCAGCCCCACGGTGCTGCGTTCTTCAACTTCAAGCGCGACATCTTTGATGCTGTCCCCTGGGCCACCAACGCGAACCCGGCTAACCGCACTTACAAAGGAGGATGGCCAGATCTCTTGACGCACGATAAGGCCTTTCGCCCCAAGGAGCGGTACAACGAGGAAGGTGGGTATGCGGGTGGGCCGGTGTACATTCCGCACGTTTGGGATGGCCGCAACCGGACCTTCTGGTACTTCTCGTGGGTCGGCTTTTGGCAGCCTGCAGCGATCGCCGTCAACGGCGGCGAGACCGTACCCACCGCGGCGGAGTTACAGGGCGATTTCTCCGGCGCGGGGCTTCCCCTCATTTACGACCCGGCCACCAGCCCCCGGACGCAATTCCCGGGCAACATCATTCCCACCAACCGGTTTAGCACCATTTCCAAGAACATTCTTCCCTACATTCCCGCGCCCAATGCGGGATCGGCTGGGCAGCTTACCGGGAACTACTCGTTCAACTCTACGACCCTGACAACGGACAAGTCCTGGTCGATCAAAATCGATCATTCCATTCACACCCGGAATCGCGTCGCGTTCTTTATGGTCTATCGCGACACGATCGGCGCTACGAATACGTATTATCCCGGCCCTCTCAGCGACGGCCTGACGAACAACAACGACACCCTCGATCCGCGTGCCACCGATGATTTCGTGGTCAATCCCCACGTCCTGATCCACACCGTCTGGGCATTGCAAAACGAGCGGCAACGTTGGTTTAACCCCCTCCAGAACGGTTACGGCGCCAAGTGGGGCTTCCCGGATGCGGTTGGAACCCCCCAGGATGCCTCGCCGATTATTTCCTTTGAGACCGACCTCACCATGGCTTCGGGTGGAAACGGCCAAAACGGCGTGTGGTGGGGCATGAATCAGGGGAAAGTCAACAATGGTCAGCAAGTTAACTGGACCATGAGCGCGAACCAGCAGCTCACCTGGATCCACAACAAGCACGAGTTCAAGATGGGGTGGGACATTCGACGCCCCAGGACGACCGGCAATGACTGGGCCGGGTCGAATGGCACCTACCAGTTCTCGCGCGTGCAGACAGCGGCCGCCAGCGGCGTTGCCGGCGCGGGTACCGGTTACTCCTTCGCGAGTTTCCTGCTGGGGGATGTCGACGTTGCCAACGAAAATGGCGCGCCACCCTTTATCGGGAAGACACGCTATGGTTACCACGCAGGGTTCTTCCAGGACAACTGGAGAATCCGGCCGAAGTTTACTCTTAACATTGGCTTCCGGTACGAAGTTCCCGTCGGCTGGCACAACGTGGTTGGGGACTACTCATCGTGGAGCACGTCGGCCACAAACCCCACCGCCGGCAATCTGCCTGGAGCCCTGATCTACATGGGGAGCGGACCTGGCCGTATCGGCACGTCCCGTCCCTATCCTACGGACTTCAGTGACATCGGACCGCGCGCCGGCTTTGCTTGGAACGTTAGACCCACGGTTGTGGTCCGTGCCGGATTTGGTCTCTTCTATGAAGGCTTGGGCAACGGTGGCTGCGGCTGCGAGGACGGCTTCGGCGGCGGCTCCTACGCCCAAAATTCCGATGGCTTCAATCCCGCCTTCCAGTGGGATCCAGGTGGGTACAATCCGAATAAGCCCACCAATAATCCCGGCGGCGTGCAGCCACCGTCCACCTTCCATGCGGCGTTGCAGGTTCCCGGCGCCGATAACTTCAACAGTGGTATCTACTATATGGGGCCGCACTATGGTAAGGCGCCTCGAATCTATGAATGGAACCTCACCCTCCAGAAAGATTTCCATCAATGGTTGTTTGAGGGCGCCTATGTGGGCAATCGCGGCCACGGAACGAATTCTTCCGTGTACATCAACACCCTTCCCACCTCTGACCTCTACTTGGGGACGTTGTCTTACACGAATGCGGGAGTGACTGTACCCGCTTTCAACGCCCTGCAAACGTCAATTACTGATCAAAGGGTACAGTGCGGTTACTACAACAATTGCACCTCCGGAGCAGCGCCGGTGCTGCCTTTCCCAACCTTCTTGAGTTGGGGCGGCAGTGCGACACTGGCCCAGGCTTTGCGTCCATTCCCGCAGGTGGGAACCGTTTATTCTTCCAACTCGGGCGATGGCAAGACCTGGTACGATTCCTTCCAGGGTAAAATCGAGCGTCGGTTTGGCGCCCTGAACCTCACGGGTTCCTACGTCTATTCCAAGACCTTGGATCAGATGTCCTATCGCCAGATCTTTACTCAGACCACCAACCAGGGGACGCAGGATTCCTATAACATTAAGGATGCCAAGAGCTATATGTTTATGGACATCCCCAACTACGTCAATGTCATCATGAGTTACCAGTTGCCCGTTGGCAGGGGCAAACGGTTCCTCGGCAATGCCAATGGCGTCCTGAACCACATCGTGGGCGGTTGGACGTTTGCTGCTGACCAGCAGTACCGCAGCGGCAATCTGATTCAATTGGTCAATCCCACGAATAATTTGGGGAACGAGCTCTACTCAACCCTGACCAAGCTCACAGCAACGGGATCTCCGATTCGCACCGGCGTCGCAGCCACATCACTGGATCCCAATAACCCGACCAGCCAATGGTTCAACCGCAACTCATGTGTTTCAGGTTGCGCCAGTTACTCCACTTCGTTCGCAGCCACCCCGACGTTCACACTGGGCAACCAGTCAATTTACAATACCCTGTACCGGCAACCGTGGTACCGGAACGAGTCCATGTCGCTCAACAAGCAGGTCAAAATCTGGGAGTCCGTCCTGGTCAACTACCAAATCAACGTATTCGACCCCTTCAACAGGACGGATTTCGGCAATGTCCAAGGCAATGTCTCCTCCACCATCTTTGGACGGCCCCAGAGTGCTCAAGCCGGCCCTCGCAACATCACCATGGGTCTACGGCTCGAGTTCTAAACCAGCGGGAAACTTGGGGGGAACCAGAAGGTTCCCCCCAGGTTTTCAACAGACAAAGTTGATTTATTTGAAAGTATCTCCAATTGTTCCTTGAATAATTCTTCGATCGAATTCGGGGCCAATTGCACCTTCCCGGATTGGCCCCCCTTTTTCACTACAGAGTATCGCAATCAACTAAAATGCCTGCCGCATTTCCAAGATTTGCGTCGCAGTCCCAACGGCTTTCCCGAAGCCTCTTTACGCCCGCCCTTTCAGGCGCATAGTGATAAATCCCGGCACACGATAGTCACACTGTCATGAACCTTTCCTTCAAGACTCTGCTCATAGTTCTTCTCCTGGCGCCCGTCAGTGTTGCCCATCAGGGTAGCATCGGTAAACCATTTGCTTCCCTGGATCCTCGCGGCCGCGAATTACTCACCCGGGCGATGAGCGTCATTGATGACTATTTTGATGAGAGGGCCGCACTGATCCGGTCTATCACCCCACTGACTCCCGCGCAGGGCGCCGGCTATCGGCATCCGCATCTCATTCGTGACACAGGCTGGTATACGGTTGGCCTGTTGCTCCGCGACCAGCCCGGTGACCGCGACCGCGCCATTCGCGCCCTCAACGCCGTCCTCGACCAGCAGATCGATGAACCGGGGGAGCGTTGGCACGGCACCTTCTACCGCCTGGCGGAGGAGCCCCGGCCTGGAGAATGGGCGCGCGAAGGGCACGACTACGACGCGAACTGGCGCGAGTTCATTGGCACGACGCTGGAGATCATCCTCCTGAATTTCGGTGACCGGCTGCCCAAGGATTTGAACCAGCGCATGGAGCAGTCCATCCGGATGGCCGTGGAGGGAGAAATCAGCGAAGCCCGCCTGGAGCCGTCCTACACCAACATCGCCCTTCTTTACGGTGCGCTCATCAGCTTTGCCGGCGAACGCTTTCATCGCGCGGATTGGAGCCAACGGGCAGCGGAGTGGACCGCCGCGGTTTATCGCGAATTCAAAGAACACGGGGCCTTTCCCGAATTCAACTCGCAGACCTATTGCGGCACGGATCTCTTTGCTCTTGCCTTGTGGCGCGCGTACGGCTCGACGCCGGAGATGCGCCGCGCCGGCGCCGAGATGGAGGCCACGCTGTGGCGCACCATTGCGTCCTTATATCATGCGGACCTGAGAAACCTCTCTGGACCCTACGATCGCTCCTACGGTATGGATATGCGTCAGTATGCATCTCTCACCGGCTTGTGGCTGCGCACCGTCCTTGATCCGCAAATCGCGCCGTTGCCGGCCATTGCGCCCGGCGTGACTTGGGGCAACGAGCTGATTTACGCTCCGAGTTTCCTGCTCGTGCCCACGCGAATCCCCGAGGATGCCATGCGGCATTTCCGCGCCTTCCAGGGCGAACGCCTGGTGCGGCAGGAGATTACGTCAAAGCGCTACGCCACTGCCTGGATTGGAAAGGATTACATGTTCGGTGGCGAGTTCACGAGCATGACGAGAGACACCACCGGTCCCGAGAATCAGTTCCATCCGGTTACGCTGCATTGGAAAGTGCCCGGTGGCGACGTGGGGGGGATTCGCATGGTGAACTCTCCTCGCGTTGATGCCATC
>CAYTMD010000383.1:0-6444 GCA_964438685.1 uncultured Acidobacteriota bacterium
TGGGCTGTGACCGGCTTGCCGTCGAGGGAGGCCGGAGCGAATTTCCAAGCCTTCAGCGAATCAATGGCCGCAGCAGTGAGGGGTGGAACGTCACGTAACACCTGCACTTTCGCTGGCTCACCCATTTCGTTGACTGTCACGTCCAACGCCACGGCGTTATAGAGGAGGTTAGTGTTCGGATACATTGGGGAGACCGCAGAGATCAACTGCGGCGGAAGAAATTGCGACGGGCTCCGTGCTGGGTCCAGAGATTCCTTCAGGGGAAAAAGGGGAGGGCTTATTGGAGAGCTGGGTAGATTGACCGTGACCGCTACGCCCACGATCGAGGACATTGCGCTTCCATCCAGCTCGGCCGCTTTCCATGTCCAGGTTCGCACCCACCGAACGACGTGGGGCGTAAGCCCTTCGATTCCCCGACGTGTCGTCACGTTCTCAATCTTCGCGTTCTCGTCGACCATTACCTCTAGCCAAACGGTGCCGCCAGCGAGGCCGAGGATGGGATCGCCATTCCGCACTTCAGTGACAGCAACGGTATGGGCCGGATGGAATCGGGTACCTCGCCTGGTGCCCGTCGGCTCTTGGGCCAGCGAAACGGCGCTTAACAAAACAAAAGCGATCGTCACGGCGATAGGTTTGCACACCTTCGAATACCTATTGTTAATGTTACACCGCCCTCGATGGAGGGCGCAAGTCTTGGCATCCTGAAACCAATCTCGTGGGGATTCAGCAGACATAACGCGTCCCGTTTCTGAGGGCTCACAAAGCGACTGGGCAGGCGATTCCACAGGTGATCGCCGAATTACGTTTGGCTGCCCTGTAGATTGAGGGCAGCCGCTGCGAATAACAGTTCACGCCGGCTGGCGCAGACATGGTTTTCAATGTCTGCGTTTTTGGACATCGCAACGAGCAAGTCCCTTCGGGATCGCAGACACCCAAAGGCAGGTGTCTGCGCCAGCCCTGGTTAGACACCTCGATCGCCTTGAATGATCCTGAATAATTGCCGGCAGGCTCAGCACCACAGCCCGTGAAGCGGGCGAAAGATCGTCACTCGTGTCCAAAACAGATGTCGTCAGGTTTGGAATGAGGTGCAGCACAAGCGCTCGCTAAGCGGGGACGCTGGGGGTCATTCTCACGCTGGCGGTCAAGCCAACCTGTTTCCAGCGGAGATCGAGGAACTTTAGGTCCCTCGCCCCCTTGGGGGAGAGGGTGGACTGCAACCGGCGTTTTCATCAGCCGGGGCAGGACGGGTGAGGGGGTCAAGAACTCTGGGGCTCAGTGAAATGCTGTCGACGCTGCGGCCGTTTCACTTTTGGCTTTTGCGGTCAGTGCTCACCGCATGGGATGCAAAGGCAGGAAACTCGCGTAGGATGCGATCCTTGCCTGGCAAAACGGCCAACTCCCGGGGCGGGTACAAAGTGCGATCCGGGCGGGGGCTGCAACCAAACGGAATGACGCCCCATGCGGGAAGCCGGCATGGCGCGCGCGTCCTGCGGTCCAAAGAACGCTCGCCGGCTGGCGCAGACATGGTTTTCAATGTCTGCGTTTTTGGACATCGCAACGAGCAAGTCCCTTCGGGATCGCAGACACCAAAAAACGGGTGTCTGCGCCAGCCCCGGAACTTCCTCGGGGGATGACGGCTTGCGGCCGTGGCTACCCCGCTCAGCCTCACAGCCCGTGAAGCGGGCGAAAGATCGTAGCCCATAGCGCTAGCTATGGGTGAAGCGTCCGAGCAAGGATCCCAAGCCCCGGAGGGGCGGAAGAACACACCCTTGCGGCGATTCCGCTGGCTGGCGCAGGCATGGTTTTCAATGTCGGCACTTTTGGACATCGAAACGTGCAAGTCCCTTCGGGATCGCAGACTCCCAAAGGCAGGAGTCTGCGCCAGCCCGAAATTCACGCGAAGCAGCCCAGGGAAGATGCTATCGCGCTGTTGCACATGGCCGTGATTTCTTTCGCCCCTTCCGGGGCTTGGGCGGTGTGCGGGGCCGATTTTCCCACGGCTCCCGATCGAAAACATCGGGACAAGTTGCGCCATGGGCTACGATCTTCCGCCCGCTTCGCAGGATGATAGGGAGCGCAGAGGGACGCAAGACATACGTACCTCCTCGCTCGCTTCAGCCTTTACCCTTTAGCCTTTAAACTTTACACTTTACCCCTCGCTACTCCCCCCTCCTCCAACTTGACCTGCATGGTCATGTTTATTATCGGCGTGACCTCGCCGAACACGGCCAGCATGGATTCCACCAGGTCCGCACCCGTGGAGTTGCGCACTTCTTCTTCCGTCATGGCGTAGTAAAGTTGAAATCCTGCCCATTGATTCTCGGGAGCGGCGTCCAGCAGACGGCGCAGCCTGGTGACGCCGGGGAAGTTCTCCTTGGAAAACTGCCCGAGTTCCGTTTCCCAACTGCCGGCAAAAAGGCTGAAGCCTTCGCGCACGATCAGCCGGCGTAATTCCCGTTCCATGGGGCCGCCGGGCCGCAATCCCTTTACCAGCCGGTGCCAATCCCAATCGGGGCGCAATAGACACTCGCGGGATGAGCGCGGCGCCTTGATGTATCCGCGTTCCACCTGCAATCCGCACTTGAAGAGTTTTTCCTCTGTTTCCACGGAGATGAAGAATTTGGAGCAGCCAAAGCTGACGTGCGAGGAAATCGGCTTGGCGTCCCGATCCGCGCGCGGCAGTAAGGCAATCCATTGCCAGTAGACGCCGCGACCCCAGCGCTCGGTGACGAACCCCTGGTGATAGCGCGCCTCCAAAGCCAGCTTCAGGATGCGCGTAATTCGTTCATTCTCTTCCAGATTTCCCACGTGGATACCACGGCGGAAATCCAGAAATTCCGGCCTGAAACCAATGGCAGCAGTGGGTATGGGAAGAGAGTCAATGAGGGTTTTTTTCATGTCGGCTCCTGCGGGGATGTGAACCGGCATAATTGTAGCAGCGGTCTCCGGAATTCGCATCCGGATGTATAGTGGCGACCGCCATACCACGGCTTACCTGGCGTAGAGGGCAGCCTTCCCGGGCAAAAGATCCGGATTTGACCCCTCGATAGTGCGAGAAGGCGCAATAGCCGTTGGTTAATGCGCCATAGCTTCACCCCATCGGTCCCGCGCTGCGCCTTATTGCGGCATCGGGGGCGGGGTAAAGAGGCTATGGAAGAGGAAGAAGCCCACAATTACCAACAACATAACAATCGAAAGCGTCCCCAAAGCGCGAATCGGGAGGGTCAATCTGCGGGTCTTCATCTCAATGATCGTTTGAGATTGAATGGCCGAATCTTCCTTGGCGTCATCCGTCAAAGGAATCCAGGCACTCTCCTTGTTGACAAGACTCCGGCGGTACAGGAGTAAGGCGACAAACACAATCGTAATAACTCCCCAAACCAAACCCATGGCAATCAGAGTATTCATAACCCATCCTCCGGGGAAGCTCAGACAAAGTGTCGCTGGGCGAAAGTCTCATCCCCACCTTACGCAAAGCAAACGCCATTCCATCGTAACGGCAAGCTTGTCTTCATCGCTTCCATCGAGGTGGTTTCGGCTGCATTTAGCCGCAATAATGGCTTGTCAAGAGTATGGTTGTACCTGGACCCCCTCCGTGAAGAGAGGATCCAGGTGCGCTTGGGAAGGGCAGGGCACGGCGGCGATCTGGCGATGATCTGTTGACCCAGGGCTACTGACCCGACGCTATAGACTGCAACTTGCAGAAGTTCCCAAAGCTAGTGGGTGCCTTCCTCCCGGTGCTCGAGTTTGACCTCTGGAACCGCAGGCGCGGGAGGGTTCACCGACGCGGATGTGGACGTGGTGGAAGTGCTCGGCACCGTCGATATATCGGTGGTCTTGTACTTTGGCGCGCTCACGTAGCCTTGCACAGAGTCCTTGCTAATGTGGTTGACGACCACCTCCAGGGGGAGCGGGTTGCCTTCCGGGTACAGCGTAATCGATTCATAAAGATTGATGTGCTTTCGGGAAATCTCCTTGTCGTCGACAAGCAATTGCAAATCGCAGAACGCGTGTTTGGCGTCGGCTTTTCGCAGAGCCAGGCTGATCGGCCCCGTGTGGTGATAAGTCTTGGATCGCTGGAAATTAAACTCGTAATAAGTTCGCTCACCTTTCTTTTCCAGTGAAACCAACTCCTCGTGGTTGCGGGCAATGTCGCTGCCCAAATCCTTCCGCGCCGATTGGATATTTCCGTCCAAATCGGATTTGGCACGTTCCAGATTGGCTTGTGTCTCAGCAATCTGCTTCTGGCTTTCCGTTAACTCCTTTTGCTGGTCGCCGAGTTGATTTTGGATCTGCTTCCAACGCGGATCGTCGGGGGGGGCGGCTTTCGCTGCTCTGGAGTGAGTCTTGTGATGAACGGTTTCGCTGGTTCGCGGGAGGAATTGCTCATTTTTCGTGGGTTCCTGGTTGCCATTTTCCACGGCCGCAGCCTGAGTGCGGGCGGCCTGTTCCTCGGCAAGGGCGGCGCTCATCGCGTTGACTTTTGCGGTTAGGGCATCTTCCTGCCCCTTCGCCTGGGCCAGCGACGCCCGCAAGTCCGCGCGTTCCGCCGCCAGTTGCTGGGCGCCATCATGTTGGAGCCATCCATATCCTGCCGCGATACCTGCGAACAGGACCACGACGATGATGGCAACCTTCAGACCCATGGTTGACGATTCCTGCAGTTCATAACCAGTAGACGATTCCTGGTGCAGGTTAGTGTTTTGCGACTCACCCGATGGAATTTGGCTTTCACTCATACATCCCTCCCGTTCGTGATTTGCCTGGCAGGCGAAGACGATATCCCGCTAAGGCAGATGGATTGCCATGAACGCAAAATCCTAAGTGCTTGTTTTGGAAGGGATTAATTGATGGGGCAGGATTTGAACGTTGGCCAAATCAGAAAAAAATTACAGAGTCGAGAAAATTCTGCAATGTAGAGCAGGGACGGCGAGCAAAAAGTACCAGTGTACGCAGGCTTCGGTTAGAGTCAAACCTCCACCTAGGAGTTGACCTGCAATGGCAATTTGCCCTGTGTTAAAATTGGTTCTATTGAGATATGCAAAATACCGTGACAGCTTACTCTTCGTAGCGCCGCCGTCCCGGCGGCATTTTCCGGTGCCGGCAGGATGCCAGCGTTACGCCGGATCTGTCACTCTATTCTGCGCACCTCAGTAGTCCCGCGGCCTTGGCGCTCGGATTCCTTGCCCCGTGATAAAGCCTTTGCTGTTTGACAACACTGAGTCCCTGCAGAGGTCCGCGAAGTCCCCTTGGAGGGCCACTCTCATGCGTTCGCGCACGGCCATTTTGATTCTTACGCTAGCAGCCTTTAGTCTCATCCTCATTTCCTGCAAAGAAAAACCCGGCTCAGCGCCCCGGCCGGAGGCAAAACCCATCGGCACTCCCATCACGATTGCGGCTCCGCTGGGACTGCCGCCGGTTCCCATTCCGGCAGATAACCCACCGACAGCGGAGACCGTGGCCTTGGGCCGCAAATTGTATTACGACAAGGGCCTTTCCGTGGACAACACCGTGTCATGCGCAAGTTGCCACGCTCCGCAACTCGGTTTTGGCGACGGACAGCAGGTCTCCGACGGTGTGCGTAAACAAAAGGGTGTCCGCAACGCGTCCACGGTATTCAATTCGGCATACTTCACAACGCAGTTCTGGGACGGCAGGGCTCCCAGTCTGGAGAAGCAGGCGGAAGGGCCGGTGGCGAATCCGGTGGAAATGGGCAACACCCTTGAGGGCGTGGAACGAAAGCTCAATGCCGATACCACTTACCGGGCGGAATTCAAGAAGGCTTTCGGCGCCGACATTATCACTTACGAGATGGTTGAGAAATCAATCGCCTCGTTCGAACGAACCGTTGTAAGCGGCAATTCGCCCTTTGATCGCTACCTGTACGGAGGCGATAAGAAAGCCTTGAGCGTCTCCGCCCAGCGCGGCCTGGAGGTTTTCCGCGATCCCAAGAAAGGCAATTGCGCCGCTTGCCACACCATCGGCGAAAAATATGCCCTATTTACGGATAACAAGTTCCACAATCTGGGCGTGGGCGTGAAGCTGGGAATCGACGGCAACACGGAATTGACGGATGTGGGCCGGTTCAAAGTGACGAACGTTGAGGCGGACAAAGGTGCATTCAGGACTCCCTCGCTGCGGAACATCGCGTTGACCGCCCCTTATATGCACGATGGGAGTCACAAGAATTTGAAAGAGGTCATCGACTTCTACATCGGCGGCGGTAACTCCAACGACTACCGCGACAAGGAGATCCACCCCTTGGATTTCCTGACCGGAAGAGAGCGCGCCGACCTGCAGGAATTCCTGATGTCGTTGACGGGAGAGGTTCCGCCCAACGTTGGTCCGCCAGCCATGTAGGGCGGAATGGCATTCGGCCCGGGGCGAGCCCCGCTTGCCCCTCCGTCCCGCGCCGACCTTCCCTGCCCCGGGTTCGCAGTGAAT
>CAYTMD010000384.1:0-6431 GCA_964438685.1 uncultured Acidobacteriota bacterium
GGGCGGGGGTGAGGGGGTCGAGTCGGGACCAGTCAGCTTAAGTGAACAGCATTGGCGCTAACCGGGAATTTTCACCGCGGCTTCGGTGGGTCTGAACCCCCGACATGGTGAGAAATCCTGCTTGGAGTTGCGTCCTCCTATCGATCTTCCCCTTGTGGGAACAGTCCCGTTTCTGCGTGGTTTACCCCACGATGTCCCGATGGTACCATCCGAACATTTGAGTCACGGATGCAACCTTCTGAAGATAATGGCGTTAGCTAAAGGCGTGGGCGTGCCAGTTGGCAGCGATCATGCAGGTAATGCGGCCTGATGATAGAAACTACAAACATGAAAAAGCAATCACATCTTCCCGACACTTCCAGCCAGTTGGTTCGCCAGCGATGGTTGGACCTGCTCGATTTGAGCTACTCCACCCGGCGAGTGACGCATCAAGAGATTGAACCCGGCGTCAACGCCGTCGTCGTTCCCGCAGCATGTCGAAAAGACACAAACAAGGAGTTGGTCGATGCTGAGGTCCGCGTGGCCTCGAGTCTTGTTCCCGGGATGGCCAGGGGCGTGCGGTTGGCGCTTGAGCAGATCGGCGATTTCGCCCTGACCCTGCCGGAAGATTACAGCGGGTGGATGGGAAAATGGGGCAAGGACATTGCCGCCGGTGAAACTCAGGTCACCGTCTTTGTCGATCTTGCCTATCTTGAAGCCGCATTGTTAGCCCGGCTCTGGGACCATGGCGTGATCGTGGAATTTAACTCTCCGTTATCATTCTTCCGGCGTGGAGCATTGACTCACTACGTTAACATCTACGAAGCGGTGGTCGCGATGCTCGCTGAAGGCCGCTCCCTGGCGGATACCGCAGACCTATTGGCCCCGGAAATCCTGAGCCGACTGCAGCTCTATGCGAACGCCTACCTGCAGATCTCCTCTCTCTACACTCAAGCTTCCTGGCAAATCGACCACGACAATTTTGTGATCACAATCCCGGGATCGCGGTTTTCGCTGGTTTTGCAATACTGGGAGTTACAGGCCTCAGCGCAGAAGGTCTTGCAGGGCTGGCAGGGCCGGATTGAGCGACTCCTGCAACAGGCGCAGTCCAATATGGCAAACGATTTTCCCAAATCTTTTGCCGCTTGATCCGCAGATTTCACAGATTACACAGATGGGACGGACAGAAGAAGAGGAGCGAGGATCAAGCTGCATGCCAGCGAGGCATTGCGTGGTTGTTCTCGATGGCGTTATCTCAACGCCGAATCTGGCTCGAACCTGCATGGACTGGGGATACGGCTGCGACTACCTGCTGTAATCCGTGAAATCTGGCCAATCTGTGGATATAATCCTCAACGGTGACAAAAGCCAACAGTAAAATGACGGCGTTCGCGTGGGCTGCGGCAATCCTGCTCGCGGGAGCTGTGCCGGTTCTCTCGCAGGGGCCTGGTCAAGGGCCGGGGCAAGCCATGGGCAGGGGGATGGGACAAGGAACGGGCCAGAACCCCTCTGCTCCTCCCATCCACATCCCACACATCACGGGCTCCCGGCAGGAGAAACCTCAACCCGAAACCTCGACAGAGGGGCGGGTTTACGTACTGCTGTGGTTTGATACGGAGGACTATATCCTGCCGCAAAGCGACGACGCTGCCAAACGATTGGCGGTGTTACTGACGCAGCAGGGAATTCCCGCGACCTTCAAAATTGTGGGCGAAAAAGCGCGTGTGCTCCAGAGGCGCCAGCGCCAGGACGTCATCTCTGCCATCGCCCAGCACGAAATTGGCTATCACTCGAACACCCACAGTCAACATCCCACGGTTGCCGAATACGAAGCGAATTTGGACTGGGACAAGGGTGTGGAAGAATTCAACCGCCGCGAGCGGGCCGGGTTCGACGACGTTGCCCGCGTCTTTCAAAAAACACCCTTATCTTATGGACAGCCGGGTGCCTCCTGGGCTCCACAGGCTTTCCCTGCGCTGCAAAAATGGGGCGTGCGGGTTTATCTGGACGAAGGCAAGCAGGTAGGATTGCGTGGGCGGCCGTTCTGGTACGGGGGGTTGCTCAACATCTTTAATATGCGGGAAACAGATCGACTACGCCCTGACGCCAATTGGTCCAACCTGGACATGGTCAAGGTCCGCTTCCAGGATCGCTATGTAACCCTGGCATCGCGTAAGGCGGGCGGAGTTATCAGCATATACTTCCATCCCTGCGAATTTGTGCATAAGGAGTTCTGGGACGCGGTGAATTTCAGCGACGGGGCGAATCCGCCACCCGACCAGTGGAAGATGCCGCCGGTGAAATCGCCGGAGGAAACAGAAAAGGCTTTCCAGTATTTTGAGGATTTTATCCATTTTCTGAAGTCATTCCCCAACGTCCAGTTTCTTACAGCGTCCGGCGCTGCCCAGGTTTTTCGAGATCGCGCCCAAATGCACGTCTTCTCCACGCCTGAGGTCGCCGCCATCGCCGGGCAGGTGGATTCCGAAGTGACGTTCCAAGAGGGTGATAATTTTGCCCTCAGCGCCAGCGAAGCCTTTTATGTGCTCAACAAATACCTGGCGGGGATCATCCGGAGGCAAACCGCAGAACCGCTGCTGTTGGAGCGGACCCCGTACGGCCCGACTGCGGCGACGGCACCACTTTCCGCAAAGCTCGTCGTACCATGGGACCAAGTAAGGCACGCGGTCCTCAACGTTCAGGACGGCTTGGACAAATCCGGGCAGATTCCCAATGTCATTATGCTGGGCAATCAATCGATCCCTCCGGAGAGCTACCTTGTTGGCATTGCCCAAGCTGCGCAGATCCTAATGCAGACAGCTCAACTGCCCGATAGCATTGCTTTCGCTCCAGCGCGCCTGGCGGCTGCTGATTACGTCGCGGATGACTCCCCTGACCTTTGGGATTGGGTAATATTCCCCCACGGCTTTCATGCGCCAAAGTTGATGTCGCTGGCCAAGCTCCAAGCTTGGACGTTAAAGCCAGCATCGAAATAAGTCTCAAGATTACCGACCAATCCGCATCATTTCCCGCGCCTACAATAGGCGCCCACATTGAATATTATGTCCATACTACTATCTACATTAAAACAGATAGCTTGTATGGTTTTTCATATTTGGATGGCAGGCCCCCCGTTTAAGCTCGATCTTTCCATTTGGGACCAATGGGTTACGGACGTCGCAAGTTTGGCTGCAAGCTTGCGAGGCAACATGGTGTCGATCAGTCGGGACCCACATTTGAATTCCCAAAGGTGCAGCGATTTCTGGAAGTCGGTCCCCTAATCCCCAACGCATGTTGAGTGAACAAATAGTCGCGCGAAAGCGTCTGGGTTCTCATTGCAATTTTTTTTGATGATCTGAAACCCTAATTATTGTGGGAGGTAGTATGCGAAAGCGGACACACAAATTTGCTCCAGCGACGATGCTGGTGTTATTGGCTGGCCTTGCCATAATTCTTGGTCCTGCAGCGAGCACGAGCTGGGCCCAACTTGTGAAGGGCTCCATCCAAGGCACGGTTGTGGACAGCACCGGTGCTGTGGTGCCGGGAGCTGATGTGGTCGTACTTGACCCGGCCACAAGTTCCACGGGCAGAAGTGCCTCCGACAACCAGGGATTTTTTCGTATCCCACTGCTTGCCGTTGGGACCTACAATCTGACGGTCACCAAGGCGGGGTTCCGCAAGGTGTCAGTGGTTGGAGTTCAGGTGAACTCGGCGTCCACCACGAACGTGGGAGCGTTACAATTGGAAGTCGGCCAGGCCACCACGGTGGTGGAAGTCCAGGCTGAAACCACCTTGGTTGAAGCCTCGCAAGCCCAAGTTACCAACACCTTGACCGGTTCCACTATTGCCATGCTTCCGGTGGTTGGCCAGAATGAAGGCCTCGACAATCTTGCCGTACTCCTCCCCGGAGTAAACGCTTCCCGCGACAATAATTTTTCCAATCAGAATGGCGTTGGTTTTACCTCGAATGGGCTACGTGGCCGCAACAACGACCAGCAAATCGACGGGCAGAACAACAATGACAATTCCGTGGCCGGCCCGGGTCTTTTTCTCGGCAACACCGACTGGGTGCAAGAGTACCAGGTGACCACCAGCAATTTTGGCGTGGAATATAGCCGCAACTCCGGCTCGATAGTTAACATTGTGACCAAGTCGGGAACCAATGATTATCATGGGTCTGCCTTTGTCACCGAGAATAGCTGGAAGACGGCCTCGCTGACCAACACGCAAAAGGCCTTTGAAGGGCTTACCAAAGTGCCCATTTACAATGACGAATTCAGCGGCGTCAGCGTGGGCGGCCCAATTGTGAAGAATCGGGTCTTCTTCTTTGCTGGTTTCGACAACGAGATTCTACCTGGAACCACCATCTCTAGCACCGGTAGCCTAGAGCCAACTCCCGCCGGGTTGCAAGTCCTGCAAGCATGCCTTCCTAACAGTGGGACCCTGAACGCGCTTGGTACTTACGGGCCGTATGCGATCAAAGACGGGAACCCGACACCTCAGGCGAGCTCTTTAACCATGAAGACCATTACGGGCGTAACATGCGCGAATGGAAGTGCTCTTTCTGCCACGCCGGTTCAGTTTGCAGGCGTGCAGCGCTCGGTGCCCACTCCGGTTAAGCAATACGACTGGCTGGCCCGGATGGACTACCAGGGATCCAAGGACCGCATCTACGGACGGTTCATCCGCCAGTCACAAAACTACGTGAATGCCGACGGCTCCGGTTGGACGGGTTTCCCGGTGAGCGTCCCGAGCGTGGGCCTTCAAACCGGCTTGGACTGGACGCGGACGTTCAGCCCCACCCTGGTGAACGACGCCCGCCTCAGCTACGGCCGTCTCAGCGTCATATTCGGTGGTAACTCCTTCGGGAACACGGTTCCCACTCCAGACCAACTGGCAACCGGTTTGGCGAGCATCACCATGCCCACGGGTTATGCCGGATTCGGTTATGCGTCAAACTACCCCCAAGGGCGCTGGGTCAACACCTATCAGTTCCAGGATAACCTCTCCTGGTCGCACGGAAAGCACACGGTGAAGATGGGCGCGAACATCACGTATCAACGCTCCCCGAACAAGGCCCTTTCTAATTACAACGGGACGTACACCTTCAGCTCGATAGCAAACTTCATTAAGGACGTCCCCAGCACGGTCGGCATCACGCTGGGAACACCGGATCTGGACTTCCGCGAGCACGACAACTTCTTCTACGCAGGTGACGACTTTAAGGCCACGAAGAACTTGACGGTCAATCTGGGCCTTTCCTATGCCTACTATGGCCAGCCCGGCAACCTGTTTAACAAGCTGGACACCGCCAATGAGACCAGCTCCAAACCATTCTTCAATCCGGCACTAGCGCTTTCCACCCGGGTTTTTCCGCTACTTCCTTCCCACAAGAAGGACCTGGGCCCCAGCATCGGATTTGCCTATGCGCCGGGTGCGGGGAAGACGGTCATCCGCGGGGGCTACCGTCTGACGTACGACCCTGCGTTTTACAATTTCTACCTCAATATCGCAGCTTCCACGCCGCAGGTGTTGTCCCAGTCGCTCACCGGCACCACTGCTGCCGCCAACCCACTTCTAGCCAATCCTCTTGGTGTTAATGTTAGGACCCAGTTGGCAAGCTACCTGACGCTGGGGGTCCAGGACCCCCGCAATTTCAACCAAACAGCGCTATCGCCCAATTTCGGGCCCGATCATGTGCAAGGTTGGTCGTTTGGAATTCAGCGCCAAATCTCGGCCCACACCGTCGTCGAGTCGCGTTATGTGGGTAACCACGGTGGAGGTCTTTTCGAGTCATCGAACGGCAACCCCTTGGTTTCGGGACTGGCGGCTACGTTCCCCAGTGCGGTTCCCGCAGGGGTAACGGCTTGCTCGTCGGCCAACGCCGTGGTTGCTAATGCGGTCGGCCGGGCAAATTGCAATCTTGGCAAACAACGCTTGCGGTCAAATTCCGCAGTTTCGGACTACGCAGGTTGGCAGAACGAATTGCGCGCCACCAATTTGTGGAACCAATTAACCCTGCTCACCTCCTTTACCTGGAGCAAAACGACGGATAACACCAGCGAAATTTTCGGCTCAGCCACCAATGTAGGAACCGGTGGGGGCAATACCATCGCCTTCGCCCAGAATCCCTTCGATACGCTGCACGGCGAGCACAGCCTTTCGGGATTAGATTTCCCCGCCCAGTGGACCGTCAGCTATGTTGAATCCCTTCCCTTCTATCGCGGTCGAAAAGGGCTGGTGGGGCACGTGCTCGGTGGCTGGTCGGTTTCGGGTTCGTATATCATTGCCAGCGGCCAGCCATGGACCCCCATCCAGTATTGTATAAATTATTGCTCGGGGGGAGGCGCGTATGACACCTCCTTCGACACGGGGTTCGTGGGCCTTTATGAGACGGCTCGCCCCTACCTCTTACAGCCGAAGGCTCCCATTACGACCACGGCCATCTACGCTGC
>CAYTMD010000385.1:0-6429 GCA_964438685.1 uncultured Acidobacteriota bacterium
CGGGGGAGGGAATTGGCGTTTTCGAAATTCGCCCCGGTATCGTAGCCACCGACATGACCGGTCCAGTAAAAGAAAAATACGACCGCCTGATTGCTGACGGCCTGACCCCCATCCCGCGATGGGGAGTGCCGGAAGACGTCGGCCGCGCCGTCGTGGCCATCGCGCAGGACCTGTTCCCTTATTCGACGGGCGAGGTCATCAACGTCGATGGCGGATTCCATATACGCAGGTTATAGGTCACAGGGGACAGGTTACAGAGAACGGACGTAGATTTCAGGTTACAGAGCGCAGTTGAGAGGGTACGCTACAGGGTGCAGTTGAAAGGGACCAGTTGCAACCTGGCACCTGTACCCTGTAACCTACATTTCCATGATTCGCATTGACACAGAATTGACGCCGGAGAAGTTGCTCCCCCGTATCGATCGCCTTTTTGATCTTTCGGCGGGTAAAATACGCGGCATCGCGGCTGCCTTTGAGTCTGCTCAAGGTTCGCCGGTATTGACCGTACAGGGTTCCTACGTTGGACGCGATTGGACAGAGTGGACGGAGGGCTTCCATTACGGGTCGGCAATTTTGCAATACGATGCCACCGGGGATGAGTGGTTTTTGGATTGGGGCCGGCAAAAAACCGTGGAACGGATGGCGGCGCATGTTACCCACACGGGCGTACACGACCACGGGTTCAACAACGTCAGCACCTATGGAAACCTGCTGCGACTGGCCACCGAGGGCAGGATTGATGCGAGCGAATTTGAAACCCATTTCTATGCTCTGGCGCTGAAGGCGAGCGGCGCCGTCCAGGCTGCGCGCTGGTCACTGACGCATGACGGGCGTGGCTATATTTACTCATTCAATGGTGCGCACTCACTTTTCGCGGATACCATCCGCTCCTTGCGGTCGCTTGCCATCTCCCATCGGCTGGGGCACTCGCTGAAGAGTGAGAATGACCGGCGCATCTCGCTGCTTGATCGGCTGGTGCAGCACGCAGCGGTAACGGCGGAATTTGCGGTTTATTACGGAGAAGGGCGCGATGCCTACGATGTGCGCGGGCGCGTGGCCCACGAATCCATTTTCAATCCGGCTGATGGAGCCTTCCGATGCCCCTCCACTCAACAAGGTTATTCCCCCTTCACCACATGGACGCGGGCGCTGGCTTGGATTATGTGCGGATACGCGGAGCAGTTGGAGTTTCTCCAGACGGTTGCGGATGATGAACTGGCCCCGCTGGGTGGGCGCCTCAAGATTGAAGGCATAATGCGGCGGGCGGCGCAGGCAACGTGCGATTATTACCTTAAGCAAACTCCCACCGACGGAATCCCCTATTGGGACACCGGCGCGCCGAATCTGGCCAAACTCGGTGACTGGCTCAACCGGCAGAGCGATCCCTTCAATGCCTATGAGCCTGTGGACAGCTCCGCGGCGTCAATTGCAGCGCAAGGTCTATGGAGATTGGGAACCTATTTAAATAGCCAACCGGGGCAAGCCGGGCATGGTGATCGCTACCGCCATGCTGCCCTCACCATCACCAAGTCGTTGTTCGACCCACCGTATATTTCCACCGATCCCCACCACCAGGGATTGATACTTCACTCCATCTATCATCGCCCGAGAGGTTGGGACCACATTCCGTCCGGCCGCCAGGTGCCCTGCGGGGAATCTTCGATGTGGGGTGACTACCATGCGCGCGAACTGGCGCTGTTGATTCAGCGTGCGGCCAAGCGCGATCCATATCTGACATTCTTCAATGTTCAAGATGGCGACTAGCAGGCCCGGCGTTTTGCTGGTTTGATCGCGTGAAAAACAAGAATTCCTCTATCGATTCGGCGAGCGGGTGTCCTTGTCGCCCTCGTGGCCGTTGCCTTCCTTGTTAGGGATGGCGTTTGCAGTCTCTTTGTTCCCGACTACCTCAACGATCAGGGGAGGGGAAGGGTGCATGGTAGGTGAATTCGACTCGACTTCCGCCACTACATAGATGGGTTGGGTGATGGGCTTGGCCCAATCCTCCGCGTGCAAGGTAAACGTACGCGAGGTCTGAGTCTCGGTGACAAGCACTCCGTTCAGGCCGACATTGACCACACGAACGCCTGGCGGAAGATTGCGCACCTTGCAAGGCACGCGCCCCTGGAAGCCGTTCCGGCGTTCAACGTGGAGCGTGACCTTTACTTCCTGCCCGGGTTCCAGGGTGACGCGGCTGGGCCCCGCAGTCACGATGGCGTCTGGCGGCGGCATAACCGATGCGAGATCGAGAGGCGCATCCTCATTGGCGACTCTTGTCAGCTCATGGCCGTTCACTTTGGCATGACCCACAACCTTGAAGACCGTGGGCATGGCATCGACAGAGGCGCTGGCGTCCGCCGAGAGCAGAATCAATGTTGAGTCCTGCCCGGCAGGAATGGTGGCAATGCCTGCCGTGACCCCGGCCGGAAGGCCTTCGACGTCTATCTCAATAGGGCCGTCATAGCCTTTGACGCGGTTGGCATCAACACTGATAAACGCGGTCCCGCCTTTGGGGATGTTCGGATTTTCCGGAGCAAACGTAAGTTGATAATCGGGGCTGGCATCGTGAATGGACAGGCGATAGGCAAAATTCTGCCCCTGCAATCCGCGGACGTCTTTGAGGTGAAGAATGTAATCGCCGTCCTGGGGGGCAACGAAGTTCAGCCGGGAATCCGATCCATAACCTGGTCCCCCGTCGTCATTCCGCCAGGTGAGATGGAATACCGGTAAACCGTTGGGCGGGAACTCCGCAACCGGCGGCAAAATCTCCACTCTATAGACCGGTGTGTTTACCGCATGTACGTCTGGTGAGGTTCCCATCAGCGCCCAGCGCAGGCCACCCGCGGAGCGCATCCTGACGTCCTCGTCGGGCTGGTCGGCAATGTAGACAAGCTGGTCGAGTTCGTCGCCCACCATCAAGTAATCCTTTTCATGAAAACCTGAAGTGGAAGTCAGCCGGATTCCCGGCGTTCTCGAATCCCTGTCGGAAAGCGTGGTGACCGTTTCATTCAGGCAGCGAAGAGTGGCGCGCGGAATGGGGTTGCCCTGCGTGTCGAGTACTTCGATTACAGAATCCAGCGGCGAACCCAACCTGGCCGCGACCACTTCGATGCTCAGCTTTTCACCTTTCCCGGCATGAAAGCGGAAGTAGTCTTCATCAGCCGAGCCGCTGTCTTTGGTGGCGCCGGAGATGTGCCCATTGATCGTGACGGGTAAGGACACCGTTTGGGCTTGTGCCGGCGAATCATTGGGCTCCTGTTCGACGATTTCGGGATCGTTGCCCACGGCGAGTTTCACGGTATTCAGCGACCGGGCATTTATGTTGAGCGGCATCATCGTCCCGCCATCGGTAGATTTGGGCGGGTCCACTTTTACTTCGCGCAGATCGCCCAGGTTGACGCCGGTTATGGAAACGGTGGCGGGTTCTCCCGCGCGCACCCCCAGCGGGAATACCTGAGTGATGTAGGGCAGCGGGCCTGCGTCCACCCGGTAATAGTGGTCTTCGCTGCCGCCCTTTTCCCGGTCCGTGACGCCCAAGGTATATTTACCTGCTTGGGGCAGCTTGTACGTCAGCACGGCGTCGGCGCGGTTCTCGTTTCGACCGGCTTCGGCCAGCACTTGGCCGGATTCATTCCGTAAGACCAGCAGTGATTCAAGTCTTGAACCCAATCGCGCTGCCGTCACTCGGAAGACAAGCTCTTCACCCGTACGGCCATCAAACTCGTAGCTATCAACTTCGCCGGGAGCAGCAATCGTACCCACCAGGGTTGCGGGCAGCTTTGCCGGTTCCAATTGCATTTCCGCGCGCGCCCCAGTCTTTATGTGGGAATCCACTTCCGGGAAGGCCCCTACATCAAAGGGCTTCATGTTGGAAATTCCCATCGCGGTCTGAACCCGAAACCAGTGGAGACCCGGCGCAACCTCCTGGGCAGCGGTGACTTCGATAGTAGCGGTTTGCCTTTTGCCGCGTGGTACCGGGGCGTTGGTATCGACGAGACCTGGCCTTATCACGGGCTTCTCTTCTTCCGTGTCAGTATTCTGCAGTGGTTTGGCACTGATGCCCGGCGAGTCGAAGATTATGGCTTTGATGCCGGAGAGATTGCGCCCATCAAGGCTGACGCTGACCGTCGTGCCGCGCTGCATGCCTACGGGCCACACCTTGGTGACGGCGGGAGGGATGATTCGCTCATCCGCGCGCGACGTAGTGGGGATGGCCGTTCCCAGCCCGAAAAGAACCAATCCCAAGAGAGCTTTACTTCTCATAATCAACCTCACTGGCAAGATTTCGTGATTAGGGGTTCGGGGTTCGGGGTTCGGGTCTAACTAAGGTTACAAGTTTGAGGGATGAGGTCATCGGAGTTTTGCAACCCTGACTTACGGGACTCGGGCCCGAATCCCTAACCCCGAGTCCCTAACCCCGAGCACCGTATCCCGTGTATCAAACGCCACCCACGGTCCCAACAGTTCTTTAAACGATTTCATATCGAACAAACTCAGCGTGCCGTTAAAGCGGCCGGCTGCCAACCGAGTCCCGTCGGGGCTGACACTGAGGGCCTCAACCCAATCGGGCTGGTGATCGATGACGCGGATCGGGTCCAGCGTGGCGGCGTCGCGGAAGCGGATGGAACCATCGGAAGAGCTGGTGATCAACGTCTTTCCATCGGGTGTCCACGCAAGTGCGAGGATCGTGTCCTCATCCGCAATCAAGGAATGCAGCATGCGCCCGTCGCTGTCGCCAACCTGCCAAACGTAAATAGTCTTGTCATAGCCGGCAGCAGCGATCTGCTTTCCGGAAGGAGAGTAGGCAATGCTGGTAAGGCCGTCCGTCGCATCGCCCAGGGTATACAACCGCATTCCGGAAGCGATATCCCATATCTTTACGCTGCGGTCCTGTGAGGCCGAAGCCAAATGCTTGCCATCGGGGCTGAAGGCTACGGCGAAGACAGCGTCGATATGATCCTGAAGATTTTTCGTTTCCTGGCCGCTGGCGACGTCCCACAGCTTAATCATCTTGTCGTAGCTGCCGGAGGCCACCAGCTTTCCGTCCGGACTCCAGGCGACGGAATAGATGCAATCCTTGTGGCCAACCATCGTTTTAAGAAGCTGGCGCGAGCTAACGTCCCAGACCTTGATTTCGCCGCTGCGTTGGGGTGAGCCGCCGGCTGCCGCCAGCATCTTGCCGTCAGGGCTGAAAGCGATGGAGCGAACATAATCCGCATGGCCGGTGAGCGTTGCCAGGGGTTTGCCGCTGGTGGAATCAATCAGGCGGACTTCCTGATAGCCGCCCACCGCCAGCACCCTGCCGTCGGGAGAAAATCTAACGGAGGCCACCGGGGATACCACGGCAACTTGCGGTTTAATGTCGGGTATCGCCAGCGGCGCTAGTGTTTTGGGCGCTTCGCCGGGAGCCGGCCCCAGCGCGCCGCCTTCGATCCACGCTCTGAGTGTGGCAATGTCCGCAGCCGCCAAGGGGTCGGCGCCGAAAGGCATTCGCGGTTGAACTTTTCCCTCGAGCATCTGAATCATGCGGCTCTGGTCGGCTTTCCCCGGAACGATTGCCGCGCCATGTGCGCCACCCTTCATCAGAGCGGCATAATTTTCCAGGACGAATCCTCCCATCTTGGAAGCGCTGGAGTGGCAAGCCAGGCAATTCTTTTGCAGGATGGGCGCGACCTGGGAATCAAACCCTGGCGTGGAATCAGCGTGCACGCGGGCGCGGGAAAGCGTGATTAACCCCAGCAGCATTGCGCTTAAACCGATCAGTGCCGGAATGATCCCGATCGAAAGGGCATGGATGCGAGAGCGAATGTTGCGGCGTGGTCGTGACATTTTTTATTTTAGCCCGGGGTCAAGTGCAGATGATACCCGCGGTTTTGACCCCCTCACCCGTCTCCGTCGGCTGACGGACTAATGAAAACGCCGGTTGCGGGCCACCCTCTCCCCCAAGGGGCGAGGGAAGTAAATTCAACTTGATCCTCGCAAAGGCTCTAAAGTTGAACCAAAAGCCGAAAGCGCATTTCCCTAACCCCTAGCCCCGAATCCCCAACCCCTGCTCTTAGTGGTTGAACATGAACTCCTCGCTCGTCAACATGGCCCACGTCAAGTCATTCAGAATGGCGCGGCGTGTATCATCGGACCCCAGACCCTTTTGTTGCTCGGCCGACTTCAGTGCGTCAACCAAAGCTGTCTTTTCCTTGTCCCGCGGATGACGACTGAATGAAGCCAGGTAAAGGTAGTCGATGATTTGCTCGTCGGAGAAGCCGAGTTTGAGCAGCATATCAATCGAACTGCCGGAGGCGCGCAGCTTGTTGTTCAGTGTGTCGCCGTTAAAGATGTGCAGCGCCTGGGTGACCGTCGGCACCGACGTGCGTTCACTTTCGCGTGTTTGCGCGCGGACCGGCCGGCCAAAAGCGGAGAGGAAGTATGAACGAA
>CAYTMD010000386.1:0-6423 GCA_964438685.1 uncultured Acidobacteriota bacterium
TGCGGTCAATTTGCAGCCGGACTGGCCCACCACACCGGGGTCGACAGATAGAAATAATCCGTCGTCACCAGCAAGGTCCAGTTGCGCGGTGGTGGTCCGGTCTCCCGCGTGCAGCACCATTGGCGCTTTGATGAAACCTTCGTTAGCGCAATTGAGACTCAGCGCGGGATGGGCATCAAGGTTGCGGGTCAGCAGCGAAAAACTGGTTGCCGCCCCTGCCGGTATTTCCCCCTCGCTCAGAAGCACGTCAGGCTGCTGGGCGAGCGAAAGGCTGACTCCAGCGATCTTTGGGCGTGGGCCTGCCACTTCCAACGCTCCGGAAAACGTCAGCGGGGCATTGAGATCCTGAACTGACACGCTGGCGGCCAGCGACTCTCCCTGGTGCGCCGCTGATTGGAGTTTGACCGTCGCTTTCCGCTCCAGCACATCGTGAGTATCGGGCTTTACGGCGGCAAGTTCCCATGCGGCATCCGGAGTGGTGATGTGCGTAATGCGTTCCAGACGAGTCCCGCGAAGGACCACGGTCTGTTGGGTTTCGCCCAGATTGGCGCGCAGGGGCAAACCGTCGAGCGTGGGGTTGGGAGGATGAATCACCAGTGCGACATCGCGCGAAGACCCGTTTGTTTGGGTCAGAATCAAATGGTAGCTGCCCACGCCCCATGCCGACGCATCCACTTCCGCTTCCATATTCTCCTGGTCGCCCTGGGCTTTGCCTTTAGGTAACGTGAACGTGATTTCCTTGGGGGTTGCCCTCTTGTCTCCCGCTTTCGCCATTGCCACTTTTTCGACAAATTCAAAGTCCGCGCCGGCCAGTTGGACTTTAATCAAACCTGTGCCCTCTACCAAATGGTCGGCGGATTCCGGGGTGACCTTCGCCTTGCTGAAGTCGCCCAGAGGCCGCAGATCAACATCCCCTTTCACTTGCAGGGGTTCCCAGTCCCACAGGGCAGCCAAGTGATAATCACCGGGAGGCAGTTTGGTTTGCGTCAAATCGATATCCAGAGAATCGTCCGGGGTTCCCGCTTGCACCTTGACGGGAATGTCGGCGTGGTTCTTGGCCGATACCAATTCCCAGCCGCGCGCGCGTGCGAGGAGGCGGGAGTCCTCCGCATTGGCGAAGGGGACTTTGAGCGTGCATTTGGCCCCAATCGGCATGTGCGCTGTCTCTGCCAGGGCCACGGCGGGCGCGGTGGCATTGGGCACTTTCATCATCCACAAATATGCGACCCGCGTGCGCGGTTTCTCCGCCTCGTTCTTGGCACAGAGGGCCAGGCCATTGGTTTCAAAGGCCTGAGTGAAAGCGGAGCGGAAGTCGGTGTCAGGAAAAACCAGCGTGCGCATGTTCAGGAAAAGCGCTGCGCCTCCTGCCGCCAGTCCCACGGGCGAACCGAAGAACATTGCCGCCACTGCCCCCGCCAAACCCGCTGACTGCGCAACCATTCCCGTAGGAGTGGACGTGATCGGATCGAAAGTTTGCAAGGAGGGCATCATCGCCTGCAACAATACGGAGGCCTGCTGGTTGGGAGACGCCGACGCATCGAGCTTGGGAATCGCGACATTGTATTCACTCCCAAATCCCGCCAGCGCGGCGTTCACGTTGCGGGTGGGGTCCGGCTGCTGCTGGTATTCCGTCAGTGCTTCGACCAAAGCTCCCACCTTGGCCGTCTGTTCCGCATATTCGGTCAACTCCGGAATCAGATCGGGGTTCTTAATCACCATCGAACTGACTTTCTTCACATCCAGCCCATGCGGGCCGAAGACCACTCCTACTACGCTCGCCCTCGCCGGGATGTTCCACTCTTGCGGATCTTTCGCGGGCCGCGCCTCAAGGACGTGGATGTCCGACCCCTTCTTCGCCTCTTTCTCCTTTTCCTCCTTCTCTGCCTTCCCCTTCGGCTCATCTTTGGGCGCTATCTTGGGAGCGGCAACCAGCAATAAGGCAATCTTGGCTTTATCGCGGATGGCGGGCGGCAGATGGATGGGTTCGTACCTCAACTTTTCGCCGGGCTCAATAATGTTGATTCCCTGGAGCGGCAGAGATGTGCCGCCCTTTGGCGATTGAACCAGCAATCGAAAGCGGCTGACGTTCAGGCTCCCGGCACAGGGTGGAGGTCCACTCCCGGCAGCACGAGCATCGCTGATCACAAATGATAGAAAGGCCAGAAGAAAAAGGGGTTGAAGCGCAAGGCATCTACGAAAAACGTTTTTTTTCATCTCTCCAGGGTCCATCGAAAGATTTAGAGTCTCTAGTATATATTGATGCAAAGGAAGTGTTTAGGGTGGTGTGAACATATTGGCCGTAAGTTGGCAAACTTCAACGCCAGGCTGCCAGGCTTCGGGCCAATCTTCATCACCTTCCTCGTCGGCCTCACCCTCCCCGCAGGAGGTGCTTGGAGCGTAGCTGCGATACTGTGCGGCCCCCGCGATCCACAAGTTCCGGCTCTACTTTATCCGTGTCAAGCGCAGGGTCTTAATCTCCCACGGCTTCATATGAAACTTAATGGTAGAACCTTCCCCTACCGGTCCCACGCTGACATCTTCCAGTAGTGTGGTTTCAGTAGCGCGGACGGTGCGGGGGAGTTCAATCGTCACGTCGCCCTCACGGCCTTCGCATTCCACAAAGCGCGCAATGGCGTCGGTATCGTAAAAGCCTTCCATCTGCTTCAGGGCATACAGAACCACGTGATCGCTCCGGGTTTTGATAAAGGAATAGGCATCAGGCAAGCCACCCTTCTTCCCAGCCCATTGTTCTTGCGGGCTGGCATGCTGGGGTTCCTGCATGGCCAGCAAGGGGGAGTTGAATGCCAAGGCGTGGAACTGCACTTTGCCCTCGCGCCAATCACCATGGTGCGGATAGATGGAATAGCTAAAGGTGTGCTCGCCTTCGTCGGCACGCGGGTCGGGACCCCACGGTCCGCGAATGACCGAGAGGTGGATGGCATTGTCTTTGGCATCATAGCCATTGCGCCCGTTGTTCAGGATGGCCACGCCGTAGTCCGCAGCCGAGATATCCACCCATTTTCCCATCACGGCCTCTTCGCCCGTCTGATCGCGCTCAATGACACCGTAGGGGATTTCCGCCGACACCTTATTTGACTGAACGCCGATGGGGAAGTCCGCCTTGAGGAATGTGGTGCGCTCGTACCAGTCCAGCTTCATGGCAACATCCACTCCGGGCATGCCGGCAATCAGGCTAATGTCCTGAGTGAACTCGGAATCCCGGAAGCGGTGAATCACGCGAACGGTAGCGCGTGCCGGCCCCTGCTCAATGACTTCGATGTGCGCTGCTTTATCGACATCCCATTTCTTCCCGGTTAAGCCGATATCCCACGCCGGCCCTGCGTATTCTTTGGAAACCTTACGGGCCTGCTCCGCCGTGTCTTCCCAGGCTGTCAGCGAATTCCCTTCCCCGTGGAACGCCTCGCGCTTATTCACTTTGTCATATAGCCGTGCGATGTTGCCGGTTTCAGGGTTGATCTCGACACGTAGGAATTCATTTTCCAAATAGGGGCGGGGTTTCGATCCCACCGTTAAGGGGGAAGCCGTCGCTTTGGAATTACCGGCGTCTGCGACCAACCGGTAGAGTTTCAATCCCATTTCAGGAATGTTCTTCGCGACAAAGGCGACGGTAGCGGTCTCGCGAACTCCGCTCTTCGCAGGTGCCTTCAGAATCTGGACCGGAATAGTTTCTTCACCGTGCACGGCCACCATTCGAGGCGGAAGGGAGAAGGCAGAAATTTCGGCTGTCACCAACCCCGTGCGATTCCATGACTGCGGATTGTAAACGACCAGGGGCACGCCTTCTCCCCGGGTATCGAGTTGAAGCCCCAAGTTTTCCAGGGAGAAATTCAAGGCGCGATTGCCCCGCTCGAAGATCTCCTGGTATTGCTTCGCCGCATCGGTATAAATGGGGCCAATACCCGAACCGGCGGCAAGGTCATGGGCCTGGTTGAGCAGAGCCAATTTCCAGGCCTCACTCACGTCGCGGACCGGATAGTAATCGCGATAACGGAAGAAAGTCGCCAGCTCTGACATCTTCTCGGCGTTGAGAAGAAGTTGCTCTGATTGACGATTGTGGCGCTTCATCTCCACCTGGGTGGTGTAACAGCCGGGAAAAACAGGATTCATCTCATTTTCGTAAACCGGGAAGTCTTTCTTTTCGGTCAGCAAGAGATCAATGTAATTCGCCACGTCGGTGGGCTTGACTCGCACATCATCGGGTGATGCATTCAGCTTGGCGATGCCAGCAGCATCCTCAGGATTTGGGCCGCCGCCATGATCGCCCATGCCATATAGCACCATGATGTTTTTCACTCCGGCCCGATCGGCATTTTGCATTCCCAAAACGGTTGTGTGCTGGTGATCCATCGGCTGAGTATATTCGCCGGGCGTCGTGTAACCCAGTACGCGGCTTCCGTCCAGACCTTGCCACCAAATGATCGGCGGCCGGGTCTTGTCATGCGGACGATTGAATACATAAAGCTCGATGCCCGCCTTTTGTGCAATTTGCGGCATCGTAACGGGATGGCCAAATACGTCCGGCTGCCACGCCATGCGGATGTAGTGACCGAACTTCTCCTTGCTGAATTTCTGGCCGAAGAGGAATTGCCGCACCAGCGATTCCCCGTCAATGACGTTTTCATCCATCTGCACCCAACCCGAGGTGGCGGGAACGAAATTGCCGGTCCGGGCCTTCTGCTGAAGCCCCTTGAAAATGTCAGGATAGAAGTGCTCCATGGAGTCGAGAACCACCGCCTGGTCTTGCGCAAACGTATAGTCCGGATATTGGTCCATCAATTTGAGTTGGTTGTTAAAGGTGTTATACATGATGTCGTGAATGGACTCTTCCCAGCGCCACAGCCACGCCATATCCATGTGGGCGTAACCTACCACGTGGGCGGTATAATCCTTGGGACGGGGCGCCGTTGGCGACGGCGTTTGCGCCCGCGCTATGGAAACCAAACTCGAAACCAAGAAAGCGACGGCGATGAATCTGCGCACAGGTTCTCCTCCTGGCAGAAATTCTTGCTCCGGGGCATGTGGCGGGCAGTTCACACCATTCCTCCCCGGACCACCAAATGTTCCGGCGTTGCTGAATATATACGGTCTCCGGGCCGGTGGCAATTCCTCAGGATAAGATTTTGGCCGGGTTTTCCAGGCAAGCATGAACACTTTCAGCGGAGAGCGGAAAGAACCATACTTGACAGGGAGATCAGGTTTCCATTGACAAGCGCAAGTAATCATATTATGAGACAAGCGGCAGCAATTTGGACTCCGGACACAGACAGGACACCATAGACCACCATGCTTAACGAAGAGCGACGCCGCAAAATTCTGGAAATCATCAACGAAGAAGGCCGGGGATTGGTAAAGGACCTCGCGGTGCGCCTGCATACGTCGCAGGTGACGATCCGCAAAGACCTTGAGAATCTTCACGGCGAGGGCATGTTGCAGCGCTCCCATGGCGGCGCCTTACCCGTGCGTACGGGCGCCCTGCTCGACCCCAGCCTGCGGGAGAAAGAGAAGCAACACCGCAAGGAGAAGCAGCGTATCGGCGAGGCGGCCGCGGCCTTGGTCAAGGAAGGAGAGTGCGTGATTCTGGATTCCGGGACCACCACCACGGCAGTGGCCAGGGCTTTGCGCAATCGCGGCCGGCTGACCGTAATTACGAATGCCGTAAATATTGCCGCCGAACTTGCCGGCACTTCTATTGAGGTGATCCTTACGGGAGGAATTCTGCGCGAGAACTCCTTTTCGCTGGTGGGACCGCTCGCCGAGGAAACCCTGGGAAGATTGAGCGCTGATATTCTGTTCCTCGCCGTTGATGGACTTGACGTTCACTACGGCCCCACCACACCCAACCTGCTGGAAGCCAAGGTGAATCGTGAGATGATCAAGATTTCACGGCGGATCGTGCTGGTGTGCGATTCCAGCAAATTCGGGCGCCGCAGCCTCTCCCAAATCACTGCGCTCTCCTCCATTCATCAGGTGATTACCGACAACAAGATCCCCAAGGCTGACTTGAACGAACTCACGGAAGCGGGGATTAAGGTAACTACCGTTTAGGTCCGAAGTTCACAACTTGCTGCAATGGTTGTGAGTTTTCGAATTTCGCCCATCACAATAGGGAAGCCGAATCGGCATCAAGATAAATGGTCGCGGCGGGATGAGTGCGCACTGCCGAAGCTGGGCATGCTTCGGTGATCGGCCCTGTGAGCGCATTCTTGACGGCCTCGGCCTTCCGTTGATCGGGCACCGTGCAAATCAGGTGCTCCGCTCGGAGCAACTCGGGACAAGTGAGACTCAGGGCGTCCGTGGGAACTGATTCCAACGTGGGAAAGTGTCCTTCACCAACTTGTTGCAACCGGCAGCGTTTATCCATCCTCACCCGCTTCACAGCCAGGGGATCGTGGAAATTTGCCA
>CAYTMD010000387.1:0-6407 GCA_964438685.1 uncultured Acidobacteriota bacterium
ATTAGATGCATCAACACCCGAAAACGTTACATCCGTTTAGGGCCGAATCAGTAACTCGACCACCGCCGGAAGAACCCACGGTCAGGACTGCACTGACCGTGGCTACCGCCGCATCACCGGTCCTTTCGTTACGGGATTCGGGTGCATGTAATCCGGTGGACGTTGGACACGCCCGCACGTTACCACCATTGCCCTTTGCCTTCAAGAAAAGCTACCCGCTGTTGTAGGGCTGAACTTCAGTTCAGTTCTGGAGTTTCCACCTTCTGTCATGCGCCTACACCCGCACCGCAAACCACCCCCGGCGCGAGCGCGCCGCCCCTCCTGATTCAGGAGGGGAGTTTTAACGGCTCCCCTCCTCAGATGAGGAGGGGCGGCGCCACTGGCGACGGGGTGGTGCTGAGAAGGCGCTGAACTTCCGTTCAGCGTGTGCCGACCTCAAGGTCGGCGCTACATCTCCCGGGGCCGACCTCAGGGACGGCGCAACAGGGACGAAGGGCGATTGCGCCGGCCTTGGACAATTTGCCATCTTGACATGGCGAGCCGAAAGTTATAGGCTAGAACAGCAATGAAGTTGCGGCGCAGCTCCATCCCCGAAAGAATTTCCCATCCTGGCACATTCCCGGGAGCCATCAACCCACCAGAACTCATCATCGCCGATTGGTCCTCGGGCGTTATCAAAGATGCCGGTGAGGGGGCAAAACAGATGATGACGAGAACGAAAATTGCGCCTGATAAGTTATTGAAAACACAGCATCAAAAAGAGTGCTGCCAATAAGTTGATGATAACAAAGGGGGACTTTAAAAAAGATGTTAAAAATGAAGGTTGCTCCCAATAGTTGATTGAAAACAAAGGGGCAAAAAAAGTGCTCCCAATGAGTGTATGAAAATAAAGGAGTTATGTAGTTTTCGGGATGAGTTGATGAAAAGAAACGACTTAACTCGCGTTTCCGCGTTTCTCCATCTGCTGTTCCAGCGCCTTCACTTTTTCCGCCAAGGCATCGAGCCGGGCGAGGCGGGCGATGGTTTTCTTGAACTCGCTCATGGGGCGGCTGGGGGTTCCCCAAACCACCGATCCGCTGCGAACGATTTTGCCCGGCAGAACACCTGCCTGGCCGCCAATGATGACGCGGTCCTCAATGTGCGCGCGCTCGCCGACACCGACCTGGCCGGCCATCACCACGTAGTCTCCCACCTTGGTGCTGCCGGAAATCCCCGTTTGCGAAACAATGATGCAGTGGCGCCCGATCCTGACGTTGTGGGCAATCTGGACCAGGTTATCGATCTTCGTTCCCTGCCCGATCACCGTAGAGCCCAGAGAGCCCCGGTCCAGTGTGGTGTTGCTGCCAATTTCCACATCATCCTCAATCACGATCTTTCCCAATTGCGGGAACTTTACCTGCCGGCCTTCCGCAAAGACGTAACCGAACCCGTCCGACCCAATCACTACGCCCGCGTGGAGAATTACGCGGTCGCCAATTTGAGCGCCGGGATAGACGGTGACGTGGGGATGCAGCGTGCAGTGCGACCCCACCCGCACGCCTTGACCGAGGTAGACGCCGGGGAAGAGGCGCGTCCCCGCCCCAACGGAAACTCCGCTTTCAATCACCACATGTGCGCCCACCGAGCAATCCGCCGCCAGTTGCGCGTCCGCCGCCACCACCGCGGTGGGATGAATCCCCGGCAGTGGGAGCGGTGCAGGATGCAAGGCTTCCGCAGCGCGAATCAGGGCCAGCTTGGGATGACGCACGGTAATTGTGGTGTGCCCCGGCAGGGATGCGCCTTCCGGCACGAGCAGGCATCCTGCTTGCGAAGCAGCAGCTTGCTCGAGGGCGCGTGGGCCTTCCACAAAGGCCAACTCCGTGGGCCCGGCGGTTTCAAGCGCGGCAACGCCGGTGATCGCGCGCCCGCCGTCGCCAGAAATATTTCCTTGTAGCAATTCAGCAATCTTAGAAACTCTCATGGGAAGCCTCTGTAACGGGAAGACGAAAATCGAAAATCGAAATTCGAAACTCGCCGCGATTTTCGATTTTCGAGTTTCGAGTTTCCAATTTCGCCCCTTCCAGCTAGAAGGGATAGAGCGGCGGTTCCCCGGGCGGCCGGGTTTTCCAGCGCCGGTGCACCCAGAGCCACTGGTCGGGATAGCGGCGCGCATATTCTTCGATCAGGTGGGTGAAGTTTGCCGTGTTGGCCAGGATCTCTTCCTCGTGGTCGGCGCGCTTGATCCATTCCACGGTATCGAAACGCAGGCGGTATTTCTTCAGCTTCGCGTCCCAAATCACCAACCCGAGCACAACGGGGACGCCGGTTTTCCGCGCAACGCGAGCGGGTCCCGTGGAAGTGCATGCCAGCCGGCCGAAGAAGTCCACAAAAACACCTTCGTTGGGCAGCATATTCTGGTCGGTAAGCACGCCCACCGCATACCCTTGCGCAAATGCCCGCAGAACGCCCCGGGCAAAGTCGCGCTTTTCGATTGCCGTACCGCCGCTCAAGCAGCGATAGCCGTTAATGAGACGGTCAATCAGGGGGTTGTCCATTTCGCGAACCACGAAATGACAGGGGTAGCCGTACACTCCATGGGCAAAGGAGCCCAACTCCCAATTGCCAAAGTGCGCCGTTAGAAATAGCACGCCACGCCCCTGGCTTTGGGCGCGCGCGTAGTTTTCAAACCCGTCATAGATGATCAGGTTTTCGATATTCTCGCGATTCCATTTGGGGAAATGAGCGTAATCGGCCAGCATGCGCCCGAAATTCTGGAAGAGCCCGTAAATTACGTGGCGACGCTGCTTGTCGGTCCAATCCGGGAACGCCAGGCGCAGATTAAACAACCCAACTCGCCGCAAGCGCGGCCAAAGCCAGTAACTGGTGGCCGCAAGCAGGGCACATATCGCCCGCGCCACTTTGTGGGGAAGCCAACCCAGCGTTTTGAGCACCGTCAACGCGGCCCAGTATTGCAACCGCTGACGGAAGGTCACATGCGGCGGGGTAGTGCCCGGTTTTGCCGGTGCGGAATTTTGAGGACTGTTATCAACCACAACCGATTTCATTCGTTGCTCGGATACTTACGGAGACGCCGTGAGTTCTTACTCTTCGATCTGCCCGGGTGCTAACGTGCGTCTTCAGTATAAGCGCTAGTCGGCGCGGAGTGAGAGTTTCTGCTGGAAGAAATAGAGGATCTGATTCTCGTATTCCCTTTTCTCTGACTCGGATGCCAAATCGGAGCCCGAATGCTCCATCACCAGTAACCGCTTGGGTTCGGGCGCCTGGTCGTAAAGGGCCTCGGTCATCGCTGCCAAGGAAGGCTTATCGCGCCCGGAAATAAAAAGCTTGGGGACTTTAGCAAGCTTGGAAAGGTTGTCAGGCATCGAATAGGGTTCGCTACCCATTGTGGCAAGATGAAACTCCGCCTCCGTGAGAACGCGAAAGAGTCCGCTGGAGCCTCCCAACAGCCTGTCAACTTGCGAATCGAACATCATGTCTGGCGTCGAATAGGTTGTGTCCACTGCCAGCGCCTTAATCTTGGGATCCATCTCACTTGCCACCAATGCGGCGTAACCGCCCACCGAAGTCCCGAAGACTCCAACTCGATTGGGGTTAACGTCCGGTTGTTTGGTAACAGTATTAATCGCTGAAATCAAATCCGATGCTTGTCGCGGTCCCAAGTCCGATCGAGTTTCCTTTGCCTTCGGCCCATGAAAGTTGAAGATGTATACGTTGTAATGGTTATCGCGCAAAATGCTCCCCAGCGACAATAGATCGGAGCGATTGGTTTCGTATCCATGGCAGAGGATGATGACCGGCGCGCCGCGCAATCCCAGCAGCAGCCATCCTTCATGCTCCCCTCCAGAGTGATCATTGAAATTGAGGGGAATATAACTACTCAACAGGTAGGTTTGAGGAGTGACAGCTTCCTGCGAACTGTTTGCCGTGGTCACATAATAGGTCAAACCCGCTCCTACGCCTGCCAGCGCCAGAAAAATGACGAGCAGCAAGGCGGATACCCCGACTACAAATCGGAGGACAAGTTCTCCAGATATTCGCGACGGATCGGCAACTGGAAAAGCTCTTCGACGCGCCATGCCCCTGACTCTTCTCTGCTCGTAGACTCCGCGCCCAGGCAGTCAAAGGGATCGCAGATTCGAAATGCTATCACAACCGGTTTTGATGACCACAACAACTTTTCCGGAGCGGAATTTCTCCAGCCTTTTTATTCTATAGCAAGGGCAAGACTTCCTCAACTTTCTCCCTGCTGCTTATGGGCGCCATAAATTCAATGGATTTGACCAAAGCAAGGGATTTCCGCTAACCTAGATATCGCGATGGGATGTCCACCAAAAGACCAGAACCGGCCCCCTGAGTCCGTTTACCGTTGCGACGGTGCGATGTGGCAAAGAACTGCCGCCTGCACTTGCCACAGGGATATGGCATCGATCAGATAATCGCTCCGCCATCAAATCTTCATCGAATCTGAACATTGGTCGTAGCCAAGAGACCCCAGACTACGTGAGCAGGAGGGTATTTATGCAAGCTAGTATTCCATTGGTCAAGCAGTACCTACTGGCAAGTGATTTCGATCAGACCCTGAGTTTTAATGATTCCGGCCTGGTCCTCAGCGAACTGGTGGGAATCTCCGCAAAGATATTTGAGGCCAAAGTGGCGACGCTTGCCGTACAGAACCTGGTGCAACAAGGCGGTGAATTGAGCTATCTCTTGCTCCATGACCCCGAGTATCGCGAGAGAGTTCGCAAAGAACACCTTGTGCAGGCAGGGAAAAATGTGCGATTGAAGAAGAACATCCGGCCGCTTTCGGAATTACTTGCCAGCGCCGTCCCCGGCTTTTGCTTTGATTTCCACGTGGTCTCTGCCGCGCCACAGGAAGTGATTGAGTCGGCTCTGCAGGATATCATTCCCGCCGACCACATCCATGGCTCGCAACTGCACTACGACGATGCCGGACGAGTGGAATCCATCATTCGGGTAAACGCCGGATACGGTAAGGTGGCTGTACTGGATGACTTACAGAAGAAATTCCAGGTCAGTCCTGAGCGCATTCTCTATGTTGGAGACGGCGGTTCTGATATCCACGTCATGCTCCATGTGAACCGGCGCGATGGCTTCACCATTGCCGTTTCGCAGGGGCGGCACATCGCTCCCATTGCCAAACGCACCGTCCTGAGCGACGACGCCCTTAGCATCATCGTCCCCATCCTGGAGGAAATTGCCGGCTGGGACGCTGCCGCCATCCGCGCGTTCTTTGAGGAACAAGGGCTCTTGATCCAGGAGTGGGACCGCGTGCGCGCGGATTGGCTTACCATCACCACACAACCCGCGCCCGTGATACGGCCGGAAGGGTAAGAAGTGGGCAGTCGGCAGTGGGCAACGTTCCCCAGAGAGGAGCTTAATCATCATAGCCCTCCTCGATCGTAACAGGCCCAAAGGGCCGAGCAATTTGGTGGAGATACGGCGGATCTCTGCCTACCGCCCACTGCCTACTATCTTCCTATCGCTCGCCCCACTTCAACTTTTGCCGCAGGATCTCAAAGTACGGGCGCGAAGGCGGCCGGACCAACTCCACGTGGGAATCGGCCTTGCGCATTCGCACCACGTCTTCACTATGCGCGGCGATGCCAACCTGGCCGTCGACGGTCAGGTAGGCAGCCTCGCGAAGACTCTTTACCGTTACCTCAATCCTAACGGTATTGGGAAGCACCAGCGGCCGATGGGTTAGGGTGTGGGCACAAATGGGAGTCACAAGGAAAGCTTCAACAGATGGGGTAACAATGGGGCCGCCCGCCGCCAGCGAATAAGCAGTGGACCCCGTGGGCGTGGAAACAATCAGTCCGTCCGACTTGTAGGTTGAAACCAGATCACCGTCCACCCGCAGCTCAAAGTCGAAGATCCGCGCGATGGCGCCTTTGTTTAACACCACATCATTCAAAGCCAGAAATGGCGTAAGGATTTCATCGGCCCGGATCAGTTCGCCTTCAATCTGCACACGGCGATCGGTCTCGTGAGTGCCGGCCACCACCATTTCCAGTGTGGGATAAAGCTCTTCCCGGGTCACTTCCGTAAGGAATCCGAGCCCGCCCAGGTTTACGGCCAGAATGGGAACCGGTTTGCGATTCAGGGCGCGGGCCGTGGCCAATAGAGTGCCGTCTCCACCCAGGACGATCAGCAAGTCAACATTGGCCGGCATTTCATTGCGGGTCAGGCAGCGCTCTTTCGTCTCCATGATGGCGCCGGTTTCCTTGTCAATGAATACCTCAATGTCGTGTTTGCGGAGCCATTCGAGCAAATCCGGAACAATCTCGCGGATTTCCACCTTCTTCGGTTTGGAAATAATGCCGACGCGTTTTATGGCCATGGCAATATCCTACAATGCCTCGTGGATAGTGGATAGTGGATAGTAA
>CAYTMD010000388.1:0-6398 GCA_964438685.1 uncultured Acidobacteriota bacterium
AGACCCCCTCACCCCCCGCCTTGCGGTCCCCCCTCTCCCCCAAGGGGGCGAGGGGGAATGTACCCTTAGTTTCGATGTCGAATTCATGATGGCTGAGCACGGGGCCCGCATGGTCCATTGGCTGCGTCTGCTATTTTGGACAGCAGTGACAGAATGTGGCCCATGGCGACACCTGTCCCGATGATTTAGATCGGGAGCCGTGGGAAAGAGACGCCCTCGCAATTGATAAGGGAGCCCCGGCAGGGGCGAAAGAACGTTTTCGTCAAACCACAAAACGCGGATCAAATTCCACACCATGTTTCTTGAGTAGTGCCACAACCTCTTCCTGATACGACAACTTACGGTGATGCTCTTCCTGATGCAAAATGTATGCCTTGACATCACTCAGCCTGGACTCGCTGACACTGAACGCTGTGTATCCTGTTTGCCACGCAAACGCGCTTCTCGGCGAGTTCTCGTTGACCCACTTCGAAGAGTTGGCCTTGAGTTTCTCCATGAAGTCAGCGAGGGAAAGCGTAGCGGGCAGTACGAAGAGCATATGGACGTGGTCTTGAGGCCCGTTGACCAGCACCGGCTTGGCCCGAAGGTTCGTCATGATGCCGCCCATGTAGGCGTAAAGATCGGGTTTCATCTCGGAGCGAATGCTGGGCCGGCGATCCTTCGTGCTGAACAATGCGTGGGTCAGGAGATTCGCGTAGGTGTGAGCCATTTCTTTTACCCCTCCCGGGGCTCCGTGTGTGCTCTGCATCTCGAGGCCCATCCGGGCCGGCAGAATGTGGTCCATGGCGACAGCCGTGGGAAAAAGACGCACGTGCAATTCCTATGCGAGCCCCGGCAGGGGCGAAAGAACGTTTTCGGCAAACGAGTAGTCCATGATTTCTGTCGCCCCTGCCGGGGTTCGTTCCTCTTCTTGCGCATTATTCCCTTTGTGCGTGGGCTCTTCAAAGGTGGGACGGAAAAAGCCCACGGACAGAAAAGCACTGTCCGTGGACACCCCACTGGAAACAATTTTGGACGGTATTTTTCAGGTTCGAAGGTTTGTAATGATGAATGACTTGAATGGATCAAAGCATCTCTGCTTCAGGTCAAGGAAGTCCGCGTTGGAATACTGCGTCATCTCGTACCTGGCGTCTTGCGACGCGTCTTTGAGCGACCGATAATAACTAAATGGTTGAGGAGATTGTCGGAATAACGGTATTTGCTGAAGGGCCAGCTTTTCGCTCTCGTTCCCCGAATAACGCCTGATCTGAAACCCTTCTTGCGCTGCCAACGCTCGCATCCAGTGCAGTGCGCTGTAAAATAAGATGGTGATCGCCCATCCAGCGAATTTTCCTTCCCCCAACTTATGGACTTCGAGCAAGTCTTCGTTATGGAGTGCCTTGGAGCGGTGTTCGGAAGGAGTGGCCATCGCTAACGCCTATACAGGTAAACCTTCTCGCCATCATCGAACTGCTCGTGTCCGGAGGGGACCAGCGCCGTATTGAAGTCAAAGCCCACGTCAGGGTACAAGTTGAGCAGTTGCCATTCGGCTTCGTAAACCAGAGAGCGGTCGTTTCTGTCGGCTGAATCGATATATGTCCAGACCGTAATTCCCGACGGATCTTCAGTAGCGTATACGGCCCACACCTTCGGGTTATCCTTCACGAGTTCAACAAACTCATCCATTATTATCTCGAGCGCCGCCATGGTCTCGTCAGGCCAGCGAGACCAAGAGGCGCGAGCCACCTTGCGAAATTGTATTGAGTCATCCTCCGGGGCCGCAAGGGGTTTGCTGCCCTCCGATTCGGGGGCTGCCGAGCCGTGATTCAGTGAAGGCCCTGGCCGACCGTTCTCTGCTACTACCGCCGACTCCGCGTCGGGAGGGTGACCCCACTTGGTTTCGCCTACAGTGAAGATTGCAGTGCTCATCGAGGCCTACTCACCTTGGAAAACAACGAGCGGAGTCGACGCCAAAGAAAACGACCGCGGCATCGGATAATCAATTTCCTGCATTAAATCAAGCTGGTATTGTCCTGGAACTTGGAAAAGACTCGCACTGAGGCCCCAGATCGCTTGCCAGACTGAAGGCCCCTGGGGGTTTATAGAATCGCGCCAGTTCCCAGTGATTTCAACTCCCGAAGGGTCAAGTACCCTGAGGGCAATTCTACACTGCTGGTCAGCAACAATCTTGTAGAAAACGTAGAAGCCCTCAGCATTCTTACGAGACCTGAATGGGCTGAGATGTCGAGTCGTCGATGGTTGGGGAATGACAATCCCGTCGAACAGGGCATGGAGAGTCACTCTCCCCTGCTGATCTACTGTCGTCTTGTCGCATAGCAAGAACGCAAGCAGCTTACAGTTCGCCATAGCACAACAATACCAGAAGCGGAGCGCAGCTTCAAATCGCCACCGACCGCTGATACTTGCCAAACACAGTAGGCAAAGCGGGGTAGTCCTGTCAATCTGCCTTTGTTTGACCGTGGATTCGTCTCCCACAGAAGGGCTATTACGTGGAGGACACCTCCGTTCTGGTGATGGATCGCTTGCCCTGAACACCATGCGCAAAAGACCTCGGGGCGCAAAAGGTTTTTGATTCGGACGCAATCTGACTAGACGCGTTTGTAGCGACGGCTTTTGTATATCCGGCCGCCGGAGATTTTGGCGAATGCCCAGCGAAGTTTGTCAAATTGGACGGCCTCCCTCGGGATAAAGCCCGCCACATTCTTACTCTCTTCCAAGGTAACCGGAAGAGCGGGTGAGCAAAAACGGAGTGGGGGATAGTGCGTACTGCCGTCGGCATACTCCAGCCCAATCACGCTGATCGTTTCCGGGCGTCTACCTAAATTAACGACAGTAATTAAGGAATACTCCCCGGGATATCCCTCCAGGTTCGCTAGCACGTTCGCCTCAAACTGGACTTTTACTCGGGCACGATCACGACAAAACTCCACAATTTTGGTTGCCGCCAAGATCGAGCTTAAAACTGCCCCGTAAATCCCCAAAACAGTATTCATCGTTGGCCCTATCATCTCATGCACTGTTCGTTTTCAATGATCTTGCGCTCCCCGTCGGTAATGTCGTAAAGCTCGTAAACCAATTCGTCGATTTCGTCGTCGGTCGCGGCGATTTCGCGGTCGGCGCGTTCAACTTGCGAGGGGGCGAGCTTGCCTGAGTGCGTTTGCTTGTTTAACTCCAGCATCCGGTCAACGAGTTTCACCATCTTGTCGTGGGGTGGGTCGGAGGTACTAGCAAGAGTCGAGGACCCTTGAGAGGTAAAATTTCCTCTTGGCCTCGGACAACCCCTTCCAGATTCTCTGGAACCGTTTCAGGTCTGAGTTGTCGTCGCGATGTTCGCGCAATGCCTCCGCGTTATTTGCCAGGAAGTGTGGGCAAACGAATTCTCCTTTGAAGACCATATCCTTCCACGCTCCCCACGAATAAGCTCTCAAGAATGGATTCGCAAGCCTGTTCCGCATTACTATGTCACCGATTACGGACTCATCGCAGTCCTCGGAGACCAAATCCAGAAAGCCAAAGTTTCTGACCCGGTCCGTTAAGGAATCGAAGCTGCGGATGTCAATTCCGACCTCCTTAGCAAACTCGTTGCGACGCGCGGTCAGTCTGGAGCTTTGGTCGCGGCGCCCGATATAAATACAGTAGGAAAGGTTGTCGAATTCCTGGACGGGCAAGTATTTTGATGGGAACAGCTTTTTGTACTGAGCACGGTTGCTCTTTATCCACCTTTTCCAGTCCATTACTTGCTGGATGGCATGCGTCAGTCTTGCGGAAGGATTACCTGAGGCTGTGTACGCCACCGCATGAGGACTCTCGATCTCAATGAAGCGATAATGGATTCCGGCGCTCATTTGATCGGCGGCAAGCACAAAATCCGCTATGTGTTCCGAGCCTAGTTCCGGTTTGGACACAACCTGATACTCTTGTGGAAAAAAGAACGCTGGCTGCCCTGAAATAAGCTTATGGCAGTCGTGTTCTGTCGAGCCCTTGTCTAGAACGATCTTCTCCCATGATGCCACAAATTGTTTGACGATAGGCCGCGCCTCCGCGTTGAGAAGACTCCATGGAAGAATCCCCGTCACGGTCAATGATTTCAACGATGGCCGAGGCGTGAATTCCGCCTCTAGTTGGAGCATCCTGGGCATCGCTATTCTCCTTCGATGGTCTTTCTCTCTTCATCCGTGATGTCGTAGAGGTCGCAAACCAGGTTGTCAATTCCTGCGTCGGTGGCGGCGATTTCGCGGTCGGGTCGCAATACAGATAGATGCTGCCCGTCGGTCTGAGTACCCGGTGCAATTCAACCAGGCGAATGGCCATCATCACCAAGTAGGCCATCGTGTCGTTTCTTCCCAAGAACGCCAGCAGAGCCTGCACCAAATCAGCGAGCTTGGGCGGGCCGCTGGTCACGATTTCCTTGTACACCGCTTCTGCTTCGATGCTCCACTGCCAGGTGTCCTCAAAAGCCGTGATCTGCGCGGCGGATTCCTCGCCGCTCTTCTCCTTAAAGAGGACGTTGTAGTTGGCGTTGGACTTGAAAGGCGGGTCAAGGTAAATCAAGTCGACGCTGGCATCCGTGACGTGTTCGCGAAGAATATTCAGGTTATTGGCAAAATAGACTTTATTCGTTTCGTCCATTTGCGCAGAGCATACCACAACCTTTCCGCGTGAGACACCGAAAGACGCCACGCCAACACGCAAAGGCGCGAAGTCGTGGGGACTCAGGCCCGACAGGGCCGACAGAATGTGGCCCATGGCGACAGCCGTGGGAAAGAGACGCCCTTGCAATTGCTATGTGAGCCCCGGCAGGGGCGAAAGAACGTTTTCGGCAAACGAGTAGTCCGTGATTTCTGTCGCCCCTGCCGGGGCTCGTACCTCTTCTTGCGCATTATCCCCACGGCTGGCGCCATGGGCCACAATCTGCCGCCGCTACGCGGCTTGAGTTCGTTCGCTTGTTTTCTTAATAGTGAAATTACAAAGCCGCGGCCGTCGGGTCTTCGCCAACGAGTTTTGGGTATTTGAATAATGCGGAGAGATCACAAAAAACAATTCATCCTGCTCTTGCATCGTTTTCATCCCAGCCTTCGCGAAGGTTTCTTCCGCCCATATGCGCGGAGCATACCTCAAGCTTTGCGCGTGAGGCACCTAAAGAAGCCACACTAAAGACACTATGCCAACACGCAAAGGCGCGGAGCCTCGCAAACCACAACTTCTCTGTTTTCCCTGCGCCCTATGCGGCATCGGTATGTCGGCGACCGGTCAGGCCCACCCCGGTGCCCGAATCCCGAGTCCCTAAATCCTAATCCCGAGTCGCGAAGCCACCCGATACGCACAATTGCATCCGGCGGCGGTCAGGTGTAGGTTAGCCGTGGGGCCGGAGGTCGGTAATGGAAATTCCGGTTCCTTGGCCGACCGTCACGTAGGTTTCGGCGGGACGGCCCAAACTAGAGCAGAGCAAGGAGGACTGCAAAATGAGCGGAAAAAAGACCTACTCCATGATGTTAATTGGGATCTGTATTCTGTTGGTCGTGGGGGCCGCCACGGTTCTCGTTCATGCCCAGCAGGGGACGGTCGTCTCCAGCTATGGACCGACGAATCAGGATGTTTCCTTCGACCAAATCAAAGCCGCACGCATGGCAGTTAAAGCCGCGCGAGCCAAAGAGCACATGGAAATGCTGAGCTCCCGTTATGTGCTCGCCAAGAGAACAAGTGGCGAGGTTTTCATGTCGGGGGGGAAACCCATCCCTGTGGGACCGACAGCCAACCTCCGGGGAGTAACGTGGGAGCAGCTTAACAACATGTCCCCCGAACAAATCAAAGAGAAGGGGGTTTTCCCGTACAAACCGTTACCGTTTGCCGACCACGCGGAAGGGGGCATGCTCTTTCCGGACATGACCACGAAACCACTGCCCCGGCTGGTTCGGTTTGACTTGGATTTCGATCTGCCTGAACAATTCATTCCAGACCCGGCCCCGGCAATTTACCTCACCACCCGGCCCGACCTTGGTGATGTGGCGAAGGGGCGCATCATTACCATCGATAACTACTATGAGATCTTCAACGGGATTTTGAACCCCAAGCAGCTTGAAGGTCTCCGCCTTCTTGTGACCCAGTTTCCCCAACAGCAATTCAATGCGACGGAGGACCGGCGGACGGACCGCCCCAGCCTGGGCGTAACGTGTTTCGACTGTCATGTGAACGGCCATACCAACGCGGCGAACCATCTGGTGGGAGACATCCGACCCCAGGAATTCAGGCACCGCATCCAAACGCCTTCCCTGCGGGGAGTGAACATCCAACGGCTCTTCGGTTCTCAGCGTGCCCTTAAAACGGTGGAGGACTTTACCGAATTCGAACAGCGCGCCGCCTATTTCGACGGCGACATCGCCATGGCCGCCAAGAAAGGG
>CAYTMD010000389.1:0-6391 GCA_964438685.1 uncultured Acidobacteriota bacterium
CGCACGCGAAGAAGATCGCGAGTCGCATGGCTGTGCTCGCCATGCGCCAGCCGGCCGTTGGGGTATCGTGCGTGAGAAAAGCCCACGGACAGGAAAGCACTCTCCGTGGCTACCGCGGGAAACCCGATTGGGGTGTCGACTCTGCGAAAGGGCCACGCTCAAAAACACGATGAGTGTGGCTCCCTGTTTTCGATGCCACGGCGGGGGCGATGCGGTCCCCTGAGGCTTTCGGCGGACGCTCGCGCCGCCGGCGTCAATTCTGCTCAATCGAACTGCCTTTCAGGATGAGCTTGTTCGCAGCCTTGATCTGCGTAATACCCCCGGACGTAAGCGTCGTCGCACCCCCGGAAGTGAGCACGGTACCAGCCCCGGAAGTGATCTGCGTGTTCAGCCCGGCAGTGATCTGAACGTTGCCCTCAGCGGTCAGTGTAAGTTTGGCCGAGCCAGTTTGCAGAACGATTTGGCTGGCGCTCACTTGCAGCGCCTTTTCCAGCGCGGCCACACGGGTTTGCAGAGTCTTAATGAGCATGTCGGCGGAAATCGGTTGAGTCATCGGTGTCCTTTCGCAACTCTATTCTATTGAATTTTGGTTCTGGATTGCCCTGGCTCCTAGTATACATCGGGGAAACCGGGGGAGGAAACCGTGGACAGGCCACGTTGCACACGTTTCGATGTCTAAAGAGGACCGCCATGTTAATCAAGCGTGATGAGATGATTGAGGAGTTCGAACGGCAGATTCGGACGTTCGGTGGTGCTTGGAGCGAGTGGTGCGTGGGCACGGCCAAGGACGCTCGCGGACCGTTTTCCCCGATCTAAAGCGTCGGGGCACAGTCCGGCGGCACTTCGCTGCCGATCTGGGCGACGGTTTGGCCTATCGCGAAGCCTTTACTACCGACATTGCCCAAGAGGTGGTGGCCCACCTGGTCAACGATCGCAGGCTGCAACTTGGGCTCGGACCGACGTAGCAGGCAGCGCTGAGGTAGGTGCCGTTCGCCTTCCTTCTCGGTACCTCTCGCCGCCAGATGGCGTGGTGGTGTCTGGAGTGCAGAATTGCGGTCGCAAACAAGCCGGTGGAAGGTATACTGCTGTGACTTGGGAAGCCAGAATGGAAATCCTGGTCAACTCGCAGCACCCATTGCCTCCCTTGAGCCCAGCGGGTGCGCCGAACGTGCAAGGTCATGCCGATGTCGCGATTCACAGATGATATCTCGCCGAGCGCGGCGCGGACTGAGCACTCGCGGGAATCTTCGGCCCACACTGCCAGCCTGAAAGGTCGCGTGAATAAGAAGCGCGGGATTGCCCAAACGACAGAGCCCCGTCAATTTGAATTTGATGCATGGCGGAGCGTGCTTGCGGGTGCTGCGCTCGCCATCCTGACGTTTCTGGCCTTTTCAAATTCGTTCTCCGCCGGATTCGTTCTCGACAACAAAATCCATCTTCTCCAGGATCCGCGCATACGCGAGCTTACCGGCAAGAATATCCGCCTGATTTTTCAGCACACCTATTGGTGGCCAACCGGCGAGAGCGGACTCTATCGTCCCCTCACAACGCTCTCCTACCTGCTCAACTATGCGGTGCTTGGGAACGCCACTGAACCAGCCGGATATCACTGGATCAACTTCCTTTTGCACCTTGGCAATGTCTTTCTGGTCTATGCGCTGGCGCGCAGACTCCTTCGCGAGTTCTGGCCAGCCTTCTTCGCCGCGGCGCTCTGGGCCGTCCACCCGGTCCTGACGGAATCGGTGACCAACATGATCGGCCGGGCGGACCTGCTCTCCGCCATGGCCATCTTGAGCGGATTCCTGATGTATCTCAAAGCCACCGAGTCCGATGGGCCGCGCCGGCTCACATGGTTCGCTGGGGTGATGGCCGTCACAACCGTTGGCGCGTTCTCGAAAGAGAGCGCGGGGGCCATCCTTGGCGTGATTCCGCTTTACGAATTGACGTGGTGGAAAGTGCGAAAACAGGGCCGAGCGCTGCTCCTGGGGTGCACCGCCACACTTCTGCCCATCGCGGCGATGCTGTATCAACGCTCCATCGTGCTGGCGGCTTCGCAACCCGCGGAGTTTCCTTTCACCGACAATCCCATCGCAGGCGCAGGCTTCTGGACCGGACGGCTCACAGCCATTGAATTGATCCCCCGCTATCTGGGGCTCACGCTGTGGCCGGCCACGCTTTCCAGCGATTATTCCTACGCGCAAATTCCCCTTGCCCATGGTGCCTTGCAGGACTGGCTGGCGTGCGCCGTCGCGCTGGCCGCAGTTATAATTGTTATCGCTTTGTACCGATGGAATCGGACGGCTTTCTTTTTGGCGTCGTTCGCGGCGATAACGTATCTTCCCACGTCGAACCTGCTCTTCCCGGTCGGCACCATCATGGCGGAGCGTTTCCTGTACATGCCGGCGATCGGCCTGCTCGCCTGCCTGGTCATGGCGATTTATGCGGCCGGCAAACGGGTAAAGCATTTTGCCCCGGTCGTACTATGCGTGATTGCAATTGCCTTCGCCCTCCGGACCTGGGTGCGGAACGGCGATTGGCAGGACGAGCGTGCCATGGCGGAGGCCAGCGTCCGAACCAGCCCCAACAGCTATAAGGTCCACGGGCAGCTTGCTTCCGTGCTCTATTTAAATGGCGCTGCGGGTTCGGACCTCGATCGCGCCATCAAGGAAGCCGATAGAGCCCTGGCGATCCTCGACTCGCTGCCCGACTCGGTCAATACTCCGGGGATTTACCGCCTGGCGGGCGGCCTCCATTTGGCCAAAGGCGACTCTTTGCACGAGCATGATTCTTCACAAGGCTCTGACGAGTACCCAAAAGCGTTGCAGATTCTCGAGCGTTCGGTCGCCATCGACAAGAGCGTGGGTGCGGAATACGATCGAAAGGGAGGTGCCGAGTGGGCTCGCCGCCACCCCACGGTTGCTCGTTTTACCAAAGTCGATCCGGAGGTGCGTTGGATGCTTGCGGCTGCGTACTGGCGGCTGGGAAAGGCACCGGATGCCGCCGCCGCAGCCAGCGAAGCGCTTGCCCTTCATCCCAAGAGCCCCGAGGGGTACCAGCAGATCTCCTACGTTTTCGCCGCCCAGGACCGGGTCGATGACGCCGCTGTCGCGCTGATTGAAGGAGCGCTGATTACGTCCAATCCCAACCTCAGATTGGATCTGATGGACTTGTACCGTAGCGCTTTTCGCGATAGTTGTGCGATTACCGAGGGGCCACACGGTCCGGCGTTGAATCTTGCTTGCGATCTGGTCCACAGGCAATTCTGCACGGCATCCGTCGAGGTGGTTAAGGCAGCCGTTGAAGACGAGCGATGGGACGAGGCCAGGCAGCGAAAACAGGATCTGCTGCACCAATACGGCTGTCCTGCGGGCCCGCTGGAGCAGATTTTACCGAACTAGTCCTTAGTGGCAGAAGTTAGCGATCTTATTTTGCCGGGGATGGAGGGGCGGGGCTTTACCCCCGCGCTCGAGTTTCTACATTCCCTGCTCAGCACCACCCCGTCGCCAAGGGCGCCACCCCTCCTCATCTGAGGAAGGGAGCCGTTAAAACTCCCCTCCTGAATCAGGAGGGGCGGCGAGATCGCGCCGGGGGGTGGTTTCCGTCACGGGAGTTAGTGCACAACAACGGCGTAGCGCAGAGTTGGGCGTAGTTGGCCCTACTCTGCCGGTTCGTAAACAGGTAATAGAACTTTGAGGATGTTGTTAAAAGGTGAAAGCCGCAGAGTAGTTCCAAAAGGCGGAACAACTCTGCGCTACGGCGCTTTCGCGTTTTTCCGCAGTCTGTAAAGCCCCGCCCTTCCGAGGGCAATGCACGGCAGTTCTTCAGTCTCCTGTGGGTATGATCCCGGCGTTCTCGACCATGAGGATCACGGTTCGCTCCACAGCGCGAGTGCGGTGCACAACTCCCTTGGGAACCACGGAGCACTGTCGCGGAGCAAGTTCCACAGTTCGATCTTCCAAGTCGATGAAGAACCGTCCCTCGACGACATAGAAGAATTCATCGTCCGCATCGTGTTTGTGCCAGTGGTATTCGCCCTTCACAACACCCATCCGCACCACAGATTGGTTCACCTGGCACAACGTCTGGTTAAACCACTTGTAGGCGCAGGCGTCGGCGAGAGCCTTCTCGTCAATCACTTCCAAGGGCTTAAACAGGATGTTGAGGCGGGTTTCATACGGGTACGGCGGCGCATCGCTCATGTTGACTCCTCCACCGGCGCATTTTAAAACGCCTTAGGGCAAAAACAAATCGATTCCTTTTCATTGACGGCTGCAGATTGTCACTCGTGGCTGGCGCGGGAGGAAGGGGCGCACAAACGAGAACGGGGAGTCCGTCAACTGACGGACCCCCCGTCTCAGGTATTCGTCGTTGCCGTGTCAGCGTCCGCGGGACGTTGCCAACGGTGCGCACCGCAAGAGCGGTGTGATTTGTCGACTAACCTCTGCATGCCCGGTGGAGCATTACCTCCTCCGTTCTGCATAATCCCTTCTTACACCTGTGCGAGGTGAATTGCAAGCGCTCTAAAGTACTATTTTGGGATTGCTCCGCAGCGTCCTTCGGCCCCGCCCCTTACCGGGGAAAGAAAAGCGAGTTGCTGAGAATGACGACAAGGGTGGAAGCAAGAACCGCCCTCGCCGATTGTGGCAAAACTATGGTTTTTCCTTGGCGGCAGGCTTGCCGGTTTCTGCTGCCTTGGATTTAGGCGTGGCTGCCGCCTTGGGCTTGGGGTTCCAGAAATCGGGCGCTGTTGCCGCAATCTCTGCCGGAGGGTTACTCAATTCCGGAACGACGCGAAAGATGACGTACTCCACCCCCGCCACTGCGTCGGCGTTCATCTTCTGAAATCTCTGATAGCCCTCTTCTCCCAGCATTTCCTGCATCGGAGTGGCGTGATCCAATTCGTCCAAATGGGTCAAGAGGCGGGTAAGGACATACGTCGAGGGGTTGCCGCCAGACGTCACCTGTGAGACCCAACGCATGCCAGGCTGATTGCTCTTTTGCGAGGCAGTGGCTATTTCCTTCAGTTCCGCTTCAAACTCCTGCGCGTGGCCCGGCCGCACCCGCACGATTACAGAGCGAATCCAGCGGGTCTTGCCGATAGCCTGGATGTAGGCGGCAGCGTCGGCAGGAGGATTATAGGACAGATCCCAGCGCCGCTGGCGAATCTCCGTCCGGGAACTGACCAGCGTGTTGTCAAATTCGTGCATCAGGGCAGTGGTCCCAGCTTCGCCATAGGCCTTGTCGAGCGCGCCTTTGAAAGCGTCAAAACCTTTTTCAACCTCTGCGTAACTCGTGCGAGCGCTGCTAAAGGACACGGTATTCTGTTCGCCATAAGCGGTCTCGAGCGCCAGCCAGGTGTCGCCGTTGTGGCGCCGATTGGCCTCAGCCATCTTCTTGTTGACAATGTCAAATTCCGCCCGCCTTTCTGGCTTCACGTGGGCGACGTACACATCCAAATACCCCTCTTGCTGCTGTGCCAAACTCATTGCGGCAGCGAGTCCAATAAATAGCAAGACACCAAATGCTCTTCGCAACATGGTCCCCCCCTATTGAATTTTCGTTGAGTTTTGAGTCCGGGGCTTCCCGGTGGTTACTATTCTATCGTTGGCAAGACTCTCTGTCCATACACTTCGTACAAATTGTCGATGTCGAACAACTCTCCCGCAGTTCTCCCGCCTTGACCTTCCAGTCGCTAGACCAACTTTTCCCGTCGTGCAGGGGAACGGAATTGAGTTCGCAGACTTCGGGGGGACCCTTTGGTTAGTGGGGTAGCGGCCATTCTACGTCGCCATGCAATTCAACTGTTTCAACAAGCGTAGGCCCACATAAAGGTGCTTCCATGCGTTCCTTCGCAGCCCGTTCCGCCCCGGCAATACAAGGCCGTGGTCAATTGCAAGGTTTCCCGATCAAAAATGACCCGATGGCGAGATTTGGCTGGCGCTCTGCGATGGACGTGGTATACTCCTTGAGTCGAGTGAAGGATTTATGTCGGCTATAAAAAATCTTTGCAAAGCCCTTGACAAACATCCGACGCACTCGTAGTATAGACAATCGCTCTGGTGAGACAAACCCTCGACAGAGTAACGGCAGACGGGACGCCAATTAAGGCAATCAGAAATATGGCGCCGTAAGCTGACTTTCCCCAAAATGGGGATCCCGATTACATCGGGACCTTTAGCTCTTTGACAATTGAGTTGAGCAAGCCACGTCAATCGAAGTTTTAGTTTAGTATCGATCGCTGAACGACGCCCTGTTCTTGGCTAAGAACGGGACGGAGTCCTCCTGCTGAATTCGTTGGTGAAAACCGGCGTAATGAGGTGGGGGAAGCTCAAAAAGATTAGCGTACAGGCGCTTATAGTTTGGCAGTCTGTGCGCGAGCCGAATTCAAACG
>CAYTMD010000390.1:0-6389 GCA_964438685.1 uncultured Acidobacteriota bacterium
CTTTTATCTCCTCGCTGGCCCGATTGTTTCAAGGTCGGGTGCTTCGAGATCGGGCCATTGAGTCATTGAGTCATTGAGTCATCGGGTCATTGAGCCATTGCAGAGCCGACAAGCAGCACTCGATTTGATGTCGCATTGGCAGTGGAAAGCAACCAACTCTCATATCGATTCACTCTTCCTGCAATGGCCAAATGACCCGATGGCTCAATGGCTCATTCTGTAAAATACCGCTCGGTCATATTCAAAAACTCCAGACCAAAGTCGTCCATTTGTGCCGCAAATTCTTTGATGCGCTGGAGGAGGACGTTGTATGCGATAACCGCGGGAATGGCGGCGAACAGTCCCGCCGCAGTGGTGATCAGGGCTTCCGCAATACCCGGCGCCACGCTGTGCAACGTTGCGCCGCCTCCCGTTGCCAGACCATGAAAAGCGTCAATGATGCCCCACACGGTTCCGAACAGCCCCACAAAGGGAGCCACGGCGCCGGTGGTGGCAAGCCATACCAACCACTGTTCCAGCCGGCCCAATTCGGCGGAGGCGCCAATCTGCAGGGCGCGCTTTACCGCTTCCAGGCTGCGAATCCGTGCCTTGCCCTGACCTTCGGCCATGGTGGCCTGGCTTTCAATTTCGCGATAGCCGGACTGAAAAACCTCCGGTAGGGGGCTCTCCTTCAGGCTGCGGCAAAAAGCCCGAATCTCCGACAGCTTCTTGCTTTGACGGAAGACCTGGAGAAATTGCAACGATTCGTGCTGCGCGGCCCGAAACGTGCGAAATTTTCGAATGATAATCGCCCAGGAGAGAATTGATAACCCGAAGAGCATCAGCAGGACAAGCCTGGCCACGGGACCGGTATTCGTCAAAAGTTGCCAAACTTCGCCTTGGTAAAAGTCCTGCGTAAAACCCTGGTAAAAAACCAGAAGTGCAGCAGCCAATTATCCTCCTCCTTAACACAGGAGACTGAAAACACTCAACTAATGAACGTAACACACCGACCCAAGGGCGTCAACGAATGAACGGGGTTCGGGACACGGATCTCGGGATTCGGGAACGCCCACACCGAGGTTTGGCGCTAAGGCAGAGATCTGCATCGGTTGGGACCGCGGTTCGAACTTTGACTTCCCCTGGAATCTATGGGTGTTTTCTAAGGGGTGGATTCGACACCGATCGGGGAGCCGACCGAATCCCGTATCCCGTGTCCCGAGCCCCGCGTCCTGTGGTAGACTTTCCCCGACAACGCCATGCTGCGTGAAATTCACATTCAGAACTACGCCGTCATTGATACGCTGGCCGTGGAATTTGGGCCGGGGTTAAATCTGCTTTCCGGCGAAACCGGCTCGGGGAAATCCATCCTGGTGGACGCGCTGGGATTAGCGCTGGGCGGGCGCACCTCCGCCGAGGTCATCCGCACCGGGGAGGACCGCGCGATGGTGACTGCGGTTTTTTCCGCTGAAGGGAAAGCCCCATGGACTGGTTGGCTGGAGGAATTCGGCGTCGCGGGAGACGAAGGCGAACTCATTCTGCGGCGCGAACTGCAAACCGGCGGCCGAAGCCGGATGCTGGTAAATGACCAGCCCGTGACCCTGGCGGCTGTGCGCCAACTCTCCCGCCGCCTGGTGGAAATGCATGGGCAAAACGAACACGTGTCGCTGTTTGCACGCGACGCCCAGCTCGGCTTGCTCGATCAGTTTGCGGGCGTAAGTGCGGACCTCGAATCCGTACGCGCACTTCATGCCCAGCGCCTCAAGCTGGAGCAGGAACTGGAGGGGCTCAGCCACAACGAACAGGAGCGGCTGCGCACCCTCGACTTGCTGAGCTTCCAGGCTCGCGAATTGGAGCAGGCGAATTTGCAGCCCGGCGAAGACGCGCAACTGGAGGAAGAACGCGCGGTTCTCTCCAACCTGGAAAAAATCCGCGCCGCCGCCACCAGCGCATTTGACGAACTTTACGAGAGTGAAGGCGCGGCAATTTCCCACGTCGCGGCCGCCGCAAGGTACCTCGATGAACTGCGCCGCTACGACCCCGCCGTGTTGCCGGAGGTCGAACCGCTGGCCGCCGCCCGGGCTACGCTGGAGGATGTGGCGGCCTTCCTGCGTACCTATGTGGGAAAGCTGGAAGCAAATCCTGCGCGCCTGGAAGAAATTGAGGACCGGCTGGCGCTGATCGATCGCATGAAGCGGAAGTATGGGAATAGCCTGGAGGCTATCCTGGAATACGCCGCCGAGGTGCGCCAAAACCTGGCCAGCCTGGAGCATGCCGATGAGCGGCGCGAAGCCGTGCGGAAAGAGTTGGCCAAGGCCGCGGCCGACTACCGGAAGGCCGCCGAAGCCCTTTCGGCAAAACGGCGCGACGCAGCCCGGCGGTTGGTGAAGCTGGTGCGCGAGGAACTGGCGCAGCTTGGAATGGAAAAGACGCGCATGGAAATTGGCTTTGAAAGTGCCGGGGAAGGCCGGGGCAGCGCGACGGGAATCGACGAAATTGAATTTCGCATTTCTCCCAATGTGGGGGAGGAACTGCGCCCGATGGAAAAAATAGCCTCGGGCGGGGAAATATCCAGGCTCATGCTGGCGCTGAAAACCGTGGTGGGGCAGGCACGGGTGGGTCGCAACGCGCGCGGCACGCGGAATAGCGATGCGACCTTTATTTTCGATGAAATCGATGCCGGCATTGGCGGCCGCGTGGCCGAATGCGTGGGTCAACGATTAAAACGCCTGGCTCGCGACGCCCAAGTGCTGTGCGTCACCCACCTGGCGCAGATCGCCTGCTTCGCCGACAGCCATTTTTACGTCGAAAAATCCGCTCGGGCCAACCGGACCGTCACCACCGTCAAACCCTTGGCTGGGGATAAAGAGCGCGCTGAGGAATTGGCGCGCATGCTCTCTGGCAGCCAGATCACCGACGCCATCCTGAAGCACGCCGCCACAATGCTCCGGCAGGCGGGGTCATAGGCTGCTTGGAAAAGATCTTCGCGAGCAAGTCAAAAGCCAAAGCGCAAAAGTGAAAAGTTCGTAGCGCGGACCGCCGCCTTTGCGGTCCGCGTCTCTTCCCTGACAGTTTCTTGCTGCCCGAAATCTCTGACCGTCGTCTACATATCTCATCCTGAAGGGGAGTCTTGGTGGTTCTCAAAGTCGAGTTCGGGGGTCGGCGGGAATCCTCACGCGGTCGATGGTCAAGCCACAGCAGTGTCGTTGTTCCTCAGGGCGCATGCCGGCATATTCGTTAAAGCTCGACCATCGCCAATCCTGAGGCTGGCCGACCAACCCTGCGCGCACCGGATTGAGATGAATGTATTCGACCTTCTCATGATATTCCTTCACCGTGCGGATGGCGCGATCGAAAAAGCGCGGCTGCCACAATTCTCCCTCGGTGCCGCGGAGCTGGTTAATGCCCGTCATCGAACTCTGCTTCACAGACTTAATCACCTGCGAAATCGTCTCCGGGTACTGTGGTGCGACGATAAAATGCCAGTGGTCGGGGAGAAAAACCCAGGCCGTCAAATAGAAACGGTGCAAGGCGTGGACTCGGTTGAAGGCGCGGGCCAACAGCCTGAAGTCAGGCTCCATCAACTTTGCACGGCGAGGAAGCAGACGCACGGTGATGAAGAAATATCGGTCCGAAAGAAAAGGACGCCGCAACTTTGACACGGCGCTACACTACAACAGTTTGTAACATCATGGCGAGAAAGCCGCGGGCCGCAAAGACGGCGGTCCGCGCTACGGACTCTCCGCGCGAATACGGGCGCATTTCCGGGTTCGCGAGTTTTTTGCATTTTAGTTCGCCAATGAATAATGTTGCGGTACACTAGGCACGTGAACATGAAAAAGATTATCCAAGTGCGCATCTCGAAGGGGGAAGAGCAGTATGTGGCGGAGTGCCTTGATCTTCCCGTCGTAACCCAGGGGAGAACCCTGGACGAGTTGGCACGAAATCTCCAGGAAGCGCTGGCTCTTCACCTCGAGGGTGAAGATCTGGCGCAGTTCGACCTCGCCCCGAACCCGTCCGTCCTTGCCAGCTTCGAACTTGAGCCGTTCGCCTATGCCAAAGCTTAAGACCCTCTCTGGTGGCGATGTCGTCAAAATCTTTTCTCTCTTCCTATTCGAGATTGAAGCACAACGGGGCAGCCACGTTAAATTGCGCCGCTTGCTCCCCGGTGGCACCGGCAGACCCTCACCATTCCCCTGCATGACGAAATGAACGCTCAAAGCGATCTACCGGCAGGCGCTGCGATACCTGGCGGAGGACCAACTTCGGCCCCATTTTTACAGTGATTGAGGATGAAACGGCGGGGGACAGAAACTGTTCCCTGGTTTCCTCCGGTGGGGCCGGTTCGAATCTAGCGATGCGCGCGTTTCGGACGGCCATGCTTGGCGAGCGGCTGACGGACGCGGCCAGCTTGCGCTGTCTCGTTCACCCTCCGTTGCGGCCTGAGCCGGTACATCAGTTCGCGCAGGTAGGCGTTGATGCGCGTCTGGTAGCCCTCGCCCGAGGCTTTGAGCCACGCCACCACATCGGCATCGAGGCGCATGGTGACGGTGGTCTTCTTCGGGCGATAGAATCGCCCGACCACCGCGTCGGATGGAAGCTCGCGGATCTCGGGAATGTCGGACGTGTCAATCTCGCTGTCCGGCATGGCCGCCAGTGCCTCCAATTCCTTGCGTGCTTCAGTCGATAGCTTCAGCATAGATTTCCCTTTCTCTCCGGGTCGCCCGGCGGGCGGAGATGATACGTACGACCTCCTCAGGCTTTCCCTCGGACTCTTCCACGCGGTACGTGTGCACCACGACAATGATGACGATTCCCGCGATCAAGCCGATGGCGTGCCACCGTTCTTCACCGTCCACTGCACGCTCGGGGAAGGTGACGCAGCACGGGTCGTCGAACACCAGTTGCGCCCTTTCGAACGCGATGCCATGCTTTGTCTTATTGCTCTCATTCTTTGCCGGGTCCCATTCGATGCGCATCTGTATTTACAATATTGCCCATATGAGAATGTAGAGTCAAGGAGAAAACGGTGAGGATGAAACGGCGTCGGGAACATGTGAACAAATTGGTTCTACCGATTTCAGCACTTCGCATTTTCAATAAGTTACACAGTTAATAAGGGGTCCGAATTCAATTCCTTCACATGTTCCGGGTACCGTTTTTCTCCCCAAAGATGAATGTTAAGAACCGGCGGAGCAGTGCCGTCACGGTTCGTGCGGTTTCCCCAGCCAGCGCCATAATCCATCAAAAAGCTTGGGCAAAAGCTGGAAGAGTACCGAGGTGGTGGAGAGCGCGAACCGTGGGGAACGTCGTTACACCCTGGACGAGCGCGGACCGCAAAGGCGGCGCTACGAAGTTCTGCCAGAAAACGGGGAATTAACGCCCTTACAGGGCAGGGTTGGGGATTCACATAGAAAAAGCCCACGGGGGGCTGGTTTCCACCGTGGGCTTTGGGAGATTGCCGGGATAATCCATGTCCTGGCCGCAGGTCACGATCTTACCGCCGATAGCCTCGCCACCCGCCGCCTGCAAATCCGCGGCCTCCCCGGTATCCGCGCCAATATCCTCCCCCGCCTATCACCACTCCACCTACCACAGGGGGGTAGTACGCCGGAGCGTAGGCGTAGGGGTCAACGTAATAAGGATCGGCGTAACTGTAATAGCCTGGGGCATAGGAGAAGCCAAATCCAAAGCCACGCCCGTAGCCATAGCCGCCACGGTATCCGCGGAATCCTCCGTTAAAGCTGCCGCGTGCCGTTCCTCCGGAAAAATGGCCGCTATATCCGCGTGCGCCAGAGCTGAAGCTTCCGCCTCCGCTATAGCTATGGCCGCCGGAACCTCCAGAGAAGTGCCCGCCGCCACCGCCCCGCCCCTGGGCGAAGCCCATCGTGGCCAGCGCGAGTCCGATGACCACCACCATCATTAGCTTTTTCATATAAGCCTCCTGCCCCCATGAAACTCGTTCCACCCTTCTTCCGGGGAGCAACCATAACTCCTATAGGCAATTGACCCGCCAACCCTGTTTTCCCCTTAATCGATTGATAACAAGAGGGTATGTCTTGGACTCCCGATGAACAAAATCCACCATATGGTGGTGGTTTTGGGCCGATGCCTTCCGCCCGAGGTTCGTGCGGGATCTGTGCAAGAGCGCCAAGGCTAGACCACTCGTCGCGACAGAAGCGTGGCTCAACACCGGAACGTTGGCTTGTCACATTTCCCCACAGCTTTGACCCCCTCACCCGCCTGCGGGCCGAAGCCCCAAGCCGTTCTCGTTCTCCTGTATCCCTTCGGCGGGCGAAGGCCCGTCCCGCCTTGACCTGATGAAAACGCCGGTTGCGGGCCACCCTCCCCCCTAAGCCCGGATTATTCACGAATCTTCTTGAGGGCAAAGCAAGGCGTACAGTTTCACA
>CAYTMD010000391.1:0-6380 GCA_964438685.1 uncultured Acidobacteriota bacterium
TGGAGCCCAAACCCAACGAACCCACGGACCAAGCCTACATTCCGACCACCGGCCATGCTCTAGCATTGGGTTATCGGAGCAGCGATCCTTCCCGCGTGGGCATTTTGATTGAAACGGCGCACCAGATTCTGGCGGGTTTGGACCCCTCAGATGAAATGGGGTACGCGCTCTCCTTTCAAAAGCTGTGGAGCGTGCACTTGAACGACCAGAGTGGATTGAAGTTCGATGAGGACAAATCCTTTGGTGAAGTTGATCTGCGGCGAGCTTTCAACCAGGTGCGAGTTTTGGAAGAAAACGGCTACGGCCGCAACGGCGAATATGTGGGCCTGGACGTTAAGGCCATGCGCACGCAGAGACAGGAAGTTTCCGGGAAACACCTCGCCAACAGCAAGCAGGCCTTTCTCTGGCTGGTGGGCAAAGTGCGTGCCCTGAATCGCCCGTTGCAAAGCGAGCTAATCAAGCAGCGGGACTACGAAGAGTTGAATCGTTATATCATCGCGCATTTGTTGGGAGTGCCGTACTAGTACTACTACGTTCATTGCATTCGAGGATGGACACCCGCATTCTGGAGGCATGGAGTGGCAGGGCTTGCAATCCTCCTCGATTGCACGGTCAGGCTCTCAGTTAGTGGTGTTGGGGGAGCATAATGAGGAAAGAGGTGCTTTGCCATGAAGATAACTGAAGTGGACTGCTCGGTTTTGCTGACGCCCGATTGCAACGCGGAGGCCTGTGATTCAGCGCAGGACACGATCGTCGTCAGGGTACATACCGACGAAGGAATCACTGGAATCGGCGAAGTGGATTCTAATCCCTGGGTCGTCAAGGCACTCATCGAAGCGCCCGGCTCTCACATCATGGCACTAGGTCTCACCGAATTGCTGATTGGGCAAGATCCTACTCAACCTCAAGCTATTTGGGATCGTCTATACACCTTTTCGGCTATGACGGGGAGGCGTGGCGCCGGCATATGCGCTATCGGCGCACTGGACATGGCCATCTGGGATATTTGCGGTAAGGCGGCCGGCAGGCCAGTGTGGCAACTGCTCGGTGGAGCTCGGCAGGAATTCATTACGCCGTATGCAAGCTTGATGCCTGATGGCCGGACGCTCGAAGATTATCGCACAAGCTTGCTCGAAAAAGTGCGCTGGGCACAGAGTTTCGGATTCAGTGCCGCCAAGCTGGAGATTTGCATCAAGGGACCCTATCCTCAGAATAAGCTTCATGGGGATGACGACGCGATCGTGGAGATGGTAGCAGCATGTCGGGAAGTAGCAGGCCCGGGGATGATACTGATGGTCGACGTCGCCTATTGTTGGTCCGATTGGAAAGAGGCCCTTGGGGTGCTCCGCCGCCTAGAAAAATACGATATCTTCTTTGTTGAAACTCCCCTGCCTTCCGACGATCTCGAGGGTTATGCAAAGTTGTCTGATGCAACCCAAATCCGCATCGCTGCCGGCGAATGGCTGCAGACTCGATTCGAGTTCGCGGACCTCATGGACCGGGGATGCGTCGACGTCGTGCAGCCGGATATCGGCCGTGTGGGCGGAATTACGGAAGCGGTGCGCGTTGTGCAAATGGCCTTGGACCGCGGCAAAATCGTGGTTCCACATTGCTGGAAGACCGGGATCAGCGTCGCGGCGACCGCGCACGTGGCGGCGGTTGCACCCAATTGCAGATTCATGGAATTCCAGCCGTCCCCTGTGGCGTATTCTCGTTTGCGCAGGGAGCTAGTGGAAGAGGAACTCAAGGTTGTGAATGGCAAGATCACCCTTCCGCAACGCCCGGGGCTGGGAGTCAAAATTCGGCCCGCCGCGTTGGCTGAGTTCGCTGCTGCCGCTGAACAGAAGTACGTTACAGCAAAGTAGGTGTTTCCTGAAGCGCCCGGGGACAGCGGTCGTAAAACCAACCACGGATCCAACCGGTTGGTTATCAGAAGCCGGTAAATATTAATGGAGGGCGGGAAGAGTGAGGATCTCACGGCGTTCAATTGTCGATGTGAGCCTGCTCATGTTGGTCAACATCATGTGGGCAGCCCAATATGCTGCATACAAGACTGCTACCGAGAGGATGGGGCCCATTACGGTGAGTGCATGGACCTTTTTCCTTGCTGCGCTGGTCCTTTTGCCGTTCCTGGTAATTGAGCGCTGTCACCGCTCGAGCCCTGGGGATTCTACTGCCAGGACCACTTGTACCGCCCCCCCAAGCGAACGGTCGCTGTTGAACAAGCGAAACATAATCGGTTTCTTAGTGCTTGGCGTCCTAGCGCTCATACCCGCTTCCGCCTTCCTAGCCTGGGGCATAGACCGTTCTACCGCGTCAAATGCTTCCCTAATTTACCTTACGGTCCCCATCATTACCGCAATTCTGGCCTCCCTAATTCTCAAGGAGAAGATGACCTTGGTTCGGTGGGCGAGTTTGTTTGTTGCTTTGGCGGGCGTGCTGATTCTCTCCGACATTGATTGGCGCCATCTGCAACTCACCAGTGGAAAGTTCCTTTTTGGGAATATGCTGGTCCTGGTCGCATGTACCTCCAGTTCCTTCTACAATGTCTTCTGTAAGGAACTCTTGCGACGCTTTACGGTGCTGGAGGTGTTGATTTATGGATATCTGCTCGCCGTGTTAGTAAGTCTGCCGTTTCTGGTTTGGGTCGAGCCCCTAACGCTCGCAGCGGTAAGGAGTTACGGACTCAGCACTTGGCTTTCTGTCCTGGTGTTAAGCGTGTTCAGTTGGGGACTAGCCATGGTGGTGTGGGCGATTCTCTTGAAGCGCCTTGATGTCAGCCAGGCATCCGTGTCGATTTACCTCCTCCCATTCTTTGGAGTTATCATTTCGGCGCTGACTCTCAACGAGAAGATTACTCCCACCATGATTGTGGGGGGATTGGTGACTTTGGCGGGGACCATTCTGATTACCAGCTTGGACCCGTCTTCAAGCTAACCCTTGCTTCGGAATAGATGACGAGGAATATGAGCATGAAACTCGATGGGCGCGTAGCCATTGTGACTGATGCAGCATCGGGAATCGGCCGCGCCATAGCCCTGGAGTTCACGCGGTAAGGGGCTACCGTTGCGGCAGTGGATCTGAAGCCTCTCGTCAATACCGTTCGCAGCGTTATTGAAAAAGAGGAGGGCGGCAAAGTCAAACCATACGTGTTCGATATGACGGACCAGGATATATTCCAGAAATGAGTGGCGGAGGTTGCCAGCGAAAACGGGAAAATAGAAGTTCTTGTTAATAGGACTGCGATCTCATTCTACGCCGACATTCTGCACCACACGTTGGAACTATGGAAGGAGACCCAGGCAGTTAATCTGGAGGCAGCTAACTGGGGTTGCAAGCTGGCTGCTCCAAACATGGCAAGGCAGCGGTGGGGGCGAACCAGCAACATTACTTCCACCCGGCGCTGGCGCCGCAAGGTGAAATTGGGGCATACACTGCCACCAAAAGAGGGATCCTTAGGTTCACCAAATCACTGGCCGTGGAATTGGCCCCACGTGGTGTTCTTGCCAATGCGATTGCCCGCGGGTGCATTCACACCCCACTTTCGCTCATCCACGGTGTGGATGAGACCCGAACCGAATTCTTTCAAGAATGGTATGTCAAGAATCGAAAGATCCCGTCAGCGCGGCCGGGAGAGCTGGAGAAGGTTGCGCGCGTCGCTGTGATTGGGCCCTCTGAAGATCGCTCGCACATTACAGGTCAAACCTTGGTTGAAGATGATGGACTCACCATAGCATCTTGATGCACCCCAACCGAGTCAGCCCAGAAAATTGGATTGAGCCCACTGAATTCAACAGATCTTTGCCCTTATCAACGACCCGCGTTTTGGGGGGCCAAAGGTCTGGGGTTTGTGGAGCGGACACGGGTTCCATATCTTGTGCGGGGAGAGGGAGAAGACAAATTCGCGGCCGCGAACGCGCCCTGGCCCCTGGCGCGTCGTCCACGACCGCTTTTTAGCGCTGGCCATTGCGCAGCAGGGCGGCGCTACCCGCCATTCCAAACTTTGTTGCGGGCGACTAAGATTCCTGAGGCATGGGCTTCCAGCCCGTAATGGGGAACGGCCAGGATGGCCGTGCCACGATATCCTTGCGGCTCCGCCTGCCCGGCAATGCCCGGGAATCTCCGCATGAATTAGTGCTGAGAGCCCGCCGCTTCCAGCAACAGGACCCAATCGACGTCGCCGTTCTTGACCGGCGGCGTGAATTCCCGGGTTCCCGAGTTCGCGAATGGCCCGCCGGGAACCGATGTGTATGCTCCAGTCGTGGGGTCGAACCATTTGGCATGGGCCCGCACCTTCAAGCCCGCCATATTCACGGTAATCGTTCTTGACGTCGGCAGGTAGGCGACCGCAACCGTCCCGTCTGGGGTTTTAGCGGCCGTGCAATAATCGCTTTCGCTTACACGCGTTTGCAACGTGCCATAGCTTCCCAGCCCGGCGGTCACGATCTTATGGTCCTGGTCCGGAACCAGATCCTGCCACGGGAGGGAAGAGAAGAAGTTTTTCCAAATCGTAAGCTGGCTTACTCCGGCCGTATCGATGCGGGACTCCCATCCGTCCGCGAAACTCCAGGTGTAACGGTTGCCATAAAATTGTCCGGTGGCACCGCTCAGCATGGCCCAATACTCTCCCCGCCGTAGCACCGCGGGCGTACCGAAGTCGGGCGGCACGCCGACGTCCTCGTTATCGTAGTGCGCCTCGACCAGGTAGGCGGGCACCACCGGCTTCTGGTTATAGCTGTGCAACATCTGCATGTAGGTCGGCGAGTAGGTGTAGGTGCTATTGAGGGAAATAATCGGCACCCAAGACGGATCGTCAAAAGAAGAACTCGTGTGGACGTTGAGCTCGACAGTCTGCAAGTGGGCTGGATCTTCCGATTGAATCCCCTTGGCCACGGCCTGCACCAGGGCGTCGTCTTGAGGATTCTTCCAGGAATTGAAGTCGTTGCCGTTCAACCAGGTGACATTCGGGAAGCCCTTGTAGCGGCGGCCGAGATACTGTCCGTAGGTGTAAGCGGAGCTAACGCCATTGTTGCGGAGCGTGGGCAGCCAGCCGATGGTCTCGATCGGATCGATAAAAACCAGCAGCCCGTGTTTTGCCGCGAGATTGACGATATGGTCTAAGCGCGTGAAATAGGCCTCGTTGGGCTTGCTGAGATCGTAATGGGTGTAATCGGTCCCGCCGGCTACGTATCCCAGGAAGGGACGGATGCCGTCCGGGGTGGTTCCCTCCTTGTTGGCGCGATAATCATTTCCGGCACAGGCCACGTCGATCCATCCCAGGGTGTTGAATCCGTGCGCTTGCCGATTGACGAAATACCTTTCGGCTTGCGCCTCCGTCAAGCGTCCCATCAAACCTTGGGGAGTGTCACCCACGATCAGGAAAGGAGTATTGTTCTGATCGACCAGGTAACGCCGGTTGGCGCTGAGCGCGAGTGGATACGCAACTGGCTTGCCACTCGATTGGGGTGGAGCAGCGGTCGATTGCGTGGCAGCGGCGGCGCCGACCAGCAAGGCAAGACCAATGATGAATTGTCTTCCTGGGGAAGAATAACGCAGGAGGATGGATTTCATTTGCGGCCGTCCCTTTCGACAGAATGTGGGGGTCAGCATCCAGCGCGTCATTCTACGCGATTATCTTTCTCCATGGTTCGAGATGTCCTGGCCCGCCGCAGGGCGGCGTCTTCGTGGTGCGCGTCTCTTCACCACACGTGCACTTTCCTGATCCCGATGCCTCACCCTTTCCTCAGCTTGGCATTATGAAGGTGACATTCACGTTGCTGGCGAGAAAGTCTTTCAAGCTAAAACACTCCGTTGCTGGCCGCAGATGATGCACGCATCCACCGCAGGGCGGCAGCAGTGGGGGTTCGAGCAAGTTTCAGTTTCTCCTGCATCATCGAGGCCGAGGGCGGTGGGCGATGGGTCGAATCCGCCCATCGGCGGTTCCGAAGCGCTGTAATTGACCTCGATAGCCCTCACGGCCATCTGGACCCGGTAGTTCTTTGGCTTCTTACGTGGTTGATTTCTAATTACCATATTGCATTCCCTTTCGCTGTTGGACCTACACCACATCTTCACTGCTCGCGTCGGCAACCGCAGCGGTCTGCCCGACCATCAGTGGCGCATCCGGTGCGGCCGAGATGGTCGCCTCCGCAGGCGGAACCGCCTCTCCCGCCAGCGCGCAGTCCGGCCTTGGGCTGGCCGCCTCGATCACCGCGAGGGCGGCGTCCAGGGCGGCATGCCACTTGCCCGATTGCCGCTTGATGCCCTGCAGCCTGGCGATGCGCGTGACCTGGCTGCGGCTGAGGCCGAGCGTGGTACCTATCTGTGCATAGGTCTCCGACAGGTGCGACTTGATGTATTCCCCGATTCGGGCGTAGGTT
>CAYTMD010000392.1:0-4566 GCA_964438685.1 uncultured Acidobacteriota bacterium
GACCTGGCACTGGTGAAGTACAAGAAGCTGGTGGGCGGCGGGCTGATCAAGATCGTCAACAACATGGTGCCCACCGCGCTCCTGAAGCTCGGCTATACCGGCCAGGAAGCCTCTGAAATTGTCAACTACATCGACCAGCACGGCACCATCGAAGGCGCCCCAAATGTGAAGGCGGAACACCTGGCGGTTTTTGATTGCTCCCTGAAACCCGCCAACGGTAAGCGGGCGATTCACTACATGGGCCACGTGCGCATGATGGCCGCGGTGCAGCCATTCCTTTCCGGCGCCATTTCCAAGACCGTGAATATGCCGGAAGAAGCCACGGCGGATGAGATCGCCAGCGTTTATACTGAAAGCTGGCGGCTGGGACTGAAGTCTGTTGCCATCTACCGCGATGGTTCCAAGCGCTCTCAACCGTTGAACACCTCCGACGCGAAACCAAAGAAGGAGGTGGAAGCCAAGGCCCCAAAGGTTGAGGCTCCCAAGGAAACCAAAGTGGATCCCGCTCAACATGCCTATCGCCACAAACTGCCCGACGAGCGCCGAGCGATTACCCATAAGTTCGCGGTGGGGCAGCATGAGGGTTACCTGACCGTGGGGCTCTACGAAAGCGGCCTGCCCGGCGAAATCTTTATCACCATGGCCAAGGAGGGCTCGACGGTTTCGGGCCTGATGGATTCCTTCGCCACGGCCGTCTCTCTGGCCTTGCAATACGGCGTGCCGCTCAAGGTGCTGTGCGATAAGTTCAGCCATACGCGCTTTGAGCCCAGCGGATGGAGCCCCAACCCGGAAATCCGCTACGCCAAATCCGTGATGGATTACATCTTCCGCTGGCTGGCGCTGAAGTTCCTTCCCCGCGACGCGCAACCCCGGGAGGATGCCAGCCTTCAGTCGCTGAATGGCAAGGAAGCCGAAAAGGCCACCGAGTTGGCGGCACAGTTTGGTCGCGCCAGCAGCGAAGACCCCTCGCAGGGTGGATTCGCCTCCTCCATGAGCCAGGGAGGCCTAGTGGGCGTCAACCAGAGCGACGACGCGCCCAGTTGCGCCGATTGCGGCGCCATCATGGTCCGCAATGGAGCTTGCTATAAGTGCCTGAATTGCGGATCGACCAGCGGATGCTCGTAGAAGAACAGTAGGCGGAAGGAAGTCGGCAGTGGACCCTGCGGACCCCAGGGGGGATAGTAGCCGGGGGCAACGCCCCATAACCGTTAACTTGAGGCTTCCGTCTGAATTAATGTGCTCTCCTCACAGGCCCGGAGGGCCAGAAGATCGTAGCCCACGGCGTAAGCCGTGGGGCAAGCGTGTACGATGACTGCCAGCCCCAGAGGGGCGAAAGAAAGGGACCCTGGGCGTAGGTTGCGACAATCTTGGAGTTTCGCCCTACTCGCCGCGACTTACTACTTTCGCCCCGCTGGGGCTCGTCGCGGGAGCGCTCCCTTGACCCACGGCTTACGCCGTGGGCTACGATCTTACGCCGCTACGCGGCTGATACCGTCGCGGTCTTAGGGTAGCGCTTATGGGGCGCTGCCCCCGGCTACTCTATGCTGCCCCTGCGGGGCGGGGTTCGGGGCAAGTGAGGGGTTACCACGCAAGCCTGGGAGATGCCGACGGGATGTTGGCAGCCGGTTTGCTCGGTTTTGGAATTGTGCATGGTAAGAAAGGACCAGTAAATCTATAATCTTGTCCAAGCCTTACGGATTACTGGCGTGATCGCGAAATACATACGATCCATCGGTCGGAGTTGTGCGAAAATATTCCACGGCACTGTGAGCTTCTTACTCGAACGGCCCGACGATCAGGCGCGGTTTGGCAAATGCCGATAGATCGAGATGCTTCGGAGGTGGGTTTGAGCCCAGTAAAAACACCCGAGCGGATCGTGCTGGACGTCCATGACGCGTTGCACGCCATCTGCTCCACAGGCAAGGGCCGCTGCTGGTACTGCGATCACCGGTTGCCGCGCGTTCAAGAAGCCGTCCGCCGCGGTTGGGACGTGCAGCGCGTGGAGGGCGAACGTGTCGCCAGCATCATCCTGGTTTGCCCGCGTTGCCAGGTTAAGATCGAGGATGCCAACACCTTGGAGCGCTCGCTCGCCGCGCTCATATAAACCCACCTGCTGCGCCTTCCCCCGGCACGATTCCACGACGCCAGCGTAGAGAATTCCCATCTACATTAATCCGTCTGTATTGCCATAACGTGCCACGGGCGTGCCGGGGCATGGCCAAGACCTGTCCCGATGCATTTGATCGGGATGGCCATGGCACGCCTCTGGTTGCGGCTCCGCCGCTCGCGGTGTAGGGCCGAACAGCGTTCGGCCTCGGACCAGCGCCTCGGATCCCTACAGAGCCGGGGAACTATGTCGCAAGATCACGCTGCAGTATTGAGGATGGAATGATAAAATTCGATTGCGTTACTGAATAAGGAGGGCAAATGAAGGTTATCGATCCGGTTTGCAAAATGACGATTGATTCGGAGAAGGCGGCCGCCACCAGCGAATACAAGGGCCAGACCATCTACTTCTGCGCCAAAGGGTGCAAGGCCAAGCTCGATGCGGCACCGGAGAAATACGTAGGTAAATAGTGACGGTTCACCGCCGGGAGGTCATCGAGTTTACCGCCCGACTGCGTTATTGCCTAGACCGTTCCCCCGAAATCCCCGGAGTCTGACCTCATTCTATGCGGAGTTGCTATTCGACTGGCGGCAGGCCACGGCGAACAGTTGCACCTGTCCACGTCGCCATTAGGTTCTGATTCTGCCACCGAGCATCCACCCCTCTTGACAAAGACATGTAAATAGGCTACAGTGTAAGGTGAAAGGCAGTGCCGGTTCAGGCGCCAGTGGGGCCGGTGGAACAATGCGCCCGGCGCAAGGAGAGATTCAAAGTGATGGTTTCCGCTGGTCAAATCCCTCTTATCTGCATGACGACTTTGTGTCCGCACTCGTTAGTACTCGCGCAGACTCCCAGAGCTGGGAACGTATTGAAAACAGAGCGCCAGAAAATCAATTTTTTCTCTCCCAAAGCTGATAACATACGGAAAATAAAGTGATTGTCTACTCATCTCATACCTTGATAACATATGTGACAATCTGTCCTTTCTCGACGCGCGGGTGGTAGCTTGTAAAGCAGGCGTCCGCCCCGATCCATCGGGGTTCCGCCCGCCGTCACGCTCTGAAAAATAGACAATCTCACGCCAAGACGCCAAGGCGCAAAGACTCGCAAACAACAACTTCTCAGGCTTTCTGGTACCCTGTGCGATTTTGCTCGATAGCGTGAAACGCTTTTGCCCGTTCAAGAATTTCGTCCCTGTGTCTGTGGTGGAAGCCCCTCGCTCCCGCTGCTTGGACAGGGCGTGCTACTTCAGTGCAAACCCTTTAATTTTTTGTTGCGAACCCGACCATTGTGGCACGCTCTGCGCAGGCCTTGCCATTTCCGGTATACTGCTTCTTTCGTAGGACTGATGTTGCACTGCATCGCAGGGTGAGGATCGTCATGACCGAGGCCGTTCGCGTGGTGCGCCGGCGGCAATTCTGTGCGCTATGCGGCCAACTGATGTTTGAGTTCTACCGCTCGCCCGACGGCCACTTCGGTTTGGTGGGCGATGTGGGGACCGAGGACTCGGCGCGCGGACTCGCAACCCGCTGTCCAACATGCGGGGCGCGTTACCGGCTGCTTGAACGTGTGGACGCCGCCGGGCAGCCAGTGGTAAGGATATGAGTTTTCAGTTGTCAGTTATCAGTAAAGGCATGCTTCTGCGCCGTCGGCCTTTAACTGCCGACTGATAACTGATGACTGAGAACTTCCTGGAAGTAATACCATTTTTGTAATCGATACCAAGGGGATATTTCCATGAAGAACGGACAACCATCGCCTTTCCGGAATGCAGGACGCATCGGTATTGTGTGGCTGATTCTGCTATTCAGCCTCAGCTCGGGGGCGTGGGGGCAAAGGGTGCAGCCCTTGCCGCCGCAGCAGACCGCGACAGTCCTTGGCCACAAGATTGCGTATTACGAGGCGGGGAAGGGAAGCGTGGTGATCCTGATCCACGGCTTGGGCGCGGACTCGCGGCACTGGGCCGCCAACATCGATGCCCTTTCGCAAAACTTCCGGGTTATTGCGCTTGACCAGATCGGCTACGGCCAGTCTGACAAGCCCATGATGCGTTATAGCGTGGAGAACTTCTCCAATTACCTTTATGGCTTTATGGAAGCGGTAAAGATCCCCAAAGCAAGCCTGGTGGGGAATTCGCTGGGTGGCTGGGTGGCGCTGGACTTTGCGATTCGGCACCCGCAAATGGTGGAGAAGTTGGTGCTGGTGGATGCTGCGGGGTTACGCCCCACGGCGGCGTTAAAGTTCCCTGAGGGCGGCCGTAAATCCCTTTCGCCGCTCACCACGCACTGGTTCTTTGACCTGATGGTTGCGAACAAGGAGTGGGCGACCACCGATCTGGGACCTAAATCCTTTGAGCGCCACGTTCAGAACGGCGACACCTACACGGTGGCCAGCAGCGTGGCGGAGATGATTACGGGCCGCGAGTTTGAAGACAAGAAACTGGGGAAGGTGCGCGTGCC
>CAYTMD010000392.1:4576-6377 GCA_964438685.1 uncultured Acidobacteriota bacterium
CCTTGATTGTGTGGGGACGCGATGATCTGCTGATTCCCTGGCCATGGGCGAAGCGCTGCACAAGGGAATTCCGGGCTCGCAGATGATCGTGCTGGAAGGCACGGGGCACATCCCCATGGTGGGGAAGCCCGTGGAATTTAACCAAGCCGTGCAAAAGTTTCTTTCAGCCTCATGATCGGTGATGGCCACCTTCGGAACGATTGGTGGAATACAACCATCTGCTGTGCATTGAAAAACAGATGGGTGCGCGTGCCGTGTAGCGCGGGGCAGAGTTTTTGCGAGGTTCGCAGGCGAGTAGAGTGGTAAGTTGAAAGTGTAATCCCGGAAGTAAGGCAACAGGAGAGGGCAGAGGATTTCATGATCTTGCCGGCGGCACGTCAGGCACACGGAAAGCGCGCACTCGCATTGTGCCTTGCGGTGCTTGTGTTCTCGCCCCTTATTGCCCGGGGAGTCAGCAAGCCTGATTTCAAGCCTGGTTACAACTTCTATTCTCCGCAGGAGGACGTGCAGTTGGGCAAGGAATCCTCCGGCCAGATTGACAAGCAATTGCCCCTGTTGCCCGACGCGGAGGCACTGAAGTACCTCAGTAATCTGGGGAAGAAGCTGGTTGGTTTCGCGCCGAACAACCATGCCGAATATGCCTGGAAGTTCAGGATCGTCAACAGTGCGGAGATCAACGCGTTCGCTTTGCCGGGTGGATATATCTATGTGAACCGCGGGGCATTTGATGCGGCCGAGAATGAAGCGCAACTTGCCGGAGTAATCGCCCACGAATCCGGCCACGTGGTGATGCGGCACGGCACTCACATCGCCTCGCAAGCCATCCTGGCGCAGGGAGGTTTGGCAATCCTGGGCGGCATATTCGGCCAGAGCGGCAGCCTGGGCAATAAGCTGGCGCAACTCGGCATTGGCTTGGGAGTGGATTCGCTGCTGTTGAAGAACTCCCGTACAGCGGAGACGCAAGCGGATGAGGTGGGCACATATATTCTCTACCAGTCTGGTTACGATCCCCATGCCATGGTGCAGTTCTTCCAGATTATTGCCAGGAAGTATCCGCAGCGTACCTTGCAGTTTTTTTCTGACCATCCCAATCCCGAGAATCGCATCAGGGACGTTGATACAGAGATTGCGCAGTTAGGTCCGTCCCGGGGGAGGATGACGGACAACACGGAATTCGAAGGGGTCAAGCGATACCTGGCAACCATCCCTCCCCCACCCCAGCAGACAGGCACGCCCAAAGTCGACGCCAGGAAGGAACCCCCGCCTCCCCCTTCGGCGAACACGGTTCGTTATGACGGCAGGATTTTTACCCTCGACTACCCCGATAATTGGCAGTCGCAACGCAGTGAGGATAGCGTGGAGATTTTTCCTCCCGGGGGAATAGTAACGGGCGCGGAGGGGGAAACGGCGCAGGCCTATGGCGTTGCCGTCAGCCTCTATCCCCCCCAGCAGGCGAATTGGGGGCTCATCGATGCGACTCAGGAATTGATTGAGTCCATGCGGCAGTCGAATCCCCAATTGCATGTCATGCAGCAAACCGGTATGAACCTGCGGGGCAACCCGGCCGTCAGCGTCCTCCTGCAAAACGCCTCCCCACTTGAGGGACAGAGGGAAACAGATCATTTGGTGACCGTCCGCCGAGGCGACTCGGTTCTCGTCTTCATCTTTATTGCTCCTGCCGGGGTATTTGACTCCTACTCTCCGACCTTCGACAAGATTTTGCAGAGCATCGAACTAGCGCACTAACCCCAATACTGTTCACTTAATAGATTTCAGGGCTTTAGGTGGTAATTGGTTACAG
>CAYTMD010000393.1:0-6362 GCA_964438685.1 uncultured Acidobacteriota bacterium
CAGGTAACGCCCGGAGGCCACGTAGCGGCGAGCGAGGGCGAGCGGCGGCTTTTCCGTGAATTTTCCGACCGTGAATATATCCTGCCCGAAAATGCGCGCCTCGCGGGGACCGACACGCACATATCCAAAGCCGGTATCAGGCCGGGTGGGCTTCAGTCCGATCACCACCGACCTTCCCTGTACATTCGCGGTTTCGCAACCGGCGCGCAGCACGCGAAGAAACTCAGCCGGCTTGGCAATAATGTGGTCGGCCGGCAGCACCAACATCAGACCTTGCGGGTCCCGGCGCAGAATTTCGTGCGCGGCCACTCCCAGTGTGGGCGCGGTATTGCGCGATGCCGGCTCGGCCACGATCTGCGCGCGCGGAACCTGCGGCAGCCGCCGGCGAACTTCCCTTAAAACGAGCTCGCTGGTGTAAATGTAAATGCGCTCGGGAGGAACCAGGGGGCGCAACCGCTCCACCGTCTGTTCCAGAAGTGTGCCGTGGCCAAAGAGTTCGAGCAATTGCTTGGGATGCTTGCGGCGGCTCAGGGGCCAGAAGCGCGTTCCACTACCTCCGGCCATTACAACCGCATAGGTGTTAGGAAAGACCGATTGTCGCGCCATGAGACCTCACTCGAAAACGATCTGGCGGATTTTCTCTGCTGGAATTCCTCGCCGCTTTAATGGTTCGCGGAAATCCCTGTCAAGGTCAGGCACGTAGAATTTTAGAAACTTTGTGTCGAGGCCTGGCACCATGCGGTAGGCGCCCGCGGCGGGCGGAATCAACCAGGTGTCGCCGGCGCGATAGCCCAACCATCCCGCCTCATTTTCAATGCGGCCATCGCCTTCCAGGATGGAGATGACTTCCACCTTCTCAGGTGAGCTCAGGAAATTTGCTGACTGCAGAACGCGCAATTCCTCCAGGGCGAAATAGCGGCTGGCGAGAACAAACCGGCGCGAGCCGTACTTCTCTTTGCATTCAAACCGGGGCAGATCGCGCAGGGGAGGCATTTCCGGGCGGATGACCTCGAGCCCTTTTTCAAGGTGAAGCGGGCGTGGCTTTCCATCCAAGCCAGGCCGGCCAAAATCATCCAATCGATAGGTAAGGTCGGAGTTTTCCTCAACCTCGAACAGTAGCAAACCCGGCCCCAGCGCATGGACGATTCCCGGGGGCAGGAACACCGCTTCCTCCGGCTCTGGCTTGAAGCTCTGCAGGCATTCGCGTGAGGTTCCGCCCTTGAAGGCGGGGAGCAACTCGTCCTTCGTCACGCCGGGCTTCAACCCGATCAGAATCGCCGAGTCGGGATCCGCGGTAACGAAATACCACATCTCGCACTTGCCCAGGCTGCCGGGATCGTGAATGGCCGCATAAGCGTCGTCGGGGTGGACCTGCACGGAAAGCCAGTCGCTGGTAAAGATGTACTTGGCAAGAAGGGGAAAACGGCGGCCCGGCCAGGATGTTCCGTGCAACTCAGGCCCGTATTTTTCTGAAGCCGCGGCAAGGGTCATTCCCGCCGCGGGGCCGTTCATGAAACGGGATTCATCATCGGTAACCCACACTTCGCCGATGCGCTGATTGGCAAATTTTCCGCCGCCCCCCGGTGGGGAGTCCGGCATGTCGAAGAGCGGGGACAAATCCCGCCGCCCCCATATTTTGGGCTTGAAGATATTGGAGATTTGAATAGGACTGTTAAATGTAGACATAGTTGGGTTAGAGGGTAGTGACAAGTGACAAGTGGCAAGTGACAAGAACGCACTTCAACCACGATGAGCACTTGTTCGTGTCGGCCGGGCGCCCTTGCTGTTCTTTATCTTGCTCGTCACTCGTCACTTGCCACTCGTCACTGTACTTCAAATTTGGCGAAAAACGCGGTCATCCGCCTTAACCCCTCATCAATGTGTTCCAGGGAAGCGGCATAGGAAAGGCGAATATGTTGTTGCGTTCCAAATGCCGGGCCCGGGACAACCGCCACATGCGCTTCGTCCAGAAGTCTTTCCGCCAGCACGGTGGTGTCCGCCAGGCCATCCCGGTTCAAGTATGCGGAGATGTTCGGATAGGCGTAAAACGCGCCCTGCGGCATCATGCAAGTTATTTGGGGAATGGCGCGCAAACCTTCCACCACACGGTCGCGGCGGCGGCGGTACTCGGCCAGCATGGCACGCACGGAATCCTGCGAGGCGGTCAAGGCCTCCACGGCGGCTTTCTGCGCAATCGACGTGGGGTTGGAAGTCGAATGGCTCTGGAGCTTCAGCATGTTGGCAAGAAGCCTGGTGTTGCCCAGGGCATACCCCACGCGCCAGCCCGTCATGGCATAAGTCTTGGATAGCGAACCCACCACCACAAGATGGTCGCGATCCGTCGAACTCCCCAGCGAAAATGGCGCGTCGTCATAGAGAAAATGACAATAGCACTCGTCCGACATCAAGAGCACTTTATGCCGCACCGCTACGTCCAGGAGCCGTTCCATTTCCTGGCGCGGAACCGCGGCCCCAGTGGGATTGTTGGGCGAATTCACCACGATCATCCTGGTGCGCGGAGTTATGAGCTTTTCCACGGCATCAGCCCGGACAGCGAAATTCTCCGCCTCTTCCGTTTCCAGGAACACGGCCTTGCCGCCGGCATAATTGATGATGTCGAGGAATGAGACCCAGTAAGGAACAGGCAGGATGACTTCATCCCCTTTGTTGATCGTGGCCACCACGGCTTCAAAAATGGCCTGCTTGCCTCCCACGGTTATCAGGCACTCTTCCGGGGTGTAGGTAGAGCCGAAGTCCTTGGCGTGCCGGTTGACCACGGCTTCCTTTAATTCGCGCGTGCCACCGGTGGGCGTGTACTTGGTAAAGTTCTCCTCCAGGGCACGGACGGCGGCCTGCTTGATGTGGTCAGGCGTGGGGAAGTCGGGTTCGCCGGCGCCAAAGTCCACCAGCTTAACGCCATTGGCGCGCATCTTATCGGCCTTCTGCACCACCGCGGCAGTAGACGAAACCGAAATCCGCGAAATTCTCTCGGAAAATTGCATCCTTTACTCCAAGGAGCTGGAAGTTAGGAGTGAGAATGGAACGGCGAAGATCCGTTCCTCTCGCTTCCAGCTTTTCGCTCCTCACTTCTATTTCTTGCCCTGAAAAACCTTTTGATGAAGGCGTGCTTCCACCAGCGGGGGAACCAGGCAGGTAACTGTTCCGCCGTGCTGATAGACCTCCCGCACCAGGCGTGAGCTGACGTAGGTGTAAGCGAGAGCAGGCATCAGGAACACCGTTTCCAAATCCGGCGCAAGTTTGCGATTCATCAGGGCCATCTGCAGCTCATATTCGTAGTCCGTGAAGGCCCGGATTCCCCGCAAGATGACCTTTGCTTGCTTCTGCCGCGCGTAATCCACCAGCAACCCGCTGAACGTATCCACCGAAACATTAGGGATCGCATGGGCCGTTTCCCGAAGCATTTCCACGCGCTCGGGAACGGTAAATAGCGGATTCTTTTCGAGATTGGTCAGCACCGCCACGATCAGCCGATCAAAAAGCTGACTGCCTCGCTCGATCAAGTCGAGGTGACCATTCGTGATCGGATCGAAAGATCCGGGATAAATTGCAAGAATCTCAGCCATGAAGTACGCGATTGAAAATGCCCGAACTGTGTACAAGCTTACAATTCATTCTAGCGTTTGAGCTGGAAAGTTGTAAACGAGATTCTGGACAACAGTCGAGGATAGGTGCGGGTCCAGGCGCAATTATCTGGCTTTTAATGCTCCTCGGACCGGTAACCACCCCCGGCGCGAGCGCGCCGCCCTTCCTGAATCAGGAGGGGAGTTTTAACGGTTCCCCTCCTCAGATGCGGAGGGGTGTCCGTCAGCCGACGGACGGGGTGGTGGTGAACCGAAAGGTGGAAACTCCCCGGCCGAGCGCTGCTCGGCCCTACAGTTTGGGTGCGGCCCCGCCGCGCTACGGATTAGAACATAAACTTAACGGCTAACTGGATTCCTCGCGGACCGCCTCCCCCGATGAAGGGATTGCCTTCTCCCACATCGCCCGTGGCGGTTGTGGGCAGGAAGCCCTCGCACGCACCCGTGCTGGGATTAATACCGTAGTTGTCACACGCGGCAAGGAAGGTCGGCAGGAAGGGACTCGTAAAATTCGGATGATTGACGACGTTGAAGAAATCGGCGCGAACCTGCATCTTCAGCCGTTCGTTAATCGCGGTGTCCTTATAGAGAGCAAGGTCCCACTGTTTGAAGGGGGGGCCGAAGAGGAAGTTGCGGGCCTCCGTGCCCGTGTGCTGTGTTCCCGGAACGCAAGCGCCGTCCGAGAAGGTACAAGGAACCTTGAAGGCGGACAGGTTGACGACGGCATTGGGGAGGCTGGTTCCCGCATAGGGATTGCCGATCACGTCGGGACGGCCAAAGTATTCACCGGTGCCGTCGTAGTCGCCGCTGAAATTGAAGTTCAACTGGAAGGGCTGCCCGGTCTGCAAGGTCAGGACACTATCGAGAGCCCATCCTCCGCCGAGCTTGGTCCAGGCTCCGCCGCGCTTGGGCGATGGGAACTTGTAATTGGCCATCCAGGTAAAGCGATGGCGCACGTCAAAGTTGGAGTTGCTGCGTTCCAGGTCCGGGCGATAGCTGTTGTTCGGTTGCGAGGCATTGGGCTCAAAATCCGTGCCGTCACTGGCATTGTCAATCGAATGCGAGTAGTTGTAATTGACCGTTGATTCAACACCATGGAAATTGCGAACCCGAAGCTGCGACTGCAGGGAGTTGTAATTCGAGTTTGCCGAGGTCTCCAGGTAGTTGATGTAGCCAAATTGCGGGTAGGGGAGAGATTCCGCCAGGGGCGTCACGAGCTGGTTGATATCGCGAAAGCGGAATAGCCGATGGCCTTCTGAGCCCACGTACCCAGCCTGGAAGACGATACGGCTGCCCACCTGCTGCTGTATGTTCAAGTTGTAATTGAGCATGTAAGGCGTGCGGAGATGTTGGTCCACGGCGAACAGGTTCGACGAGGCTCCGAAGTTGCTGAAAACCTGTTGACCGGCAACGATCTGGGAGGTAACTGCGCCACTGGAGAGTATCGGCTTGGGCCCAATGTCGTTGTAGGCAGCTCCGGGAGTGGCAGCGTTATAGGGCACCTGGCCGAGAAAGAAGTCCTGCGAGAAAACGTCATAGAATAACCCGGCGCCGGAGCGGATTACGGTGGTGCCTTTGCCCGTAAGGTCGTAAGCCACGCTGGCGCGCGGCGAGAAATTCCGGTTGTCCGGCTGGTAGAGACTCCCCAGTCCATGCGTGCCCACCTGGCGCAGTCCGTTGGCCGGGTCGAAGTTTGAAAGCAGGTTGTGCTCTTCCCCAATCACTCCGAAATAGTCCCATCGCACCCCGTAGTTGAGTGTCAACTGGTGACTCGCGCGGAAGCTGTCCTGCACGTAGAAGGCGTGCGAATTCTGGAAAGTGTTGCGGTTGGTATCCCCTTCCAGAATGTTTCCGCCGCCCGTGGGCATGCCCTGCAAGAAATCCGTCAGGCTCGAGAATGACAGGCTGCCCCGAAAGCCCTCATCGAAAAATTGATACACGGAGGTGCGGCGGAACTCGTACCCGACCTTTACCGCATGTTTGTTGAATTTCCAGGAGAAATTATCTATGAACTGCCAGTTCACATCGGTGCGGCCCCGGGGATCAGATCCGGTGGCTCCGATGGTTGTGAAGCCCGCGACGCTGATCTTGGGCAAACCGCGGTCCTGAGCGGCGGCACCTGTCACCAGCCCGATGGAGGAGGGATCGAAAGTACTGTCCGCGGGAAAGAAGGTTTCGTAGAACCGGTTATAACCAAAACGCAGTTCGTTGACCTTGGTGGACGAAAGCGTCGTGAGATACGACACGGACAGGAGATTAACATTGGTGGGCGTCACGGTGTTGTAGCCCGGCAGGTCACCGGTACCGCCCAGCCCCAGCGGAAAACTTTGGCTGCTGGTGGAGTAATAATAGCGCGCCGTCAGCAGGTTATTCTGATTGATGTTGTAGTCGGCCTTGGCGATGAGGCTGTTCACACTATTGAAAATGTCGGTGGTGGCCGAAACATTGTTGACGGCCGCGCAGGAGTCGGGCGTGGCGGAATTAGCGGCGGGCCAGGGATTCCGCTTCAGCAGCGCGGCAATAACGGGATTGACGCTGATCCCTTGAGCTTTCAGCGCGCTTTCGGCCTGGGCGATGTTATTGGCCGAAGGGACGCAAGCGGTGCTGTTCAAGCCTCCGGTCTCGCGCTGGCCTTCGTAATCGCCAAAGAAAAAGGCCTTACCCTTCACAATGGGTCCGCCCAGCGAGCCGCCGAACTGGTTGTTGTGGAAGGCGGTTTTGGGAGCAGGGGCGGTGTTGAAGAAATTGCGCGCGTCCAGAGCG
>CAYTMD010000394.1:0-6358 GCA_964438685.1 uncultured Acidobacteriota bacterium
AGTCGCAGAACATGGCACCCGGCGGATTAATCTGCTTGCATTTTGGACATTCCATTGTCACTTCTCCACCTTTATTGCTATCCCTACCGCGCTGGCTAGTACTTCGAATTCTTGATGCTGGTGGGTCAATATACACCTAACAGACGGCCTCAACCGAAGAAGCGAAGATAATGGAGGGCTGTGGGTTGACTGGTGACGTCTGCCACCTAGATTTTGAGCCCATCGCGATCCAGGTACAGTCGCCAAGGGTGGCAGTCTTCCGGCCGCAGACTAGTAAATTCCGGCCTGGGATTCTTTATCATCGGGGGCACTAACTCACAAATCTGAGGGCCGAACTCCGCCGTTGGAATGTGCGGCATGTCCGCTAGAATACGTGCCGACCTCAGTGGCGCAAGCCTGAGCGCATTTCGGCGGGGAGCCCGGTATACGGCCACGTGAAATGGGCGCTTCTAAGAACGCGGTTCACGCATGGTCCGGATTCCACGTGGCAAGAATTGGTGGTGTGACAAGCAAAGCAGGAGACCGCTTATTGACGTCGATTCAACGCGATTGATAGAGGATAGCGATCGCCCTGCCATCGACACTCACCGCGAGATCAATATGCCCATTTCGCCGAAGCTGGGCAATGGAAGCCTGAGCCTTGGGAACGGATACACCAAACCTTGTGACCAGGTCAGACCATGCTTGCCCGGTATCTTTGGCCAGTATTGGACTGGAATTTCCAGCAGCACCAATACTCGGCGTGAACACCATTTGAACCCTACGGTCCCCGAGTAAGGAAAGAGTCAACTTGCCTTCCATAAGATCCCGCCTTTACGATTTATTCGATTGCTTATCTAGAAATTCTTTCGAAGTGGCGCACAGAGTAGAATCCAACTCAACCGCGAAGACTCAAGACGGATTGTTGAAATCTCTCCTGTGTTGCGCCTTGGTACTAGCCGCAGCTAATCGAGCCTTTTCCACTTGAGCCCTGGTCATGGCGCCTTGGCTCTGGCCTCGCGACCCTACCTTGAGCAGGCGGAGCCGAGAGCGGAAATATGAGAGGCCAAGCCGTCTTCCGGGACAAAGTTGTTGTTACTGGAAGCGGTGCGAACGTGGAATCCATTCTCTCGAGAAGCGACGCGAAAGTTCTTCTTGACCTCAACAACCTCTGAGCAAGCGATATCGATGCTATGGATCGGTCCGTCCGGCCCAGTCTCGCCGACATATTTCAGGTGCCCGCCAACAACACTCAGCATGCCGCGGCAATACAATCCTTTGTCGGGGGGAGCTTTGCCGGAGTGCATGTGGTAGACGCGAAAACTGAGGACAGCGACCGGAACTTGCTTGGCGCGCCGCGACTCCTCTTGCGCTTTCTCGGCACTGGCAATTTCAGTCTTCAAATCGGCAACGACACTCTCACCAGGAAGCAGTTGTGCCAGCGCGTCAGCGATTCGATGCGCGGTCGTGAAGTCCTTGCTCAAGATCGCCTGTTGGACCTGGTACTTTCCCCCCTTGATGCTGTCTTCGAGAAGCGTCCGCGCAAAACCGTTCGAGGGGTCCAGCGCCAGCGCTTGCTGCGAATAGGCGATTGCGCTTGCATCGCGAGGCTCGGCATAGTTCCCTTTGGCGTAGGCCTCGCGGGCGAGATTCTGAAGACTGACAAGCTCCGCAGCATGGTGATCCGTGGCGGGCACTGCCGGCTTCGCTGCGGTAATCGCCTTCACGCGGCGGGATTTCCTGGCTGGAGCAGGTGCCTGCGGTCTTTCTTCGGGCAGCTCGGAAGCCGGGGGCGAAGTGTCTACGGGCGCCAAGGTTGGAGATGCTGTTTCAGTTGATGGTGCGGGTTTGTATACCTGCTGCGCCATCACATTCTCAACACCAGCACTGTGCGCCCTCCGATGAAATAGATGCCAGCCTGCCACCATGCCGATGGCCAGCAGCAAGCCAGTGACCCCTCCGACGAGAACAAAGGGGAAGGGCTTCCTGGGTCGCGCGGGGATTACTACCTCCCTGCCGTCGGGCACGCTCAGCGGCACGGAAACAGTGGGGGTTATTTCCGGCAGCGGGCGCTCGATTTCGGATGCTGCAGCGTTTTGATGCATCAGCGCGGACACGATTTTCCCCAATTGATCCGCCTCAACTGTGGGGGGTTCAACTGCGAGATCGATCGGTTCGAACGCAAAGCCCGAAGTTGCATGGGCGGGCGCGGGCGGTGATGCCAGAAGGGTCGGAGCGGCTCTGCCTGGCTTCCCGTCCAGCGATCCAGGCTGGTCTGCCCGTGGGGGGAGTGGGGTGCTTAGTGGGGGCGTCCTCGTAGCTTTCTCTTCGGGACGAGAAGGCACGGACGGCGAGGGCACGTATGACCGCATGGCTGTTGACGAGGTTGCCTTCGCAGGTGGCGGCCCGGCGAGACGCGCAACGGCAGGCGCGGCAAGGGGGAAGGGCCTTTTCGGTTGTGCAGGGAATAATTCCCCCCCGCGCACGGGCACATGCAGCGGCATGGAAACGACCGGGGTTGTTCCGGGCGGCGCGGCAATTTCTCGTGGTACGGCAGTCTGGGGCAACGGAGCGGCCACGGCTATCGGCAACGGGGCGACAGGTTTTTTGGGGACCTCATTAGCCAGACCCTTCGCCCGGAACGCCTGGGCCGAAATTGCCGGGACGGGCGCGGGCGATGACGGCGGCACGGTCGCAGCGGGTTTGTCTGGCTTTCTGTCCAGCGATCTTAGCGGGTCTGCCCGTGGGTGGGGCGAGGTATTTATTGGAGGCGTCCTCGAGGCTTTCTCTTCGGGACGAGAAGGCACGGACGGCGATGGCACGTATGACCGCGCGGCTGAGGGCGAAGTTGCGTTCGCAGTTGGCGGCCCGGCGAGACTCGCGGCGGAAGGCTTGGGTGATGAACTCTCCTTGGAGACCACTGGAGAAGCAACTGGTGCGCGTCTAAGCCATCGGGAAGGCGCAGGCTCGCTAACGGGAGCGCCACACATCTCGCAAAATTCCCCACTGAGATCGAGCGGACCCTTGCAGAAGCTGCAGATTGGCTCATCGGCCGCGTGGGGCGTAAATCGACTTATTTCTCCCGCGCCCGCCAACCCGAACTGCGGCGGCGTTGCATCCGCTTCGAGTTGCGGAGTAATCGTCTCTCCCTCTCTCAGGTGGGCTCCGCATTGATAACAGAAGGAACTTCCCTCGGGTAGTTGCAAACCGCACCGTGGGCAAAAGGACATGCTGGCCAATCCGCGCTCCAGTGAGTTTGCTTGTTTGCCCATGCGTCCAGACCTGCTTCCCCTCTCTGTCGGCGCCGAGTTCACGCGCCTTTCATCGAGGCCATCCACAAGTCGTCCTGGTCATCCGGAACCAGGGGGACCTGTAATTACAAAACTACTTCGCCTCGATACTTATGTCTACAGTACTAAAGTGCTGCCTTGGCGATTATGATTTCTCTTGGCAACACAATATATTGTAGTGCTATCGCGAAAAGACTCAACTAATGTACAATCAGCCCGGTTTGCGAGATGATAACCTCAGCGTATCCCACCTCCACAATCCGAACTGCGTCATTTGCATTTCACTGGTTGCTCGAGGGTATGGGAGTGATGCAATTGTATTTGCGACTCTTGCGGAAGAACGTTGGTTCAACTTCTTTACACAGGCGACGAAGTGCCGTTGGTGCTGTAGGGGCACAAGGCCTTGTGCCCCTACAGCGAGAATTGGGGATGCGCATCGATTCATTGCAAAAAATTACAGGTGACGGCACACTAGCAGGAGCCCGTTGCCGGCGTGCTCTATAAAGCATCGGGTCATCATCTGCGAAGAACCACCAGCCAATCTGGAGGGCGTTATGAGTCGTCGCGTCACCATTCTCTGCCTTACCATTCTCTGCGCGTTACTAAAAGTTTCCACCGCACGCAGTCAACAGGCACAACTTGACGGCCTGGTCGATCGCGATATGCCGTCGCTTCTGTCCACCTATAAATCGCTTCATGCCGCGCCCGAGCTTTCCCATCACGAGGAAAAGACATCGGCCTTTGTTGCCGGCGAACTCCGCTCGCTGGGATACGCCGTTACTGACCACATCGGCAAATACACCGGGCACCCGGAATGGGTTGGCTATGGAGTGGTTGGCGTATTGAAGAATGGTGCTGGCCCAACCGTTTACGTCCGCACTGAACTCGACGCTCTGCCCGTGGAAGAGATCACCGGACTGCCTTACGCCAGTAAGGTCCGTACGAAAGATGATTCCGGCCGCGAGGTGGGAGTGATGCATGCCTGCGGGCACGACATTCATATGACCTCATTCCTGGGTACGGCGAAACTGCTGGCGGAATTGAAGGACCAGTGGCAGGGCACGCTGGTGATGCTGGCGCAGCCTGCGGAGGAAGCAATAAGCGGCGCCAAGTCGATGCTTGACGATGGGCTCTACACGCGTTTTCCGCGGCCCGATTACGTATTGGCGTTGCATGATTCGCCCTCGTTGGAGGCGGGGAAGGTGGGATACACGCCGGGTTACGCGATGGCCAATTCGACGGCTGTCAATGTCATTCTCCGCGGTATCGGCGGCCACGGTTCCGCGCCCCAGGCGGCGAAAGATCCCATTGTGGAAGCTGCCCAGTTCATCCTGGCGATCCAGACCATCGTGAGCCGGGAGAATTCCCCCTTCGATCCCGCCGTGGTTACCGTGGGCTCAATTCATGGCGGCACGCGCTACAACATCATTCCTGATGAAGTGAGGTTGCAGCTCACCATCCGGACTTACAAGGAAGAAGTGCGGCAGCATATTCTGGCGTCGCTTGCCCGTATCGCACAGGGCATTGCCACGGCTGACGGCATTCCTGCATCACGCGCCCCGTCGGTCATTGCCAGCGATAGCGAATACACACCGGCAATGTATAACGATCCGCCGCTCACGCTGCGTCTGGCCGAAGTTTTCAAAAAAGCTTTGGGGGCGGATAACGTTGTGGAAATGCCGGCGGTCATGGCCAGTGAGGATTTCTGCCGATTCGGACTGGAGAATCGCCAGATTCCCATTTGCCAATTCAGCCTGGGGGCGGTGGATGGGCCAAAGCTGGCGGAGAGCCACCGCACCGGCGTGCCGCTGCCGGGGCTGCACTCCAATCTGTGGGCGCCCGTTGCCGAGCCGACGCTCCGCACCGGGGTGAAGTCGATGACCAGCGCGGTGTTGGATTTGATGAAGAAGTAGCGCACCTAGGATTGAATGGGCGCCACGCCTGGGGCCGGCTCAGCCTGGGAATAGGCATTGACCGCCGCTTCCACGCTGTCGTATACGTCGAAGACGGTGACCAGTTTTGTGATGCTCAAGGCATCGTGGATTTTCTTGGTCAGGTTGGCCAGCTTGATTCCAGCGCCGCGGTTTGCGGCCGACGCGCGGACGGAGACCAGAGCGCCGAGGCCGGCACTATCGATAAAACTCAGGTCACGCAGGTCGAGGATAATGCGCGTGTTCCATCCCCACCGTTCCTTGATCCAATCGCTCTTGTCCAGCACCTCTTTGATTTTGCCGCGGAAGTCCATGCTCTCCTGGCCCAACACCAGGCGGCCTGACAGCTCTAGGACAATGATACCGCGCAGCTCATTCTCCTTGATTTCAATGGCCATAGTCTTCTCCTCGGGCGGCGCGGAACCGGCAAATTTTGTGGGGATTTGAAATATCTACAAACAGCTATCATGGCCGTAACAACGTTAACGAATTGTTACGGCCATGTGAAGCTTGCCGCCCGCGGTCAAGGTCAATTCATGCTTGTGTGTCGGGCTTGGCGGCTCCGGAAGCACTCTGCGAGGTGCCACCGATGACGTCGCCCAGGACGACCGCATTGCGGATTTGTTGGAAGAAGTCCACCATGCCGCCGGGGCTATGGGGCATCATGATGGTATTGGAATGGGCTGACGCGCCGATCTCTTTGAGGGTGTCGAAGTATTGCGTCAGTAGGACCAGCATCATGACGTCCTTTGCCGACGTGCCCTCAACTCCCGCCTTGAACGTCTCCACCGATTCCCGCAGGCCATCAATAATGGCCTTACGCTGGTTGGCGATGCCCTGTCCCTGGAGTTGCTTGCTCATCGCCTCACCTTCCGCCAGTTTCACCTTCAGGATCTTCTCTGCTTCGCCCCGGGCATTGGCGGCTTCCTGCTCGCGGCGCGCGGCATTGATGTCATTCATGGCAGCCTTGACCTTGGGGTCAGGGATGATGTCGGTCACCAACGCCTTAACAATTCCGTAGCCAAAGCCTGCCATCACGCCATCCAACTCCTGCTTGACTGCCGTGGCAATGGCATTCTGCTGCTCGAAAGCCTCGTCGAGATTCATCTTGGGCACGTGGCCAAGAATCACGTTGAAGACGAACGAGCCAATTTGCTC
>CAYTMD010000395.1:0-6336 GCA_964438685.1 uncultured Acidobacteriota bacterium
GGCGCCGTCATCAGCCGGGGCGGGACGGGTGAGGGGGTCAAAACCCAAGTGTTGCAGAAGTAGTCATAGGCCAGAGCAAAAGGCAAAAGTGCAGGACGGCGATGATGCAAGGTAGTATTGGTTTCAATTATCGGAACGGCAAATTCAAAAGGCCTGGGCCGCCACTTTTGCCTTTTGACTTTTGCGTTTTGACTTTTGACTTGCTCTTCTGCTTGCTGTGCACTGCCTTCTGCGTACTAAGCCCTTTCTCTGCCCTTTCCTTCGCACAGTCTCCATCCGCTGCTCCCTACGCCGCCATTGACCGCAATGCGGTGAATTACAGTGGCCCGGGGCGCGATGCTGGACACGATTTGGCAGGCACAGAAATCCGAATCGGATTGCTTGCCCCGCTTTCCGGTTCTCAGCAGGCGGAAGGCGATGCTCTGCGGCGTGCTGCCCAGATGGCGATCGATGAAATAAACGCGTCCTCCCCGCTCGGCCTTCCCGGTGGCAATCGCTTGAGTCTCGTGTCCCGCGACGAGAGCGGCCCGTGGGGCCAGGCCTCCAAGCAAGTTGTACAGATGGTATTTGATGATCGGGCGGTGGCGTTGATCACCTCGTCAGATGGAGGCACCGCGCATTTGGCCGAGCAGGTGGGAAACAAAATAGGCGTGCCGGTGTTGACGCTTTCCACCGACACCACCACAACGGAAATCAATCTACCGTGGATCTTCCGGATGGGCACTACCGACACGGCGCAGGCGCATGCGTTCGCCCTAGACATTTACCAAACCAGGAAATTTAAGCGCGTGGTGCTGCTGAGTCAGGACGACCGCGATGGCCGCATTGGAGGCGATGAATTCGCCAAAGCAGCGCGCGAGATGAGCACCCCTGCGCCCACTCGCATCATAATAGAGTCGGGGAAATTACCGGGGCAGGCGGCGATGAAGGGACTGGAAACGGCACAGGCAATCGTCATCTGGACAGACGCTGCCGCCGCCAACCTGCTGACCGCACGAATACGCAATTCACTGCCCACTGTGCCTGTTTACCTGTGCGCCAGAGCGGCGGAAGGTGATCCAGGCAACAACGGCCAACTTCCCTGCCCAACGTGTGCCAGCCAGGACGGCAACCAGTGGATTGCCTCGGCGGAAAGCCCGGAGGCGTGGAGGGCATTCCGCCAACGCTACCAAAAGCTCTACGGCACTGAGCCCGGCCTTGGCGCAGCGGAAGCCTACGATGGCGTGCGTATTCTCGCCGCCGCCCTTTGCCGGTCCGGCCCCAACCGGGCGCGGTTGCGCGACGCACTCGCCGGAATATCCGGCTTCCCCGGCGCCGCAGGAGTTATCTCCTTCGATCGCGCCGGGAATGACACCTCACCGGTTGTACTTCTTAAACTCAGGTAGGAATTCCGGATTGGCTTCCGATCCACAGGCGACAAGTTGAGCACGAGCGGGCTCAACCATCCTGGTGGGAATCGTCAGGGCTTGGCACGGGGTGGCGTTTCACGTTTGGTAATTCCCGCGCCTTCTTTAATAGTGAGGAACTGGTTGGAGGCAATATTCGTGAACCTCTCCACCTTCTGAGTGGTGGGCCACTTTACCTCGATTAAGTCCACTTGCGAAGATTCTCCCAGCCCAAAATGCAGGCGCAGGTCGCTCTGCGACATCACACTTGTGCCGGAGTGGACTTCGTCGATTTGCGCATGCTTTCCGGTCACCACGCGCACGCGCGCGCCGATGGCCGTCCGGTTGCATTGGGTGCCCAGCAATTTGATGGTGATCCAATTATTCTTGTTGCCACCGTCGTTCCGCAGGAGGGAAGGATAATCGTTCATGTTGAGAACCAGCACGTCCACGTCGCCGTCGTTATCGAAGTCGCCAAAAGCGCAGCCGCGGCTGGAATATCGTGCGGCCACTCCTGGTCCCATGTCCTTGGATACGTCCTTGAATTTTCCATTTCCGAGGTTGCGATAGACGACCCGGGGGGAAACGAATTGTGCATCCAGGTGGTAGTCCACGATTTCCGGGTACACGTGGCCATTGACCTGGAAGATGTCTGTCCACCCATCATTGTCGTAGTCCATAAAGCCTGTGCCCCAGCACACATACTGGGTGTTGACGCCCAAGCCCGCTACGAACGTCATATCCGTGAATGTCCCGTCTCCGTTGTTGTGATAAAGATCAGGCGTGTCATCGGTGAAGTTGGTTTTGTAAATGTCCAGCCAGCCGTCACCGTCGTAATCCCCCACGCCGATCCCCATGCCGGCCTGTTCCTGCCCGTCCTCGTTGTAGGCGCACCCGGCCATGACCGCAATGTCTTCAAACGTCCCGTCGTGTTTGTTATGGAACAGAATACTGGGTTCGGAATCGACCGCTACGTAGACATCAGGCCAGCCGTCGTTATCGAAATCGTAGGAGACGCCCGTAATGGAATAGCGCGGTCCCGGCTTCAGAATGCCCGCCTTCTCTGATACATCGGTGAAGGTCCCGTTTCCGTTGTTGTGGTAGAGAATGTTGCTTCCGCCCGGCAGGCCGCGCGGGCCGCACACCACCGGGATGCCTTTCCATTGGCAATAGCCAGTCTGCCCCGGCACCGGGACTTTCTCCAGGTCCAGATCAATGTAATTGCACACGAATAGATCCAGGAATCCGTCGCGGTCGTAGTCAAGCCAGGTGCAGCCGGAGCCCCAGCGGATGCGGTCTTCCCATAACCCCGCCTTCCTGGTCACATCCGTAAAAGTGCCATCGCCGTTGTTGTGCCACAACACGTTGTGACCCCAATAGCAGCAGAACAGGTCGTCCCATCCGTCATTGTCGTAGTCACCCACACAAACGCCCGTGCCCCATCCGGTGCGGGTCAGGCCGGATTTTTCTGTGACGTCCGTGAACGTGCCGTCACGGTTGTTCTTATAAAGGTGTTGCGTGGGAGTCTTACCGTCAGGGTAGGGTTCTTCGCCGGGCAGCCGGTCGCCATTGGTAAGGTAGATATCGAGCCAGCCATCCTGGTCGTAGTCGAAAAAGGCCAGCCCGCTGCCCTTGGCTTCCACGATGTATTTCTTGCGCTTAACCCCACCCCAGACATTGGAAGCGTTGAGACCTGCCTCCCTGGCCACATCTACAAAAGTTACGGACGAGGACGCTTCCGGGTGAGGAACAGGTGTTGCCTGGAGCACGGGAGTCCCGGTCCATCGCCACAGCGGCGTAGCGAGGGCTTCAATAATCCCTGACCCCAGAATAGTTGCAGAAGAACCCAGCAAATTGCGCCGTGAGAGTTTCATATCACTTCCAATTGATTTTGGGGAAATTCCTCGGGACAATCCCCACGCCTTCCTTCACAGTAATGGTTTGGTCGATTGGCACGTTGGCAAGCTTGTCCACAACTCCGCTGGGCCAGGTAATTTCCAGGGAACCCACGGCCTTCCTTCGCCCCAGCCCGAAATGGATGCGCGGGTCCTGCGCCGACATGTAACCCATTCCTCCCTGCGCTTGCCGATACTCGACAAATCCCTCGGAAACAAGTTTCAGGGCTGCACCGCGGCCGTCGCGGTTGGACTTTACCCCCACCAGCATGACCTCCAGCCAATGGTTGGCATTGCCTCCATCGTTCCGCAGCAATTGCGGAAAGGCATTGCTATTGGAGACGGCAATGTCCAGGTCACCGTCGTTATCGAAATCCGCCACAGCAGTCCCCCGGCCCACAGTGGGCTTCATGAAGTCGGCGCCCAATTGTTCTGACACCTTCTCAAACTTACCCGCGCCCAGGTTGCGGAACATCAGCTTGGGTTCCTTCCAGGATTCCTCCGAGTGGTACAAGCGGATGTTGTCAAGCATGCTGCCATTCGCCTGGAAAATATCGATCCAGCCGTCGTTGTCGTAATCGAACATCTTGGCACTGACGCCGCTCAGGAGTATGGCCTTGTTGCCCAGGCCGGAGCTGAAGGTGACATCGTCAAATGACTCATCACGGTTATTGCGATAGAGGCGGTTCAGTTCAAGATCAAGGTGCGTAACATAAATGCTGAGCCAGCCTTCACCATCGACGTCGGCAGCATCCACCCCCATGCCGGCTTCATATTTTCCATCTTCGCTGGCCGCCACTCCCGAGGTGAAGGAGACGTCGCGGAATGTCCCATCGTGGTTATTGAGGAAGAGAAAATTCGGCCAAGTATCGTTGGCCACCATGATGTCAGGCCAGCCGTCATTGTTCAAATCAGCCAGAACAACACCCATACCCTTTGCTTCCGGCTTGCCCACACCCGACGCATCACTTACGTCGGTAAAAGTCCCATCGTGGTTGTTGTGATAGAGTTTCATCCTTTGCCCACGATAGTTATCGGGGTGGCAATAGGCGCGATAACCAGGCTTGTGTTCCCCACACCAAAGATTGTTTTCGTGCGACCATTGGATGTAATTGCAGATCACCAGGTCGAGATACCCATCCTTGTCGTAGTCAAACCACCCCGCACTCGTAGACCAGTTTCCTTCGTCCGCTACTCCCGCCTTGGCCGTTACATCCGTAAACGTCCCGTCGCCATTGTTGTGAAAGAGGATCGCGTGGCCGTAACCGGTCACCAGCATGTCGGGGTAACCATCGTTGTCATAATCCCCCACAGCTACTCCCTGGCCGTAAAAGCCCTCGGTGCCCACTCCGGCTTTTTCCGTGACGTCAGTGAAGGTCCCATCACCGTTGTTGTGATAAAGGGCCGAGCGCAGCGGCCGTGAGGGCTTATACCACTCCGTCCCAGTCGTTTGGACGAAGTAGAGGTCCATCAACCCGTCCTGGTCGTAATCGATCCAACCCACACCATTGCCCATCGTCTCGATGTAATTTTTTTCCTCGCTCATGGTGGCGTCGTGTTGAAAGGTGATTCCAGCAGATTGGCGCACATCCGTGAAGTGCACGGGGATGGCGGCCACAGGGGGCTGTGGAGGCTGTGCGTGCAGCGCACTCTGCAGCATCACGCCTCCCATAACTACTGTGGCGGCCAGGAGGCCTGCCGCCGCCAACACAGGGATCAGTAAACCCCGCTTCGCGGCTTGTTCTCGCAAGTTCATTCCTAACTGAGGATTCAAACGGGAGTATAGCGCGACCCGACCATCCACCTCAATTACCATTTGCGTCGGAGAGAGGAACTTCGGGCGCGATTCCCGTCGCTCCACTCTTCCTGCTGGAGTACAAGAAAGTGGCGGTTAGGGTTGGCCGTGGGGAGAAATGACAAGGTCACAATGCACGATGCCAAGTACTTCCACCTCGCGTACCAACCACTCGCGGAACTGGACGCAAAAGGGGGGAAGGCCAACTACGTTCTGGAATGGTCCGAGACCATCATGCCTCCGTGCCGGACAAATTGCCGTCTTGACAATGTAGCCCATTAAGTATAGGCTAGATAGGCAATGAAGGCTTGGCGCACTGCGGCCCCGGCAAGACACTCCCTTCCTGACGCACGCCCTAAGAAAATCAGCATAAAGATGTCAAAAATGAAGGTCGATCCGGCTATGTGCCAGAAAACAAAGGATGATACGACAATATGTCGATTTGCAGGTGCGGCTTTTTGCATCATAAATGAACCCGCGGCGCTGTCATTGGCAACAATCGGCCGGGCTTACCGCACAAATTACGCGATCGTGCGGGGCAAATCGGACCCCAATCGGTTCACCAGTTCATTGTCCCATCGATCCATCGGCTGGGCGTGGAGTTGGTTTTGGATGGCCCGCTTATCGCGGCTTTCCAAGATGTATCAGAAACAAAAAGGGTTATTCGTTTACTGTCTTAATGTCATAAAATCGTATCTCATTAAAATTAAATATAGTTAGCTTGAAATAACGGAACGGCGGATGGAAAGAAAGGCGTGGCCTTCCAAGATGTACAAGAAACAAAATGGGTTAGCGATGAATCGCAAAAATCTTGCAAAATTTATGCCACTGAAATCAAATGACTTAAGTGATTCTTCGGTGACCCTGGGCGCGAAAAAAAAGGGTAAAATTTGAGGCAAAACTTCTTTAAGTTGTTGAAAACACATATAGAAAAAATGTCAACTTTTGGCCTTTCCATGATATTCATGAAAACAAACGAGTTAAACCATTCTTTCCAAGATGTTGATGAAAAGAAAGGGGGTTGCTCACCGTGCCTGTGGCGAGAAGTCCAGGCTAGGTCCAATGCTGTTCACTTAATGGGTTTCAGACTACTAAGTGGCAATAGGTCCCAGGGCGACCCCCTCACCCGTCCCGCCCCGGCTGATGAAGGCGCCGGTTGCGGGCCACCCTCTCCCCCAAAGGGGCGAGGGTTGTAAATTTGAATTTCCTCTCCCCTCGCCCCCTTGGGGGAGAGGGGCCGGGGGCATAGGCGTTAAAATAA
>CAYTMD010000396.1:0-6318 GCA_964438685.1 uncultured Acidobacteriota bacterium
TTGTATAAAGACCAACCCTGCTGTGCCGAGCGGCGTAGCGCAGAGTTGTTCCGCCTTTTGGAACTACTCTGCGGCTTTCATCTTTTGACAATATCCTCAAAGTTCTATCGCCTGTTTACGAACCGTTCCAACAAAACCCCGCGCCAAGGCAAAGCGCCGCAGGCAATGAAGAACCAATGGTCCGATAGCACCAGGCGCCGGAGTCGCGACATGCCGCGCATTATACGCCTTGAATCCGCCCGGGCAGCACGACATTTGAGGTTGTCATTTGAGGTCGCATCATTGGCGAGCCTCGTGAATTCTCTGGAACGTACCGCAGAGTAATTTGTCTCGGCGACAAATAACTCTGCGCTACGCCGCTCGACTGCATGCCGGTTTATCCCGGCGCACTACCTGACAGCTTTTCTCCCTCCGGCTGCGCCGGGATATCAACGTGTGTAGTCGATTCCTTTAATTTGACGTACGTTTCTTCATTCCGCAGTTTTAAGCGAGCGTTGGCAGGCCAGCTCTTTGCCCACTGTGGTGGTTCGCCGAAGGCGCGGAGAGCTCTTTCGTTGGCTTCTCGCAGATATTGTTCCGACGGGACAAAGATCTTGACTTGCGGATCACAGTCGTCAAGTTCCGTATTGTAATCCATGACCCAGAACTCAGAATTTTCTTTCCTTCGCCGCTCGATATCAGCGTAGGAAGCGTACAAGCGCCCGTTCGCATCAGTAAGACCCAGGCCAAACGAATATCTGAAATTACCCTTCGTAAAGAAATAAATGTTCATCAACACGTTTGCGACTGCAATTGGGTTACCGTTGCCGTTCACAAGCTGTATCTCGATGGACTGATTCGGCGTCATATTGTTCCCCCGTTATTAATCGAGCGGCGTAATTTCATCTGGCTCTACCGGAATTGGCAGGCTGGCGCAGGGCGAGCTCAGTTCTGCGATTCACGCTTCGCTCCGCATCTGTCGATAGAGTTTGCACGCCGGTTTACGGACACCATTTCGAGCGCGGCCAATTGCAGTTCATCACCACCAGCACCTATCGCCGCCGGCGGCTATTTACTTACCAGCGATTCTGCGCAATCTTCGTCGACGTCCTCGGCCAAGTGCGGAAGGAAATGGGACTCCTTCTGACGGTTGGGTCTTGATGCCCGATCACTTTCACCTGCTGATCAGGCCCGAGCCTGCCAACGCTACGGTCCGCTTCCTCCAGGAACTCAAGAAGCGGACGGCGCAACAGATTATCGCTGCCCTGACCCGCAATCAAGGTAATCCCCGGTGCCGCACCCTGCTGGCCCGTCTGCGCCTCCCGCCCCGCGTCCACAGCGATTGCTATTACCGCGTCGGGCAGAGGCGTTACGTTCCTTTCAACGTCTTCACGCACAAGAAGCAAATGGAGAAACCAGATTACATGCACCATAACCCCGTAACCGCGCGATTGGTCGCCTGACCCGATCAATGGCCATGGTCAAGCTTCCGCTTCTATTGCTTGAACGATTCCTCCCTCTTAGCCATGGATTGAGTCCGGTAACGCGCGAGTCACAGAACTCGGCTCGATCTGGCCAGCCGGCCAGCCGGAAAGAGGGATGTCACCCAACTCCGGCAGTGCGCGAAAGCCGTCAGCATTTGTCCTCAGCAAGCGCTCCAACATGCGGACTTTTAATCGGACTTTTTAACGGTCATATTTGTCTTTTAAATTAAATCATCTTTAAGTAAAATATACTTGTTATTTAAGCCTTGTAAGGGGACATATAAGCGGACATGAAATCGGACATCAAAATACCGGAAGACCGCGGTGAGCTGACTTCGATTATGGAACCTTTACTGGTCGGGGAGGACTCTCGATTCCGCAGTCGCCTCGCCGACCTTACCCTCGATTTGGCGCAAAAGGCAGCGGGGTTTCGCCGGAGCCTGCCGGAGAGTTTGCTGGCTTCGCTCGCCGATCTGGTGCGGGCGATGAACTGCTATTACAGTAACCTCATCGAAGGGCACGACACCCATCCCGTCGATATCGAGCGGGCACTGAAAAACGACTACACGACGGACGCGCGGAAGCGCGATCTTCAGATTGAAGCGATGGCCCATATTACCGTCCAGAAATGGATCGATGGCGGCGGCTTGAAGGGGCGGGCGGTGACAACGGATGGTGTTTGCGAAATCCATCGGCGCTTTGGCGGACTGCTGCCGGAAAGTCTGCTTTGGGTGGAGCACCCCGTCACGAGAGAACGCGTGCGCGTGGTCCCCGGTGAATTGCGCAGGCGGGATGTAATGGTCGGAAATCATGTCGCCGTCAGCCCCGGAGCGGTGCCTCGATTCATGAAGCGTTTCGAGGACGCTTACGGCCAACTCGGCAAGACAGGTTCCATCCTGAACACTGCGGCGGCGCACCATCGCCTGGTGTGGATTCATCCGTTTTGCGACGGCAACGGACGCGTGGCACGTTTGATGTCTCATGCCATGCTGCTGGAGACGCTTGACACCGGCGCCGTCTGGTCTGTAGCTCGCGGCTTGGCGCGCAACGTGGAGGCCTATAAGAGACACTTGGCCGCTTGCGACCAGACGCGGCGGAATGATTTGGATGGCCGCGGAAATCTTAGCGACGAGGCCCTGGCTGATTTTGCCGAATTTTTTCTCCGCACCTGCATCGATCAGGTCACATTTATGGAAAGCCTGATGCAGCCGGAGCATTTGCGGGCGCGCATCCTGACGTGGGCGGATGAAGAAATCCGGTTGGGAGCGCTGCCCCCGAGGTCAGGTAATATCCTTGAAGCGGTGCTTTACCGCGGGGAACTGCCTCGCAGGGACGCGGGTGGCGTTGTGGGGGCGGGCGAACGCCAGGCGCGGCGCATTGTATCGGCACTTCTCGAAAAGGGCGTGCTCGCGTCCGACAGCTCTCGCGCACCGCTTCACCTCGTTTTTCCGGCAGCGCTGGCCTCACGCTGGATGCCGGGACTGTTTCCTGAAAAGACCGGTACCGTTGATTAGCAACGCCTGGGATTGCTGGCAGGGGTCCACCTGAAGCGTTGTGCCTTAAGTCACCGCTTATGGGCCGTTTGCCTGGGCATTGCCTCACCCTCACCTTGCGAGCTCCTTCGCAGACAAGAACACCACCTTGTTTTGTGGTTCACGGACATTAAGCTCGGTTATCATAGGCGGGGCTGGCTTCTCATCTGTCGATTCGCTGGGTGGTAACCTGACGCCATGCCCAGCCGTGCGCGCCAACTGACTTGCTGATTTGGACGGCGCGGATGATGCCCCGGCTTTTGCCTGAGCTGAACAAAGGAAACCCATGGAAACCGCCATGATGATCGTTGACTCGCATCTCGATTTATCCTGGAACGCCCTCAACTGGCGGCGCGACTTGACCAAGGGCATCGCGGAAATCCGCCGCTCGGAAGAGGGCATGAAAGATCGCAAGCGCGGCCACAACACAGTGTCGTTCCCGGAATTGCAGAAAGCCGGAGTGGCCGTGTGCGTGGCGACCGTCCTGGCGCGTTGCAGCAAGCTCAAGGATCCTCTGCTCGACTATCCCAGCCGCGAGATTGCTTCGGCGATGGGCGTGGGCCAAGTGGAGTACTACCGCCTTATGGAGTCGCAGGGGCATATGCGTATGCTGCGAGATTGGGCAGCAGTGGAAGCACACGTGGCGGAGTGGAAGCGCACAGGCGGCAGCGGAACACCAACCGGATACATCCTGGCCATGGAAGGCGCTGACCCGATTCTTGAACCGGGCGATGTGAAACTTTGGTGGGAGCGCGGATTGCGGGTGGTTGAGCCTGTCCACTATGGGGTGAGCTACTACGCGCACGGAACCGGTGTGCCGGGAGGCCTGACGGCGAAGGGGCAGGAATTATTGGCGGCGATGGAAACGGTGGGAATGATCCTGGACGTTACCCACCTGGCCGATGAAAGCTTCTGGCAGGCCCTGGAGGTGTACGGCGGCCCGGTGTTGGCCAGCCATCACAACTGCCGGGCACTGGTGCCGGGTGATCGCCAGCTTAGCGACGAGCAGATTCGGGCCTTGGTGGAGCGCGGCGCGGTGATTGGAGCAGCCTTTGACTCCTGGATGCTCCACCCCAACTATTTGGCGGGCAAAACCGAAAATTCCCTGGTAAGCATGGAACAGGTCATCGACCACATCGATCACATCTGCCAATTGGCAGGCAATGCGCGGCATTCCGGGATCGGCAGCGATTTGGATGGCGGGTTCGGCACTGAACAATCACCGCGGGAATTGAACACCATCGCAGATTTGCAGATGATTCCGGACCTGCTGAGGAAACGTGGGTATAAGGAAGCCGATGTGGAAGGCATTATGCATGGCAACTGGCTGAGGTTTTTCCAGAAAGCCTGGGCCAAAACCCCCAGCGCCGCAGCATCGCCCGCGAAATAAAGGCGGAGACGCCGGTTCCGCCCGCGTAGCGCGGGCAGCCTGCCCCCGATCCTTCAGGGTCCTATCCTCTGTGATGCTGTGAAAGAATAAACAATCTCACGCAAAGGCGCAAAGACGCAAAGAATAGAGGCTTGTTTTCTTTGCGCCTCCGCGGCTTTTATCCCGCCCCTTCAGGGCTTGTGGGCGTAGCTGTCCTTTACCCCCCAAGGCCATTGGCATTAACCTAAGGCTTCCGCCTGAATTGATGACAGGCCCGGAGGGCCGGAAGACCGTAGCCCACGGCGTAAGGGTCAAGCGCGCGCGATGAACGCCAGCCCCAGAGGGGCGAAAGAAAGGGACCCTGGGCGTTGGCCGCGACAATCCTGGGGTTTCGCCCTGCTCGCCGCGATTTATTTCTTTCGCCCCTCTGGGGCTCGTCGCGGGGGCTCTCCCTTGACCCACGGCCTACGCCGTGGGCTACGATCTTACGCCGCTATGCGGCTGCTACGGTCGCGGCCTTAGGTTAACGCTTATGGGCCGTTGGCCTGGGCTTTGTCAGAGCGCCCCTTTGGGGTTGAATGCGCGCGCGCCGGCCTCTCATAATCCCATTGCCTTGTTGAATACTATGTTGATCGCCCTGTTTCGGGTAAGATGGAAATGAGAGTCGACTTGGCGATGATCGGATGTAAGCCCAGCGATCCTTATTTCTGAAAGGACAACCAGATAGAGGGCAAAACATAGCCATCCACTCTCGCGCTGAACACCAGACCGCACCTTCATGACACCACCTAAAACCTTTAAGCTCAAGACGTTCATTATGGTGGTGCTTCTTGTAATTCTCAGTTCCGCAGGAAACTTGTTTTTCAGCATTGGAATGAAGCGGATCGGCGCCCTGCAGGGTTTGACGTTGGCCGCAATGAGGTCGGATTTTGTGGCAATTTTCTCCAGCGCATGGATATGGCTCGGCATTTTGAGTATGCTGTTGTTTCTCGCGTCGATGATGCTGGTACTATCCTGGGCGGATTTCAGTTATGTTTTGCCGGCCACCGCGTGCATGTATGCGGTCATTCCATTGCTGGGGCATTTCGTGTTGGGAGAGAGCGTGACGGCGCTGCACTGGACGGGTATAGCGCTGATTTGTTTGGGAGTGGTGTTCGTGGGACGCACACCTCCGAACACGACGAGTAAGGAATAGCATGCGCACTGCCATTGCTCTTGCAGTCTTGGTATTTGCCGGTACGGGTGGAGACATTGCCGTGGCCCATGCCATGAAGCGTTTGGGGGAAGTACACAGTTTTTCGCCCATGGTAATTTTGCGCTTTTTGGGCCGGGCTTTCCGCGAGGGCTGGATGTGGATTGGCATTGCCCAGATGACCCTGGCGTTTTGTTCGCTGCTCGCCTTGCTTTCGTGGGAAGCGGTAAGCTTTGTTGTTCCCGCCACGGCATTGAGCTATGTTACAGGGGCGCTGGGGGGCAAGTATCTCCTCGGCGAGCAACTCACACCGCCGCGCTGGATGGGAATCGGCCTGGTTTCCGTGGGCGTGGCACTGGTGTGTTTAGGGTAACAGGAGTCTGATTTGTTTTTAAGTTTTATAAGGTGGGGGATCCTCGGCGCAGCGATACTGCCTTCGCTCTCCTACTTGCTGGTCATCTTCGCGGCCCGCAGCTTTTTCCGCCGACACAAGGCAGAACCTCGCACCTTCACTCCACCGGTAAGCATCCTCAAACCGGTTCACGGACTCGACCCCGAGGCTTACGAGAACTTCGCCAGTTTCTGCCGGCAGGATTATCCCGAATACGAAATTCTGTTTGCCGTCACGAACGAGTTGGACCCCGCCGCACCGGTGATCCGCAAGCTGATCGCTGATTTTCCCGCCTTGCCGATTCGCCTTCTGCTCATAGCAAGAAAGCTTGGCTCGAATGACAAGGTCAACAAGCTCTGCGTCCTGGCTAA
>CAYTMD010000397.1:0-6283 GCA_964438685.1 uncultured Acidobacteriota bacterium
GCCCACTTCATCGCGGCTGTGTATGTTCAGGCAGATGTTGAGATTCCCTGCGGCAATTTCGGAAGTGCTTTCCGCCATTAATTTCAAAGGACGGGTCACGCTTCGCGCCAGGAAGAAGCTGAGGAGAACAGCCAACCCCGCCGCGGCAAATCCTGAAAGCAACGTGGACTTTAGCCGCTCCCGCGCTTCCACCTGAAGGTCAGAGGCGCGCAGGTCCGCACCCAGAACCGCCACCACCCGTCCTTGACGGTCACGCAGCGGGTGAAAGGCGGAAAGCCACTGTCCATCGGAATCATCGTAAACATTGGTGGTGACGGGAATGCCGCGCTCCAGGCACTCCCGCGCATGGGCAGACAGTTTGGATCCCGGGCCGTCGTCGGTCAGGATCCCCTGCCCCATCAGAAATCGGGGTTCACCATCCGGACCCGGGCCCAACACGTAAATGCGGTCCACCTCAGGGCTGGAAATCAGCAGGGAACGGAAAACCCGGGAAATAGGGGCAGTCGCGGCAGGAGTAGGGGCTGGGGATAGACTTTCCGCTCTTTCGCCGTCAATCAGCAGAGCGCCGCTGGTGACCACCTGTGCCAATTCCTGGCGCATGGTGGCAGCAAGGATGTGCCGTTCTTTGCGGTATTGCAGCATCCCTGCCAGCAACACCGCGAAGAGGGCGAGGAAGATATTGGCCGTCGCGATCTTCCAGGCCAGCGATGGGCGGGCCGCAAACATACGCTCGATGTTACAGGCGCACCCGGGTAAACGCAATGCTGTTGCGATGAAGAATCGGGCTTGGTGAAAGCCCTGGATTTGAATTTACAGCCCTTGCCCCTGTGGAATTAGCGGGGATGAGAATAGTCTCAAGCCTCTTCCTGGGTTTTGTAGCCACATGCTTCCCGGCAGTCAGCGCAGTAGTATTGGCCGTCTTCGGTGAGGCGTACGCGATAATCCGTTTGGCAGAGGGCGCAATACTTGATGCAATCGCAGCGATCCTCGAGTCGGCCGCAAACTCCGCACTTGAATTCCTTGTACCCCATGGCTCGCGCCTCACTTTCAGGATTGGATTCCTGGTTGCTATTCTGACGCCAGGCGCTGACAAAATCAAACCGCGAACGGAGCGAGGCCGCCCCGAAAGAGCAGAGATGATGGCGTAAAGCCGCCGCCACGGCAAACGGCGTCGCCACCCTGCCTGCCTTGACCGGTTTGCAATGACTGTGTTAGGTTGAATTTCTGTCAACGTTTTCTCGATTTAATTGGAGGGATTTACTTGGTCGCTACCGCGGGAGAGGCGCTAAAGCGCACAGCCCTTAATGCCATCCATCGGGCGAGTGGAGCCAAGATGGTGGATTACTGCGGCTGGGATATGCCGGTGGAATACTCCGGCATAACCCGCGAGCACCTTGCCGTGCGCACGGCCGCCGGGATCTTTGACGTGAGCCACATGGGCGAAATCGAAGTCCGGGGCCCCCAGGCTCTGGCGCTGCTGCAGCACGTAACCTCCAACGATGCCTCCCACTTGCAGAATTTTCAGGCCCAATACAGCGCGCTGATGCTGCCGAGCGGCAGCGCCATTGATGATTGCGTGGTACACCGGTTTGCAGCGGACCATTATTTTATTTGTGTGAACGCTGCGAACACTGACAAGGACTATGCCTGGGTGGCTCAATGCAATACATTTGGCGCGCAGGTGCAAAATGTTTCCGCGCAATACTCGCAAATTGCGTTGCAGGGTCCGCGCGCGCTGGAGATCATGGCAAAAGTGACGGAGCCAAATCCTAAGGATTTGAAATATTACTGGTTCCGGCAAGCCCGTTGCGCCGGCGTTGATGGCATTCTGGCACGGACCGGCTACACCGGTGAGGACGGGTTCGAATTCTATTTCCCCCCGGCCTCCTCCGAGCATTTGTGGAACACGTTGTTGGACGCGGGCAAGGCAGAGGGGTTGATTCCCGCGGGGCTTGGCGCGCGCAACACACTGAGGTTGGAAGCGGGATTTGCACTCTACGGGCACGAACTGGATGAGCAGACCACCCTTCTCGAAGCCAACCTGGGCTGGATTACGAAACTCGAGAAGGGGAACTTTATCGGCCGGGACGTCCTGCTGCGGCAGCGTAGCGAGGGAGTGCCCAAGAAGCTGATCGGATTTGAGATGATCGATCGCGCCCCGGCGCGCGATGGTTATCCGGTTTGGATCGATGGGAAGAAAGTAGGCATCGTCACCAGCGGCTCCCCCGCTCCGTATGTCAAGAAGAATATCGGCATGGCTTTCGTTCCGCCAGGTTCCGCCCAGACGGGCCGTGAGATACAGATTGAAATCCGGGGGCGGCAGGCTTCAGCGCGAATTGTTTCATTGCCGTTCTACAAACGGTCGAAGTAAAGCAGGAAGATTTGCTTGAATTGACTTCCCTTGCCCCTTGGAGGAGAGGGATGTAAATTCAAGTCATCGCACGCCGGCCGGCTGATGAGAGCAGGCAGGCCGGGGCGAACATTCAAGGAAGAGGATATCCACATGTACCCTCCAGAATTCCTTTACACCAAAGACCACGAGTGGATCCAGGTGGACGAGTCAGTGGGAACCATCGGCATTACCGATTATGCGCAAAAGGAATTGGGTGATGTCGTTTTCGTGGAACTGCCCAAAGCGGGCGACCACGTGGCGGCAGCGGAGTCATTCGGGACGGTGGAGTCTGTCAAAGCCGTTTCCGAACTTTTCTCGCCTGTGACCGGCGAGGTGACTTCCGTCAACAGCAAACTTAACAACAACCCTGAGTTGGTCAATTCTGACCCTCATGGCGACGCGTGGCTGATCCGTGTGCAGCTTACCGATCGCAGCGAGATTGACAAGCTGATGACGGCCGATGAATACGAGGCGTACATCAAGCAGGAAAAGGCCGATTGATGCGTTATTTGCCGAACTCGCCTGCCGACCGCCAAGCCATGCTCAGTGCCACCGGCCACGCCCACATTGATGAACTCTTCACGCAAATCCAGGCGGATCTGAGGTTCAAAGGAAAACTGAACCTCCCCGGGCCGCTCTCCGAGGGAGAGATCCTGGAGTTCTTCCAACAGGCAGCGGCGGAAAGCAGCCGCGAATATGTTTCCCTGCTGGGGGCGGGAGCTTATTCGCACTATTGCCCCGTCGTCGTTGATGCCATGCTCTCGCGCGGCGAATTTTTTACCGCCTACACTCCTTACCAGGCGGAAATCGCCCAGGGAACCCTGCAAGCCATGTTCGAGTTTCAGACCATGATGACGCAGCTCACCGGCCAGGAGGTGAGCAACGCTTCGCTTTATGATGGCTCCACCGCCACCACGGAAGCCGCGTTGATGGCTTTGCGCGTCACCCGGCGCCATCGCGTGGTGGTGGCGCAAACGCTGCATCCCGAATACCGCCAGGTGCTTCGGACTTTCATCCGCAATCAGGATGTGGAGCTGGTGGAAGTTCCCTGCCTGTCCTCCGGACAGATCGACGCCGCCCAACTCGCATCCGCGGTGGACGCCCAAACCGCCGCCGTGGTGATTCAATCGCCCAATTTCTTCGGCACTTTGGAGCATGTCCCTGAGATTGCCGCCTTGGCCCATGGCAAGGGTGCGCTGCTGATTGTGACGGTCACGGAAGCGCTTTCACTGGCCATCGTCAAACCTCCCAGCGAGGCTGATATTGTGTGCGGCGAGGCGCAATCGTTTGGAGTCCCGGCGGCCTTTGGCGGTCCCTACGTGGGATTCATGACCACGCGGGAGAAATTCGTTCGCCAGATGCCGGGACGCCTGGTGGGCCAGACGGTTGATACGGAAGGCCGGCGCGGCTTTGTGCTGACGCTCGCCACTCGCGAGCAACACATTCGGCGGGAGAAAGCGACTTCCAATATCTGCACCAATCAATCCCTGTGTGCGCTGGCGGCAACCATCTACCTCTGCCTGCTGGGTAAGACGGGACTTCGGCAACTCGCCGAGCAGAATCTAGCCAAAGCTCACTACGCCGCGGGCCAACTGAGGGGAATTTCCGGATTTGAAACGCCTTTCACCGCCCCGTGCTTTAATGAATTCGTCATCAAAGTCCCCGGTAATGCCGAGCACCTGCTCGAAAAATTACGGCACGAGAAGATCATCGGCGGCCTGAATTTGGGCGAGTTCTATCCGGAACTCACCAACCATCTCCTGCTATGCTTTACGGAATTGGTCAGCCGGACCGCCATTGACCGTCTGGTGGAAGTGTGCCGTCAGTTTTCCGCCAGCCCCCAGCTAGGGTCAATTAGCGCTAAGGTACCAGCGCGTGGCGGATTGTGAGCCACGGCAGTGGCGACATAATGCGGCCCACGGCGCAAGCCGTGGGATCACAAAGAGCAGATAAGCCCGTGAGCCGCGGTAGCGGCGACAGAAGAATCCCGGTCGGCCCAAAGTGATTCTGTCGCCCCTGGCGGGGCTCAAGAGGTATTTACGCGCGTTTCTTATCCCACGGCTTGCGCCGTGGGCCACATTCTGTCGCCCGCCCAGGCGGGCTTGGGAGTACCTCGGACGAGAACCTATGGCAATGCAAAATCGCATTCGTGAAGCTCGACCGCACGTCACCCGCAATGAGCGACTGATCTTTGAGCGGAGTTCGCCGGGAAAAGTCGGTGCGGAAATGGCGCCCTTGGACGTCCCCGCTGTTTCGCCCGCCGAATTGCTCGGCAAAGACTTTGCGCGTGAGGAGATTGCGGGCTTTCCGGAAGTTTCGGAATTGGAAGTCATCCGCCACTTCACCCGGCTTTCCACCTGGAACTACGGTGTGGACACGGGACTCTATCCGCTGGGTTCCTGCACCATGAAGTACAACGCCCGCATTAATGAAGTGGTGGCGCGGCTGAACGGCCTGGCGACCGAGCATCCCTACACGCCGCAGGTCCTGGCCCAAGGCTGCCTGCGGATTCTGCATGAAACCGCCTGCTGCCTTCAGGAAATCACCGGCATGGACGCTGTTTCGCTTCAGCCCGCCGCCGGCGCGCAGGGAGAGTTAACCGGCATTCTGATGATTCGAGCCTTCCAGGCTGATCGCGGCAGGGCCCGCAAATGCATCCTGATTCCTGACTCCGCCCATGGCACCAACCCTGCCAGCGTGGCCATCTCCGGGTACGAGGTGCGCCACCTTAAATCCAACGAGCAGGGCAGCATCGACCTTGCCGACCTCGCCCGCGTCATGGACAGTGATGTGGCGGGATTGATGCTGACCAATCCCAATACGCTGGGAATCTTTGAAACGGAAATCTCCAGGATCGCCGATATTGTCCACGCCCGCGGCGGCCTGTTTTATATGGATGGGGCCAACATGAATGCGCTGGTGGGCAAAGCGCGGCCCGGGGATTTTGGCGCCGACGTGATGCATCTGAACCTGCATAAAACGTTTTCCACTCCCCACGGCGGTGGCGGCCCGGGCTCCGGTCCCGTTGCGGTGAAGAAGAAACTGGAACCCTACCTTCCCTCCCCCATTGTGGAGAAATCAGCGGACGGAAAATTCCGGCTGAATTACAACCGCCCGAAAAGCATTGGACGGCTGCGCGCCTTTACGGGGAACTTCGGGATGGCGGTCCGCGCCCTCGCCTATATGTTGGCCAAAGGACCGGATGGACTGCGCCAAACCACCGAAGACGCCGTGCTGAACGCGAATTACGTGCGGAGCCGTTTGCGCGGCGCTTACGACCTGCCATACGACCAGCCCTGCATGCACGAATGCGTCTTTTCCGACCGGTTGCAGGCAGCCCAGGGCGTCCACACCATGGACATCGCCAAGCGCCTGATTGACTATGGATTCCACCCTTACACCACGGCATTTCCACTGATCGTGCCCGGCGCCATGATGATCGAACCCACCGAAAGCGCCAGCAAAGAAGAGCTGGACGCCTTCATCGACGCCCTTCAGGCGGTTGCGGAGGAGGTCAAGGAAGATCCGGAATTCGTTCTGAAAGCGCCCTACACCACTCGCGTCACCCGCCTTGACGAAGTCGGCGCGGCCCGCAAGCCCATCCTGCGCTGGAAGCCGGCACCCGCCGTCGGTAAACCGTGAGGGTGAAGAAGGGGCAATGCAGGTTGTCAATTGAGCGCCAACGGGGCACTCCCCAATCACTACTGTCCAAATTAGCAGACGAGCCGTGAAGCGAACACGGTTCTGCTCGTGAACGATCACGAATACGACGCCAAACTAACGATACATTTCCCCTCGCCCCCTTGGGGGAGAGGGGGGACCGCAAGGCGGGGGGGGAGGGGGTCTTTACCAAAATGGAATTCGTTTGGGAGAGCCGCAAAAGCCAAGCAA
>CAYTMD010000398.1:0-6264 GCA_964438685.1 uncultured Acidobacteriota bacterium
TCCGTCGTCAGATCGACGAGCCGCTCGGGGTGCGCGGCGAAGGCATACAGGGCGACTTGATCCTCCGGCTTGAGCTGCGAGAGGGTGTCGTAGGCGGCGTGGTGCAGTTCAGGCAGCACGGGCGATATGCTGCTGCTGCCGTCCATCACCAGTGCCACGGCCAAAGGCAGTTCATCACGCGAGAAATAGGAAATCCGCTGCTCTACGCCGTCTTCAAACACGCGGAAATCCTCCGGCTTGAGATCATTGACGATCCTGCCCTTGTCGTCCCGGACGGTCGCCTCCACCAGCACCATGCTTACTTCCACCTTGAGCGTGAATCCACCTTTTTCAGGCGGCAGTTGGCTCGCGGGCGCAGCAGGGCCTTGCGCCCTGAATTCCACGCAGAGCGCGAACGCCCAGAAAACAAGAGTGCCAACTGCCAGTGCCCGTTTCATAGCTCACCGCCGGGATTCCGGCTCTCCCTCGGGAGGTGCCCCCACCAGACATCAGGTTGTACCGGGAGTCAGCCAAGGTCCGGCTGAGTCCAACACCACTGCTGTCCAAATTAGCAGACGCTCCCATTGGACCACGCGGGACTACTCTCAGCCATCATGAATTCGACATCGAAACTAAGGATACATTTCCCCTCGCCCCCTTGGGGGAGAGGGGGGACCGCAAGGCGGGGGGAGAGGGGGTTTGTACCAAGATGGAATTCGTTTGACAGAGCCGCAAAAGCAAGGGCAAAAGTGAAATGGCCTTCGCGTCAACAGCATCTCAGCAGGCCCCAGAGTTCTTGACCCCCTCACCCGTCCCGCCCCGGCTGATGAAAGCGCCGGTTGCGGGCCACCCTCTCCCCCAAGGGGGCGAGGGACCGGAATTTCCTCGATTTCCGTTGGAAACAGGTTGGCTTGACCGCCAGCGTGAGAAAGAGCCCTACCTTCCCCGCATAGCGAGCGCTCGTGCAGCACCTCATTCCCAACCTGACGCGATCTGCTTTGGACACGAGTGGTCCAACACAACCGTGAATTCCCATTATGCACGCCGGACCGGCCGCCGATATACACGTCAATTGCCAGCCCGGTTTTCAATATTCGGCGCTTCCAGCAACCACAGAAGTCACCGTTCTCCCTCTCTTGCAGGTCCCCAAGTCTGACCGGTATCTCCGAGACTATACTCCCTCTGCTCCTCCTCGCTGACCTCCCCCTGTTGAATCTTACAGGATATGGTGATAATCATTCTCTGTAGCGGCACACTTACAGGCGCTCCATGATCATCCGCAACGCCCGCGTGCTCACCTTCGACTCCGCCAACCGCGTGCTCGATTCCGGCGCGGTGGAGATTCTCCCCGACGGCTCCATCGGTCAAGTCAGCGAAACCTCGAGGGCTGGCGCAGAGCGCAGCTCTGCGGCTCGGCAACCTATCCGTCCTGGCGGACCGCAGAGCTTTGCTCGGCGGCAGCCCTCGTTTTCACAAGCTGACCCGGAAATCATCGACGCGCAGGGCAAGCTTCTGATGCCGGCGCTGATCAACTGTCACACTCACCTCTACAGCACGTTGGCGCGGGGAATATCCCTGCCCGGCCGCGCGCCCCGCAACTTTCCGGAAATCTTAAAGAAGCTCTGGTGGCGGCTTGACAAGGCATTAAATCTTGATGATGTCTACTACAGCGCCCTGGTGGGCCTGATCGATTCCGCCAAGTGTGGAGTGGGCACGCTGGTGGACCACCACTCCAGCCCCAACGCTTGCGCGGGAAGCCTGGACCGCATCGAGCAGGCCTTTCGCGAAGTCGGCTTGCGCGGAGTTTTGTGCTACGAAACTTCCGACCGCAATGGCAGTGCCGGCGCGGCGGAGGGCATCGCCGAAAACGTCCGCTTTCTCGAACGTCATTCAAGCACCTCAGGTGATGGCCTGGTGGCGGGCAGCTTCGGCTTGCACGCTTCCTTCACCCTCAGCGATCGCACGTTGCGGCGCGCGGTGGAGGCGAATGAATCGCTGCGCGCGGGTTTTCATATCCATGTTGCGGAAGACCGCTGCGACGTGGATGACGCCCGGCGTCGTTTCCACAAATCTCCGGTCATGCGCTTGCGGGGTCAGGGCATTCTCGACGACCGCTCGCTCGCAGCACATTGCGTCCATGTGAACGCCGCTGACATCAAGGCTCTTGCCCGGGACCAGATCAATGTGGTGCACAACCCCCAATCAAACTGCAATAACGCGGTGGGCACGGCACCGCTGCTCGAAATGTTCCGCCAAGGCGTTCTGGTGGGATTGGGCTCTGACGGGTACACGCCGCGCATGTGGGAAGAGTTCAAGGCGGCTTTCCATATGCAGAAGGTGCGGGAGGCAGACCCGCGCGTGGCTTATGCGGAAGCTTACGCCGCCGCGCTGCTCAACAATCGCACCATCGCCCGCAAGATTTGGGGATGGGAAATCGGCCGCATCGAATCGGGCGCCCGGGCGGACCTGCTTCTGGTGGATTACTTTCCCCCGACGCCTCTCGACAGCAGCAACCTGTTCGGGCACTTTCTATTCGGAATTGCGAATGCGCCAGTGGATTCCCTGATCGTCAACGGGCGATTCATTCTGCGCCAAAAAGAGTGTGTTACCGTGAACGAGCGCCAAGTGGCAGCAAAAGCCGCGATCCAGGCGCGCGCCCTTTGGAACAGATTCTAAGCGCTTGACCTTCTCACCGCAGAGGCGCAGAGGAAGAGCAGGTCAAAAGGCAAAGTGCAAAAGGCAAAAGTCAAAAGCAGGAAGCGATTCGCCCTGTTGGTTGCAGCGCCGCCACGCGGTAAGACAAGTTCGCAGAGTCTCGCATTGGCAAGGGTTTCATATCGGACGTCTTCGCAATTTTGCCTTTTGCCCTTTGCCTTTTGACTTTTGCCTTGCTCCGCCTCTGCGTCTCCGCGCCTCTGCGGTGCAATCGCCCATGAGGAGTCACATGTCCACTTTCATTCCCGGCCCGACTTACGCGGAAATGCTCGACCCCGCGATACTGCCAGCCGCCCTGAGGGACAAAGCTGAGGCGGCGCGAGGCGACGAACTCAATCCCGCCAACCTCTTCAACATTACGTGGCGCGCGCCGGACCATGGCATTCGCCACGTCGTCCTGCCGAAAGAGTTGACGGGCGTTAAGGCTAACATTGTGGTCCTGGTGGGGCACTTTTTCCCTTCCGGAAGCCACAAGGTGGGGCCCGCCTACTCCACGCTGATGGAAGGTGAATTGGCGGGAGAGATTGAGCCCGGCAAAAACACCACGATTGGTCCTTCCACGGGGAATTTCGGCATTGGCGTGGCGTATGTTTCCCGCCTCAAGGGGTATCCCGCCATCGTGATCATGCCGGAAGGGATGAGCGCGGAGCGCTACCAGCGCATTCGCCACTATGGCGGGCAGCTTGACCTTACCCCCGGCTCGGAGAGTGACGTCATCCTGGTGCTGGAGCGCACGCGGCATTATCGCCAGGACCCGCGCAATAAAGTTCTGGCGCAATTTGAGCTGCTGCCCAATTACCGGTTTCATCGCTACGTTACCGGACGCAGCGCCCTGGAAGCAGCAAAGCCTTATGGAAATGGCCGTGTCGCGCTCTTTGCTGCCGCACCGGGATCCGCCGGAACGCTGGCCGCAGGTGACGAACTCAAGGCCGCCTTCCCGGAATGCCTGGTGGCGGCGCTTGAACCCCGCGAGTGCTCCACGCTGTTCAATGATGGGCGGGGGACGCATCGCATTGAAGGCATCGGCGACAAGATGGTGACGCTGATCCACAACGTCTTGACTACCGACTACGTGGTATTGATCCACGATGACGACTGCGTGATGGGACTCGAGCTGCTTGAGCACCGGCAGCACGACATCGAACCGTTGCTCGGTTTGCCGGCGGGATCGCTCGAATGCTTCCATGGATTGTTCGGTGTTTCCGGCATCTGCAACATTCTCGGCTCAATCCGCATGGCGCGCTTCCTGAATCTCGGCCCGGATGACAACGTAGTGACCATTGCCACCGACGGGTTTGACCGCTACCCCTCCGTGCTCGCAGACCTGGAACGGCGCTGCGGACCAGTTCCCCTTGACGTTATTGACAAGCGCTTCGATGAAGTTTTCCGCGCCGGGAGTGCGGACGATATCCTGGACGTACGTCCCCAGGAACAGAAAGAGCGGCTCTTTGGCTACAAGCAGGACGTTTGGACCAAATTCGGCTATTCCCTGTCCTACTTGGAAGGCATGAAATCCCAGTCCTTTTGGGATGAAGAGTTCAACAAAATCACTGAAATTGATTCGAAATTGGTCGCGGCGCGCGGATAGGTGAAGCGAAACTCGAAAATCGAAATTCGAAACTCGGACGTGCGACATCGATACCGCGCGGGCCTGATTTGCGGCCTCGGCAAGTGAGGAAAGGAAAGTGTAATGGCGATTTTCGAGTTTCCAGTTTCGATTTTCGCCTTTCGACTCTGCTATAATCCCGCCAATCGGAGCGTGCTATGGAAAATGCGAACGTTAAACCCAAGGTTGCCGAGGTCCGTGAGAAGTCGCAGTTGATGTCGGCTTCGGAAATTGACCGCACCCTGGTGCGGCTGGCGAACGAAATTCTGGAGCGCAACAACGGTCTGGCGGGAGTCGTCCTGGTGGGAATCCGCCGGCGCGGAGTCCCTCTGGCGGAGCGGTTGGCCACCAAGATGAAGGAAATTGAAAAGACGGCGCCCGCGGTGGAGACCCTCGACATCACCTTTTACCGCGATGACCTCTCGACTGTAGCGCAAACGCCCGTGGTGCAGGAAGTACCCTCGGCGTATACCGTGCAGGGGAAGACGGTAATTCTGGTGGATGACGTCCTCTACACGGGCCGCACTACGCGTGCCGCCCTTGACGCCCTGCTGGATCACGGACGGCCCCGACAGGTGGATTTGTGCGTCCTGATTGACCGCGGCCATCGCGAGTTGCCTATTCAGGCCAACTATGTGGGGCGGGTTATTCAAACCTCCGACATCGAAGTCATTGAAGTTCGCTTGCGCGAAATCGACAACGCCGAAAAAGTGATGCTCTGCGAGCGGGTTGTGTAGCGGAAGAACCAAGCTGACTGCCCGATCCCAACGAATGCACTGCGCAGCGCGCCTTGGAGTGCGGCGGCTCGACGCCGCCTTGGAACGCAACAAAAATGCAGAGTACCGTAACGGAAACCGGACGCGGAAAGTGTCGTCTACCCACCCCCTTTTTCACTGGCTGTTCCAATTAAGATGCGATCCGAATTCCATGGCGGCGTCGAGCCGCCCCACTCCAAGGCGCGTCGCGCAGTGCTTGAGAAATTGGTCTTTACAATCATGGCCTGACAGGCCGCATCCTCCTGCCAACTGCCTTCCGCCATCTGCATTTCGTCTTCTGTCTTCCCCATGTCGCTGGCCTCGATACCTAGCTAACTACAGCTCTCCGGGGGCGGTCCGTAGAGGTTGTCTTTACTTTTACCTCTATTCGTAGTAAAACCGCCCGCGGTAGAGTCTCCCTGCGTAGCTAAAGATGTTGTTGTAAGCGCCATAAAGAGTATTTATCGGCCTCGGCGTAGTGCCTTCGGCAGTGGGTTCGTTCTGTTGATCTCAGTATGCGCCCTGAGGAGCGGGAGGGTCTCTGTGCGTCCCGACACATTGTCAATTACCTTGCGTGGGACTTGATTCGAATCCTTCTGATCACCTTGAATTTGAGCCATCGCACACTTGAAATGAACAAAAAACATTTACGTAACGTCGGCTTCGCTTTTGTACTCCAAGATATGGAGAACAGGAATCTTCCTACGATATCTCATAGTATGAATGAGTCTCGACGGGTTAGTGGCGCGTGACTTATTCGGTTTCAGGCACTTACAGCGGCACCTGATTTTTGGAAGTTTGGGCGTAAGTTTGCGAGTATTAAGATGATCCGTGAAGACATAAGTACCGCGTTGGAGACCACAACCAGATTTGATGGGCGAGAGTGGAAATCTCAAAAAATTCCGGTCTGGATTTTGACGCGCAAAGGCGAAACTTGCAGGAAAAATTGCAAGAAAAGATGCAGGCTCCAGATCATTCCGCAAGGTTGACTCTGTTTCGGCTTGCGGGGGCGGAAGATCATATTTACGTACAGGATACGAGTCCAAGAAGTGATGCAGGCTCATCCCAGGAGGGGGTCCCAGTCAAACTCAGACCGAAAAGGAGCGTTGAGGGCATGAAAAAGAAAATTTCCTACAGGTGGTTTACAAATTTGCTTCTGGCTGTTGCGGGCTTGACACTAAGCGCCAGCTTGGTCACGACCGCATGGGC
>CAYTMD010000399.1:0-6258 GCA_964438685.1 uncultured Acidobacteriota bacterium
TTTGATGCAGCACGCACGGAATTGATGGCGGAAACGCTGCGGGCGGTAGGAACCAAGCGCGCATACGTGGTGGCGGGCTCTGACGGCATCGATGAGATTACCACCACGGGGCCAACGCGCCTGTCCTCCAGCTCCGGCAACGGGGTTGTGACCCGCGACGTGTACCCCGAAGAGTTTCGCGTGCCGCGCGCCACAATCGAACAGCTCCACGGCGGCGATGTCGCCACCAATGCGCGTCTTCTCCTGGGAGTGTTGGAAGGTGAGCGCAACCCCTACCGTGATGTGGTACTGGCGAATGCCGCAGCGGCGCTCACCCTGGCGGGAAAGGTGCAAGACTTTGCGAAAGGAACTGAGCAAGCAGCAGAGGCATTGGATTCAGGCGCCGCCCGTGCGAAACTTCGATCTCTTGTAGAATTTACGCAGCGCCATCGCTCTTGACGGGTGCGTGCCACCGGCTTCCCTTTCGTTGCAATTCGCGTGCGGATTCCCTATAATTTCTGGTTTCGGGGTAAGCGCGCTGAATAATCTAGTCAAAGCCGCTTCTTCAGCTTTGCCAAAACTTGATTTCAAATCCAGTTGATCCGTGCCAGTCTGGAAGGGCCGCCCCGGTGTGTTGGGGCGCTAAGATCTCCTCGGCTTTTGGGAAAACAGGGGGCTAAGAATCGTCGAGTACAGGCCTTCACTGAAAGCTGATTGCTGACGGCTTCTTTAATCATGAAAATCCACGAGTATCAAGCGAAACAGATTCTGGCGAAATTTGGCGTCACCGTGCCTCGCGGCGAGATGATTACCAAGCCCGAGGACGCGCGGACCGTGGCGGAAAAACTGGGCGGCGGCATCGTAGTGGTCAAAGCCCAGATTCATGCCGGCGGCCGCGGCAAAGGTGGCGGGGTCAAGCTGGCGCACAACCGTGAGGAAGCCGAAACATGGGCAGGGAAAATGCTGGGCATGACCCTGGTCACTCACCAGACGGGGCCCGAGGGCCGGCTGGTCAAAAGGGTCCTGGTGGAAGAAGGCCTGGACATCGCGCGCGAACTTTATCTCGGCATTGTGATCGATCGCGCCTCCGGCAAGCCCGTGTTCATGGCCTCCAGCGAAGGTGGGGTGGAAATTGAGGTAGTGGCCGCCGAGCATCCGGAAAAAATCCTGAAGGAATTCATCGATCCAAGTGTCGGCTTCCAGCCTTTCCATGCGCGCAAACTGGCGTTCGGTTTGGGGCTTGAAGGCAAGGTGGTAAATGAGGCCACTCGCCTCTTCCAGAACCTCTACCGCGCCTTTGAAGCCACGGATGCGTCCCTGGTCGAGATCAATCCCTTCGTCACCACGCGTGATGGCCGCGCGCTCGCGCTCGATGCCAAGATGAACTTTGACGATAACGCTCTCTTCCGTCACCCGGACATCCGCGAACTGCGCGACCTTGACGAAGAGGATCCGCTGGAAGTGAAAGCGTCAAACTACGGGCTCAATTACATTCGACTAGATGGCAATGTGGGCTGTATGGTAAACGGCGCGGGCCTGGCGATGGCGACCATGGACATCATCCAGTATGCGGGGAGCCGTCCGGCAAATTTCCTGGACGTGGGCGGCGGCGCCACGGAAGAGCAGGTGCGCCGCGGATTCGAGATCATCCTCAGCGACGCCAATGTGCGCGCCGTGCTCATCAACATTTTCGGCGGCATTATGCGCTGCGACATCGTCGCCAATGGCGTGGTGGCAGCGGCTAAGACGCTCGGCATCAAGGTGCCCGTCGTGGTGCGGTTAAGGGGAACAAACGTCGAACTGGGCCAGAAGATCCTGAAAGAGTCAGGGCTGAATTTCGAGGTTGCCAACGATATGAAAGAGGCGGCGGAGAAGGTCGTCGCCGCAGGACGCAGATTGTCTCATTGAACCATTGGCTCATTGTTTCATTTTTTTCTTGAGGGTAGAGGATGGAAGAAACCTATCAAGCAGAGGGCCTCAAGAAGCGCAGCAAATAGTTTGCGATTCGCGCGATCCGATTGGTTCAGGCTTTGCCCAAAACGGACGTGGCGCGAGTCATTGGAAAGCAACTTTTGCGTAGCGCCACCTCTGTGGCCGCCAACTATCGCGCTGTTTGCCGCGCGCGGTCAAAGGCCGAGTTTGTTGCCAAGATCGGTATCGTCGTGGAAGAGATTGACGAAAGCGTTTTCTGGCTGGAGATCCTGGTTGAGACAGACATTGTCGCACAATCGAGATTAGGAAATCTACACAAGGAAGCAAGCGAATTACTCGCGATTTTTGCCGCATTCCAGCACACGGCAAAAGGCCGATAATCGTGCTAATGAATCAATAAACCGATGAGTCAATGAATCAATCTTATGGCTATCCTAGTTAATGAAAACACTCGGTTGGTTGTGCAAGGTATCACTGGCCGCGAAGGGATGTTTCACACTCAGCAGGCCGTTGCTTATGGTACCAAGGTGGTTGCCGGGGTAACACCCGGCAAAGGCGGCACCAGCGTCGACGGCATCCCGGTGTTTAACACCGTGCAGGAGGCTGTGGATCGGACGGGCGCAAACGCCTCGGTCATCTTCGTCCCGCCCCCTTTCGCCGCGGATGCCATCATGGAAGCCACAGATGCAGCCATTCCTCTCGTAGTTGCTATCACCGAGGGCATTCCGACACTCGACATGGTGCGCGTCGCGCGCTTCCTGGCTGGCAAGCCGACGCGTCTGATCGGCCCCAATTGCCCGGGCATTATTTCACCGGGCAAGTGCAAAATCGGCATCATGCCCGGCCAAATTCACTTACAGGGCCACGTCGGTGTCGTCTCGCGGAGCGGGACCTTGACCTACGAAGCCGTGGGACAACTCACGGCGCTCGAAATCGGCCAGTCAACCTGTATTGGAATCGGTGGCGACCCCATCATTGGCACAACATTCGTAGACGCGCTGCGACTCTTCAATGACGACCCTGACACCCACGCCATCGTGATGATTGGAGAAATCGGCGGGCTGGCGGAAGAAGAGGCTGCGGCCTATATCCAGGCTCACGTCAAAAAGCCGGTGGTGGGATTTATCGCGGGCCGCACGGCGCCGCCCGGCCGTCGCATGGGTCATGCCGGTGCAATCATCTCCGGGGGCAAAGGAACGGCGGCGGATAAGATTGCTGCACTCCAAGCCGCCGGCATCGCCGTTGCCGAGAGTCCCGCGCTGATCGGCCAAACGATGGCGCGCGCCCTTGCGCACTGACAGACGAAATTCGAAAAATTGAAACTCGAAATTCGGCGATGCGAGCCCTTGGATGTCAAGTTTCGAATTACAAGTTTCATATTTTCGGCTGATAAATTACTAAAGGAGATTCATGTCACTTCAACGTACACTTACCATCATTAAGCCCGACGCCGTCGCAGCAGGACACATCGGCGACATCATCAAGATATTCGAGTCCAATCAACTGAAGATTGTCGCAGCACGGCTGGTAAAGCTGAGCAAGAAGGAAGCCGAGGGCTTCTACGCGGTTCACCGCAGCAAAGGCTTTTTTGAGAGCCTGACCACTTTCATGAGTTCCGGCAGCGCGCTGGTAATAGTGCTGGAAGGCGAGAACGCCATCCTCCGCCTGCGAGAGGTGATGGGCGCCACCAACCCCGCCAATGCCGCGCCTGGCACCATTCGCAAGCTCTATGCAGCGAGCATTGAGAGCAACGCAGTGCATGGTTCTGATGCCCCGGAAACTGCTGCGTACGAAATGGGTTACTTCTTTCCTGGCATCGCGCTGATTTAGCTCTAATCAAGAATACATCGCAGAGGCGCGGAGACGCAGAGTAGGTGTCAGGTATCAGGTGTTTGGTTATTACTGGTACCTTGCCCCGACCTCCTTTGCTCAGCGCCTCCGTGTCTCAGTGGGGCCAAGGCGTTGTCTCCCACGCTTGACATCCACCCGCTCCGCGGCGACGATAGATCAGGATGAGCGGCGCGATTCATCTACAGATGGGACGGTTTCTGGCCATCACCGGTATTATCCTTGTCGTATTGGGATTGATCGTGATGACGGGATCGAAATTCTCCTTTCTGGGACTCGGGCGGCTCCCCGGCGACATTGCCATTAAAGGCAAAAACTTTCAGTTCTACTTCCCCATTGTGACTTGTCTGGTGCTGAGCGCCGCGGTGACGCTATTCTTTTGGGTAATTTCGCTTTTGACCAGGAAATAGGATATAGCTCTCAGCGATCAGCAAAACCTCTGGCTGACGGCTGAGAGCTGATTGCTGACCGCTTCTTCAATGACCCAACCCTCCCTCAATTTCGGGCCTGTGCGCCGGATCTACAGCGTGGCGGAGCTGAGCCAGGAGATCCGAACCCTTCTCGAACGGCAGTTTCCGGACGTTTGGGTAACAGGAGAGGTTTCCAATCTTCGCACCGCAGGTTCCGGCCACTTGTACTTCACGCTTAAGGATGAAACCGCGCAGCTTCGCGCCGTGTGCTTTCGCAACCAGGCACGCTACTTGAAGTTCAAACCGCAGGACGGGCTGGCAGTGATTGCCCGCGGCCGCCTGAGCCTCTACGAGGCGCGCGGCGAATATCAGCTCTACGTGGAGTTTTTGGAGCCGGCGGGCGTGGGCGCGCTGCAACTCGCTTTCGAGCAACTGAAACAGAAGCTGGCGGCTGAAGGCCTGTTTGACTCCGCGCGCAAAAAGCCGCTACCCATGCTGCCGCGCATCATCGGGGTGGTGACTTCGCCCACGGGTGCGGTTATTCGCGATATTATCCGCGTTCTCCACCGCCGTTTCCGGAACATCAACGTACGGATCTACCCGGTGAAAGTTCAGGGTGATGGTGCTGCAGAGGAAATTGTCCAGGGGATCGAGTATTTCAACCGCACGGCCCCCGTTGACGTGCTGATCGTGGGCCGCGGCGGCGGCTCAATGGAAGATTTATGGGCATTCAATGAGGAGGTGGTGGCGCGAGCCATCTCCGCGTCATCGATTCCGGTAATATCCGCCGTCGGCCACGAAACAGATTTCACCATTGCGGATTTTGTGGCTGACTTGCGGGCCCCGACGCCCTCGGCTGCGGCAGAATTGGTGGTACACCGCAAACAGGACTTGGCCGACGACCTGGACGACCGTGCACGCCACATGGGTCAGATGATCCGGCTGAGAATTTCTGAAGCCCGGCAGGGACTGACAGAACTGAGCATGCACAATGTTTTCCAAACACTAGCCACACGCATTGCCGAACGCGTCCAGAGAGTGGATGAATGCGTAGGAGCGCTTGAACGGTGGATGCGCGCGCGTTTGAACTCGGTGCGGCAGGAATGGCTGCGCGCCTCGGCAGGTGTGGTGCGATACGATTTCACGCGGCACCTCCGACTTAAACGCGCCGCCCTGGAAGACCGCGAGCAGAGGTTCCAGAATGACTTCCGGCGCTTTCTCACCGAACATCACAATCGATTAGCACAACTGGAGACGGTATTGATTGAGCGCAGTCCGCGCACAATTCTGGCGCGTGGCTATTCCATTACCCGGGATGCGGACGGAAAGATCGTCCGCGATGCAGATCAGGTAGCTATTGGCGCGGATGTATCCGTCCACCTTGCCCGGGGAGTGCTGGGAGTTGTCGTCAAGGAACGGAAGGGCTGAGATTGGCTTCGACCGACGGCTTACTTTGGCGTCTCTTCGGAGCGGCCTGATAATTATGTCAGAAGTTTACGGCCGCGGGGGGCTGGCGGTCTTTCCACTGGGTCCCTGTTTCTTCTGCATAAGAGCCAATTGCGTGCGGACGCGGCGGGCGTCAGCAAAACGCGTGAGCTTTCCGTTGGCCTCAAGAAAGACCATGGTTAATTCCCGGCCGTCCGCATTCACCCTCATCACCAGACAATGGCCCGCTTCGTTGATAAACCCTGTCTTTTGAACCTCGATGTCCCAATCCGGGAGACCCACCAACCGGTTTGAGTTCACGTAAGGGAGAATATACCGCCCAATCTTAATGTCATACCGGGGGTCGGTTGTAAATTCCCGAATCAACGGGTACTCATTGGCCGCTCGTACAAGCTTGACCAGATCGAAAGCGGTCGAGACATTTTCGTTGGTCAGGCCATTGGGATTTACAAAATGCGTCTTGGTCATCCCCAATGCCGCCGCCTTCGCATTCATCGCTTTAATGAATGCAGGCCGGCCACCGGGGTAATAGCGGCTCAGTGCGGCAGCAGCGCGGTTTTCCGAGGACATCAACGCCAGGTGCAACATGTCTTCCCGGCTCAGCGCCCACCCGATATGAAGCCGGGAAGTTGACCCCAGCAGC
>CAYTMD010000400.1:0-6253 GCA_964438685.1 uncultured Acidobacteriota bacterium
GCGATGCACGCGCACATCAACGCGAGCGAATTCACCGCAAAGGGGTTCTGCCCGCGCTGCAAGGGATCAATGAGCTGCGGGTTGGCGAAGAGGCAGCCCATGCGCAACGCGGCCAGGCCGAATGCTTTCGAAAATGTGCGCGTCACGATCAGGTTCGGATACTTGCGAATCCACGGGAGAATGGTCTGTCCGGAGAAATCCTGATAGGCCTCATCCACAAGGACGATCGTGTCAGGGGCAGCCAGCAGAATGGCCTTTAACGCGGCCTTCGGAATCTGCGTGCCGGTGGGATTATTGGGGTTGGCCAGTGCTACCCAACGGATGTTCTCCTTCTTGAGCGTCGCGACAAATTCGTCCGTAGGCAGGCGAAACTTTTCATCGTAGCGAATACGCAGGATACTTCCGCCCGCAACACTGTTGAAAAATTCATACACGGGGAAAGTGGGAGCAGGGACCAGCAGCGTGTCACCTGGATCCACAAAGGTGTCGCAGACCATCTTCAGCGCGTCATCGGTGCCGTTGGCAAGGAGCATCTCCTCCGGTTTCACGTGAAAATAAGCGGCGAGAATGCTGCGGCCTTCGTCGTACTCCGGATAGCGCGTCATCATCTCCGGGTCCAGCGCTCGGCGCAGGGCACGAATCACCTGGGGTGGGCAGCCCACTGTATTCTCGTTGAAGTCCAGCCGCATTTTGCCGCCGCGACCCTCCTGGGGAGGCCGGTACTTCTTCAAGACTTCAATGGCTTTGCGGGGTCGAATCATAAATCAGTGTCTAGGGGCTGGGGACCAGGTGCTGGGGAAGTCGATCCCTTGAATTGCTCAGGGACCTCATTGGCGCGCAGAGCCTTCGCCCCACGCATTCCGCCAAGTCCAAAACCTCTTTTCCCTCCAATTAATTAGAGTAAGTCGTAAGGAGACCTTCTTAAGACCTCAATTTCGCTATCCTTTGCCTCCCGTGCATCCACTCCCGGGTGTTGTGCGTCACCAATCGCGACACATTCGAATGCCGGCGCCAGGGTTGTAGCGCCGCCATCTTGGCGGCTCAATGCCGGCTGGAAGCCGAGGCTACAGCGGAAAGGTCGCGAACCGGAAAATTGTTGTCACCAATGCGCGGATTCCTGGAAAATTCGTGTCGGTTTGACATAAATGTCCGAATCTTAAGCACAAATGTCTGAATTTTTAACGGGAATTTTGTCCGAGATTTGTTTGTTTTCATAGACATTCCGGCTTCGTTCTTACTTTTTTTAACATCTTTTTTCCCCGAACGTCCCCCAATTCTTCCCGAAGTTATTGATAAGGCGCAACATCCTCCGCATGTCTGGAGTTATTTCCGCTTCCCGAGCGAGAGACATACACGCCACCTCTGCTTCTGGCAGTATGATGAAAAAGGTCGTCGAGGCGGGTTTACCCCGTCATCGCGCCTTGCAATCAACGGAGATATGGCGGCGTAAACCCGCCTCGATGAGCCGCCGACCGCCTTCGCCTGGCGCCTGACGCCTGACGCCTGGTACCTGACATCTCTTCTATCCTGCGCGATTTCACCAAGACAACGCTCTCCCTCTCGTTGTCCCGCAGCATGGGGGCCAGAGCGCGGGCAGACATTGACCAATTGACCGTAAAGCGCAAGAATATCAGCACGTTCGTGCCCCAAAATCCTACCGGTAGGATTGACGCCTGCCGATCCGCCCGACCACCCTCATTCCCGCCCGGCCCGGATAGCGTCCCCGAGTTGATCACCGCCACCGAGGGCTACATGGCTCGACGCGATAAGCACCAAAGCCATTCATCTGGAACGTCCAAGCTTCCGATACCCTGGAAAAGGTCAGGCGGTCGCAGGCGGCGCTTCATAAGCCGCAATCCGTGTGACGCACTACACTAGCCTCCAGCACCTGTCTTCGACGCCCGGACCTGGATGGAGTAAGCGTGCGCCTTCAGTCCCTCCGTATTCGCCAGTGTGACAATAGCTTTTTCGAGCCCTGCCAACCCGCGAGCGTTGAGCCGTTGGACGGAAATGGATTTCACGAAGTCAGCCGCGCTCAGGCCGCCGCGCAAACGGGCCGCGCCGCTGGTGGGAAGAATGTGATTTGTCCCCGAGGCATAATCTCCCGCCGCGACCGGGCTGTACGCTCCGAGAAAGATGGAGCCGGCGGATTGGACTTGGCTGAGCAGGGAAGTGGCGCCCTCAAATAAAGTGAGATGTTCAGGGGCCAGGCGATTTACCAGTTCCACGGCCTCCGCCATGTTGCGCGTGACGATGATGCCCCCTTGTTCGGTAAGCGCTTGTGCCGCCAGAGGCAACTCCAACCGCTCCACGATCTCTCGCGTGGCCGCCTGAACCTGGAGTGCCAATTTGAGCGAGGGAGTAATGAAAATAGCCACCGCATCGGGGTCGTGCTCAGCTTGCGCAACCAGGTCGGAAGCGATCCACTCCGCATTGCCGCGCCCGCCTACGAGCACCAACTCCGACGGCCCGGCTATGAAATCGATTCCGCACTCTCCCGCCACCAACTTTTTGGCGGCAGCGACGTAGCGATTTCCCGGCCCTACGATTTTGTCAACGCGCGGAACCGACTCCGTGCCGAAGGCAAAAGCGGCGATTGCCTGCGCCCCGCCCAATCGATAGATCTTCTTCACACCCAACAGGTCAGCGGCCACCAGGACAGCAGGGGCAGGCCGCGGAGAAGTGACGATCACTTCGCTGACGCCCGCTTCCTGTGCGGGGATAACGCTCATCAGCACCGTGGAGGGCAGGGGGAAACGCCCTCCGGGAACGTAACACGCCACGCGCTCGAGCGGCCGGATGATCTGCCCAACCCTCACGCCGGCGCTGGTGTTGCATGTCCACATGCGGGGCAATTGTTTGCGGGCCGCCTTCCGGATATTCGCCGCCGCAACTCGCACGGCTGCCACAAAGCCGCGTGGAACTTCACGATAAGCGCGGCGAATTTCCTCACGGGAAACCGTAAGGCCGGTCATGGCAAAGTCGAGGCGGTCAAACTTTTTCGCGTAGCGCAGAAGGGCGCGGTCGCCGCGGCGCCGAATGTCTTCAAGGATCGGACGCACCACCGCCTCCGCTTCCGCCAGAGTCGTAGACCTTGCGCGAAGGAGTTTGCCGATCGCTTTCGTATCGCTACTGCGAATAATTTCCAGCATAGGCCAATGGATTAGGGACCGGGGGCTAGGTGCTGGGTTCTGGGGAATTCGCGAATAAAGAATAGGCAAGGACCACCAGCATTCTCCGGCTCTTCTTTACTATTTGCAATATCTCCAGCACCCAGCCCCTGGCACCCAGCCCCTGCCTTTCAAACTACGATTTTATTTAACGGATATTCCACAATGCCTTGCGCGTTCGCGGCCTTCAGACGCGGGATAATTTCACGCACGGTTTTTTCTTCAATGACGGTGTTGACCGCCACCCAATCGGAATCGCTCAGGGTTGAAACGGTGGGCTGTTTCAACGCAGGGAGGACGGACAGCACCTTCTCCAGGTCGGCGCGCAGGACGTTGAGCATCAGCCCAACCTTGCCCGCGGCCTCAATGGCCCCTTGCAGCAGCATGATGAGCGTCTCAATTTTCTGACGCTTCCAGGAATTTTCCCACGCGCCGGGATTAGCGATGAACTTGGTGTTCGATTCCAGGACCGTTTCCACGATGCGCAACCCATTGGCGCGCAGCGAGGAGCCGGTTTCCGTCACTTCCACGATGGCGTCGGCGAGCACGGGCGGCTTTACTTCCGTGGCGCCCCAGGAAAATTCCACTTTGGCCTTCACGCCATTGTGTTCCAGGTAACGCTTGGTTACCCCCACCAGTTCCGTGGCGATGACTTTGCCTTGCAGGTCCTTCACGCTATGGAAGGACGATTTTTCCGGCACGGCAAGCACCCAGCGCACCTTGCCGAACGTCTGCTTGGCGTAAACAAGGTCAGCCGCTTCAATGACGTTGGATTCGTTTTCCAGAATCCAATCCTTACCCGTCAATCCGGCATCAAGGATTCCGTCTTCGACATAGCGGGCCATCTCCTGCGCGCGGATCAGCATGCACTCGATTTCGTCATCATCGATGGAGGGAAAATACGACCGCGAGCTGACACTGATTTCATAGCCCGCGCGACGAAAGAGTTGCAGCGAAGATTCTTGCAGGCTGCCTTTGGGCAAACCTAATTTTAAAACGCTCATGTTTGGCTCTCCGGGTGTTCCTGGCCGTAGACGCGCTTGGGATCGAATTCGCGCTCCAGGATGATTTCCTCGCCTTTCGTGGTGATCTTGCGGAAGAAGCACGAGCGATACCCCATGTGGCAGCAGCCCGGGCCGGTCAAATCCGCTTGGATCAGCAGTGCGTCCTGATCGCAATCCACTCGAATCTCTCTTGCCACCAACCGATGCCCGGAGGATTCCCCTTTTGTCCACAGCTTCTTGCGCGAGCGGCTGTAGAAGGTGACGAATCCGGATACGAGCGTCTGTTGGTAGGCTTCCGCGTTCATGTACCCGAGCATCAAAACTTTTCCTGAGTGACGGTCCTGAATGATGGCGGGAATCAGGCCGTCGTCCTGGTATTTGAGTTGCAACATGCAGAGCCCCCCTGGCTTGAAAATGAAAAAGCCCGCTGATTGATTGTGTCAGCGGGCCGCTTTGCCGATATCGCCTGGTGATTTAAGCATTCGCCCACTGACACGCCACCCCGTAGCTGAAGTGATGATGATGGTGGTGATGTGTCAGCGCGCGTAACATAAGTTTAAAGATTATCGTTTTCGGCCTGACGTGTCAATACGGAATGTGGCTAAGACACGACCAGATGCGGCGCAAGCCAATTAACGGTGCCCGTTGAGTTCGACCGGACGGGAGGGCCTAGAGACCCATCTCTTTCTTGACTTGATCCCAGGGGATGCCGGCCTTGCCGTTGTTGCGGGCGATTGCGGCATTGAGGTCACGCAAATCTTCCAGATCTTGAACTCTCATGCGCAAACGCTGAAGTTCGTCGTGAAGCTTGCGAATGGTGACCTTTTTCAAGACGTGTTGCCCAGCGGCCTTAATCATATGCCTCCTTCCGATGTTTAACAGCATACACAAATATTGTGGCCGCTTCCAACTGAAACAAGATTCGGTAAGTTCCCACGCGCAGCCGGTACTTATGCTCGTGCGCAGCAAGTTTCCTGACTTGGCCGGAAAGATCGCTTTGGAGAGTGTCGAGTCGGAGGCCGATACTCCTTCGGGCGGACTTGGGAAGCGCTCGCAGTTGTTTCCGAGCCTCCTCGCTGATTAGCAACTCATAGTGCATCGAGCTTCCCGGACTCGCAGCCGACCCGTTAATCCCACTGAGGGAACCCCTCCTTCTATCGTGGGGATCCCCCAGAGGGTCTCTCGATGCCGGCCGCACTCATCACGCGCACTTCAGGGCTGCCATGCCCAGGAATTCCGCGGCCCCGCCCAGTTCCTCTTCGATGCGGAGCAACTGGTTGTACTTGGAGATGCGGTCGCTGCGGCTGGCGGAGCCCGTCTTGATTTGGCCGGTGCCGAGGCCGACGGTGAAGTCGGCAATGAAAGAGTCCTCGGTTTCGCCCGAGCGATGCGAGACCACCGACGTGTAGCCGTGGCGACGGCCCAGTTCGATGGCGCGAATCGTTTCCGTGACGGTGCCAATCTGGTTCAGCTTGATCAGGATTGAATTGGCGGTGCCTTCTTCGATGCCGCGCGCCAAGCGTTCGGTATTGGTTACGAAGAGATCATCACCGACAAGCTGGATCTTGCTGCCCAACTCTTTGGTAAGCAGGTTCCATCCATCCCAGTCGTCTTGCGCCAGGCCGTCTTCAATGCTGACGATGGGATACTGACGAACCCAGTCGGCGTAGAGCTTCACCATCTCTTCGGAAGACTTCTTCGACTTGTCGGATTTGAAGAAGACGTACTTTCCGTCTTGGAACATTTCACTGGAAGCCGGATCGAGGGCGATCGAGATGTCGTGCCCTGGTGTGTAGCCCGCCTTCTGAATGGCTTCAAGCAGCACTTCTACGGCCTCATCATTCGATTTCAGGCTGGGAGCGAAGCCGCCCTCATCGCCTACCGAAGTGTTGTAGCCGCGGTCCTTCAAAACCTTCTTGAGGGTGTGGAACGTCTCCGCGCCCATGCGCAGTGCTTGCGCGAAGCTTTCCGCCCCCACCGGCATGATCATGAATTCCTGAAAGTCCACGGTGTTGTCAGCGTGGACGCCGCCGTTCAACACGTTCATCATGGGAACCGGCAGGATGCGCGCTTGCAGTC
>CAYTMD010000401.1:0-6253 GCA_964438685.1 uncultured Acidobacteriota bacterium
ACTGCCGACCCCTTGCACCCCAAGCAAGTGCGCTACCAGGCTGCGCTACGTCCCGCCATGACCAATTGCGCCTGTCCAGGGTCTTTCGGGTAACAGGACGCAATCCTTTACGCTAACACTTCCGTGAAAGTATTGTCAATACTGACTGCAACTCCCGCCGGATGGTTTTGAGCTGCGTGATGTCCATAGGAGCTTGAAACAGGTGCTTCTGCTCCGCCGGACCTTTGCCATTGGTCGCCAAAAACCGGCGCGCCCCCTCAATCGTGAATCCCTTTTCGTACAGGAGCTGACGGATTTTGAAGATCAGTTCCACATCCTTGCGGCGATAGAGCCGGTGTCCCGACTTGGCTTTTACCGGCCGCAGCCCGGAAAATTCGGTCTCCCAGTAGCGGAGCACAAAGGCCTTGGTCCGAGTCAGCTCACTAACCTCGCCAATGCGGAAATACAGCTTGTCCGGAATCGCCACATCGGCGGGAGAAACCTGGATCAAGCGCGCTTCGCGACCTCGAGACATAATCCACAGATTACGCAGATTTCTCCGATTAGGCAAGCCGAAGACTTTCTGGGGATACGCGACACCCCGCGACTTTGGCGCATGCTTGGGTTATACTTTGCCACCGCAAGGAGGTACGCCCTCCTGGCTTGGAAACCATCGCTGGACTCCAACCAGACACCTGGCTGGAAGGACCAAGACGGAATTCGCCTTTTCGAAGGGAGATTGCAGTTTATGGGGAAATTGATTATCGGCATTGATGTGGGTGGCACAAAAGTGGCAGGAGGGCTGGTCAATCAGAAGGGGCGGCTGCTGGAATCGCAGGTTGTCCCCACGCATGCGGACAAGGGATTTGATAGAAGTTACGCCCAGATCACTCATCTGATTGGGCGCTTACTGCGTGCGGCCGGAGGCAAGGCGAACGTGGGAGGCATCGGCATTTGCGCTCCCGGTCCGCTTAATCCGAAAACAGGGGTGGTGCTTAATCCCCCCAACCTGCCCGGCTGGCGGAACATCGAATTGGCCAAACAGGTGGAAGCGGAATTCGGACTGCCTGCCAAATTGGAGAATGACGCCAATGCAGCCGGATTGGCGGAAGTCCTCTTCGGCGCTGCCGTGGGATATAGGGATATTTTCTACGTAACCGTCAGCACTGGCGTGGGGACCGGCATCATCATCGACAAGAAAATCTATCATGGGAAAAATGGCATCGCCGGGGAAGGCGGCCACGTTTCCGTTGACTATCGCAGCCCCTATCGCTGCGGCTGTGGAACCTATGGCTGCATTGAAGCACTGGCAGCCGGCCCGGGCATGGCTCGCCGTGCTCGCGTGATGCTGGAACAGGAACATGACCTCCCCAGCGTCCTGCGTGACCTGGCGCATGGCCATGCCGAGGAAATTTCACCTCTGATGATTCAACAGGCCGCAAGCAAGGGCGACCGCGTGGCCAAAGCCATACTCGATGAAACGGGCTTTTACCTGGGCATTTGGCTGGCCGGTATGATCAGCCTGCTGGATCCGGATGCCATCGTGATCGGGGGCGGGGTTTCCCTCATTGGCAAACCTCTCTTCGATAAGATTCGGGCCACCATACCCAGCCACACAATCAATGGCTTTGCCGCGAAAACCCCGGTACTGCCCGCCAAGTTGCGGACCAACGTGGGCATCTACGGCGCAGCCGCGATTTTCCTGCCGGCGGGCGAAGAAGCGGAGAGCTGATTAATCCGCAGATTACGCAGATTTCGCAGATTAGACGAGACAGAGACAGATAGAAAGCCAGGGGCTAAACGGCCTCGTTGAATACGCCGTGTTGGCCCGAAGTAACTGAGAGCTGGTGTGTACACCCTTTCATCTTGCTGTCTGATCTTTTTCCGCTTCTCGTCTTAATCTGCGTAATCTGTGCAATCTGCGGATAGAAATGGTGCAGCAATGATTGAAGAAAGGCGTGACGAGAGAACATTTGCTATTATTGGCGCGGCGATGGAGGTCCACCGGCAACTGGGCTGCGGGTTTCTGGAAGCCGTCTATCAGGAAGCCCTAACGCTGGAACTGGGCGCGCGCGGCATACCGTCCCGGCGCGAAGTGCAACTGCCGATTTCCTACAAGGGCCAAAAACTCAATATCACTTATCGGACTGACTTCGTCTGCTACGATTCCGTGATTGTCGAACTTAAGGCTCTTGCTAAGATCGGCGGGACGGAAGAGGCGCAAATCCTCAATTACCTCAAGGCATCGGAGTGCGAAATCGGCCTGCTGCTAAATTTCGGCACGCCCTCACTAGAGTACAAACGCTTCATTTGGACTATTCAGCATCCGCAGATTACACAGATTACGCAGATTAACAGGGCAGTTGGAAAAAGATAAAGCAGCGCATTGGAACACTGTGGTTGCTTGCCCTCAGTCGTTCCATGGCAATATTGCAAATCCAGCCAGCCCGATTTGCCCCGGATTCGCGGTTGCCTTCGTCTAAGTGCCTTTGGCTTGTCTAATCTGCGAAATCTGCGTAATCTGTGGATGAATATGAGCGGCAATCTGACAACGGGAATCCTCCTGTTCGCTCACGGCAGCCCCGTGGAGGATGCGAACCGCGGTGTGCATGATCTGGCGGAGAAAATTCAGTCCGTTGGACCTTACCCCTATGTGCGCGCGGCATTCCTCGATGGCGGAATGCCCGACCTTCTTGGCGGAGTCATGAATGCTGCCGAGGCCGGACTGGAACGCCTCGTTGTGATTCCCTATTTCCTGACCGATGGCCTTCACCTGCGCCGCGATTTGCCCAAGCTCGTTGCTGCCGCAAAGGAGAAATACCCCAATTTTGATATCGCCGTTGGGCAATCGCTGGAGGGTCATCCCTTGATGCCGTCGATCATCATCGGTCGTGCTCAAGAAGTCCTCAGTGAAGGCGCTCCAAAGTGAAGACCAATCCCCGCCATCAAGCCGCACATCTCCCATTTTTCAAAATCGGCTGGATCTTTGCCGCGATGATTCTGCTCAGCGTGGCCAGTGCTCCCAAACGCCTCCTGGCAGCAGAGGGTCCGGACAATGTGGTGGTCATCACCATTGACACGTTGCGAGCCGACCATCTGGGTTGCTATGGCGATCATTCCATCGCCACGCCCAACTTCGACGCCCTTGCCCGCGGTGCCGCTCGTTTTACCCACGCCTTCACCCCGGTACCCATCACGCTGCCGGCTCACACGGCTCTGTTCACCGGCAGTTTTCCGATGGCCACCGGTGTACATGACTTCAGCGGAAACAAGGTCCCGGCGTCCGCGGTGACTCTGGCCAAAGTTCTCCGCGACCACGGCTACTCTACCGCCGCGTTCCTTGGCGCCGCCGTGCTGGATTCGCGCTTCGGGTTGAATCAGGGCTTCGATACCTACTTCGATCACTTTGATTACGACCGCCTGGATGAAACCAATCTGGACATGGCGAAGCGCAGCGGCGATCAGGTGATTGACAACGCGCTGGAATGGCTGAAGGCCAACCCACGGCGGCCATTTTTCCTGTGGGTCCACCTCTACGACGCCCACTACCCTTACACTCCTCCCGAACCCTACGCCACCCGCTATGCCGGCCGTCCTTACGACGGAGAGATTGCTTTTGACGATGCGCAGGTGGGCAGGCTGATTGCATTTCTGAGAGAACTGGGCTTGTTTGACAACACGGTGCTGGCCGTGGCCGGAGACCATGGCGAAGGCCTGGGCGAGCACGGAGAAAAGACGCACGGATTCTTCGTTTATAACTCCACACTCCACATTCCGCTGTTCGTAAAAGTACCGGGAGCGGGGGCGCGGACAATTGAGAAAGAGGCCTCGCTAGTGGATGTGATGCCCACGCTGCTCCAGGCACTGCACCTGCCCATACCGCCAAGCGTCCAGGGCCGCAGCCTGCTGGGCGATGTTGTAGGGAAGCCCTCCCCAAGCGCTTCCAACCTGTACGCAGAAACCTATCTGCCATTGCTCCATTTTCATTGGAGCCAGTTGCGCGCGCTGCAATCCGACGGGCTGAAGTACATTGAAGCACCCCGCCCGGAGCTTTACGACACGCGCGCCGACCCCCACGAATCCAGGAATCTGCTTCCCGGCAAACAAGCGATGTCACACGAAATGCGCGACCGCCTGCAAACCTTGGAACGACGGTATACACCTGCATCCGGCGGGGGAGCGAGAGAAACCGAGGCCACTGACCCGGCGCTGGCGGACCGGCTGCGCTCGCTCGGGTATGTCGCTATTTCGGGCGGAACGTTTTCCGACGCGAGTGGCAAGGCCCTGCCCGATCCCAAGGACCGCATTCGGGTTTACGACCTTTTTTCTCAAGCGATGGCCGACGGCCAGCACGGCCACTACACCGAATCGCTGGCAAAGCTTGGGGAGGCGGAGAAGACCGAGCCATCCTCGCTGCCAGTCCGTTATCTTCAGGCTCTGGACTATTTCCGCCTCAAGGATTTCCCTCGTGCCATGGAGCGATTCAAGTCCGCGCTTGAACTGGATCCTAAATTCGCTCTGGCTACCTACTATCTGGGCTTGACGCAGATTCAGGCGGGTGACGTGAACTCCGCCGTGGCATCCCTTCAGCGCGCATTGGAACTCGATCCCACAAATTTTGCCGCGGCTTATAACCTTGGCGCGCTGGAATTAAAGCAGAATCGAGTGCAGGACGGGTTGCACCACTTTGAACAGGCCGCGCAAATTAATCCGAATTATGCGCCAGCCTTCGAAGCGCTGGGCGAGCTTTACCTGTACCTTCACCGCAATGATGACGCGGTCCGCGCCCTTGAACACGCCGTGGCGGTCGCTCCCCGTTTGGCCAAAGCACATTACAACCTGGGACGCGCCTACCAGGCCGTGGGCCGCGCCGCCGATGCGCAGAATGAATTCGCGCGCGCCCAGTCCCTTCAGACTCCCTAAGACCACTTCATTACCCGCGCCAAGTTTGGGACACTCGCAACTCGTGACCTGCACCCATAAGTGTCCTGGCTTGTGGCGGAAGTGCCGCGGCATTAGAATGTGACTGTTCTCCCACGCCCGCAGCTCACACAATGAGAAAGTGATTTCAGGAAGAGGAGCGGAAAAGGGCAGCAATGAAGGGAAGACACTCCAGCCCGGAATCCAAGCGAACGCGAGCCCGCAGATTATTGGGTGTGCGGCCCCTTGCCGCCATCTTCCTAGGGCTTGCGTGTATTGCTCCACTGGCGCACGCCCAAACCACCGGGATCATATCCGGCCGCGTCACGAATTCTCAAGGCCAAGCGCAGACGGTGCTCGTCCACCTCCTTGCCGAGGGAGATATTCCTGCCGGCGACGCTTATTCCGACTCGAACGGGTCCTACGTGTTCATGGGGTTGCCCGGCGGCACCTATACGGTTGTGGTGGAAACTGAGGGGTACAAACCCTTCCGCGGGAAGGTGCGACTGGAGGAAAACATCGAGCCCCGAGGGCAAGTGATGGTGGTGCTTGAGCCCACAACAAAGCAAGCCGCCTCGAAGAGGCCAATGATTCCAGGCAGCAAGAGCAGCGGCGAACTCAACGCCAAACACCCGGAGCCGCAGCTCGATCCCAAAGCCATCAAGGAATTCGACAAAGGGAATAAGGAGCGGGGAAAAGGAGACAGCGAGGCTGCCATGGAGCACTACCGCAAGGCTCTACAAATCGACGCCAACTTCTACCCCGCCCTGAACAATATGGGAACTCTTCTTGAACAACAGGGGAACCACGCCCAGGCCAAAGAGGCCTTTATGAAAGCTACAGAAATCAATCCTGGCGATGGTGAGGCCTACATCAATCTCGGCCATGTGTTCTATGAGGAGGGGCAATTTCAGACTGCGGTCGATCGGCTGAATCAAGGATTGCAGCGTTCGCCGCAATCCGCTGCCGGGAATTTCTTTCTCGGTTCGGCGTACTTCAAGCTGCATGAGACGGAAAAAGCCGAACCCCTATTGAAGAAAGCCTGCGCGCTTGACCCGCAGCACATGGCGCCCGCACACCTGCAACTCGCGAATCTCTATTTGCAACGCCACGATTACGAATCCGCCAAAGTGCAGCTCCAGACCTTTCTGCAGATTAATCCCGCGTCACCGCAAGCCCCTGCCATCAAGAAAATGCTGGCAGACATCGGAAAGCAGTAGGCAGTAAGCAGATGGCAGCCCAGCCACCGGCGGGGGCCGGATTGAATAGTCTGTGTCTTGTGTTAGTCACAGGCCAGTAGGCAAGCCTTGCGACCCCCTCACCCCCGGCCCCTCTCCCCCAAAGGGGCGAGGGG
>CAYTMD010000402.1:0-6241 GCA_964438685.1 uncultured Acidobacteriota bacterium
CCGCCTTCAACGCGAGAGATGTACGAGCGCAAGAGACCGGATCGCCGTTCGATGTCACCTTGCGAGAGACCTTTTACTTCACGTAATTGTCGTAATCGTTTGCCTACATCCATAACTAAATTAGAACAGAATTAAAACCTCGTGTCAACCCTCACTAGTTATTACCTTAACGCCTTACTAAATCCCTTAAAGTACCTGATTGGTTCTTTCCGATGAAGATAGCCCTCATGTTCCGATTCTCACACTGTGATATACCCACAAGTGTGTTAGGAGGCTGACTTACCGGGCAGGTGGCTGTTTTGCCGCACGCTGAGCTTCCATGGCAAGCCATTCCAGCATGAACATGGTCAGCGTACTGGCGGGGGCTTCCTGCAGAGAGGGGACCAGTATTCCCAGGTTTGAGCGTTCCACCAGCTCGAGATCGTTACTGTCAGTCAGGGATAACACCCGCGCACCGGCCGCCTGGATTTGTGCCGCGCAGCGATGGATCAGTTTCTTGATTTTTGAATGCGAGCCGGAAAGAAATAAAACCGCGTCGCCACTCCGGGCAAGGCCGGCCGGTCCACTGGAAAACTCCGAGGGTTCCATTGCCTCCACGGCCAGTCCCGACTGGGAACGCAGTCGCCGCGCCGCTTGCCACGCGGGGAAGTGGAACAAACCTCCACCCACAATGCTTAGCCGGGGAAAAGCCGCCACCTCTGTTCCCGCCGAACGGACCACGGTGGGAAGTTGCGTAAACACCCATTCGAGCTTGTCGGGAAGCTGATTAAACTCCTCCGTCATCAAGCCCCATTGCGGCTCCGCACGCTTCAGAGCCAGCGCGACTTCGAACGCCAGAAGGTTGAGGGCGGCATGCAAACAGACCGTCACATCAGGCGACGCCGTGTCACCTTCCACAGGCGTGAGCAAAACATGATCCGCCAAAGCCACCAACGGGCTGTCAGCAGCATTGGTCAACACCACGAGAGTGCAACCCCGTTTGCGGGCAGCTTCGGCAAGGGCCACCGCTTCCGGCCATTCTCCCTTGGCGGCAATCATGACCAGCACTGACCGCAGGCGCAGTAGAGAAAGCGCGTAGGTCTGGAAGACTTCCACCGGACGCGCCGCCACGGGCCAGCCGAGAAGCGATTCAAACGCGTAGCTTGCCGCAATGCCGAGGCCGGCGCAATCCCCCGCCCCGCAGACATAAACGGGCCCATCTCCCCAACGGACCTTGCGCGCCACCGTTCCAAACTCGGCGCGCACCTTTTCCAGCGTCGTGCGAAGAGCGCCGGGGATTTGCTGAATCTGCTGCCGATTTACCATGGGTACCATCCTACAGTTGGATATTGACTGGCTCCACATTGGCATGACCCCTGTCGGGTCCGAGTTCAACCAGTGGAGCTTCATTCGAAACAAACATGTGCGCGGAAAGGTGTGCCCCGAACAGCAGGATCAAGGAACCCACATACGCCCAAAAGAGCAGGGTCACGGACAACGCAAAGGGGCCGTAGACATCCCGGAAGCGAAACATCGGCAGTGTCAGTGAATAGATGACCTTTCCGATTTCCGATAAGATCCCGGTGGCGATGGCGGCGGGAAGAACCCGCGCCACGGGAACCTTTCCGTTGGGCAGGATGTAGTAGATCATAAAATAGGTCGCGGCCACGAGGGGCACGGAGGCAATCTCCAGGACGACGCTCGATACAAAAGTAAGGAGGGCCTTGGGGGGTATCCAACCAATCAGGAAGGTAATGGCCGATTGCACTGGAGTGATGGCAAGTACAAAACTGAGGGCGAGTATTCCCATCACCAGTGCGAGGATCAAGGACACTCCCTGATTCTTCAGGAAACTGCGATTGCGTTGAAATCCCCAGACCTTATTCAGGGCGATCTCAAGCGGTAGGAAAACGCCTGAACTGGTGAACAACAGCATGAAGACGGATACAAACTGCAACCGTGGCCGCCCCTGAGCCACAATCACCAAATTGTGAATTACCGATTCCGATCCGGACGGAAGGTGTACCTGGAGAAGCTGCAGCACCATGTGATAAGCATTCTCCCAATGCAGCCAACGCCGGCAGATCGCCAGCAATATCAGTGTGAAAGGGAAGAAAGAAAGGTAGGCGTTGGCGGCAATCGAAAAAGCATAGGCATGGACCTCTGTCTCAAAAATGTAGCGTATGCTGGGGCGAAGGAGGTCCAGCAGGCCGGCGCGGTTTGAGGCAGCGCGCCGGAATTTTTCAATTTCTTCTGTTACCATTTCATTCCACATACGAAGAACCGAGGGGCGATTGGTCCCTGCGCCCGACCAATTGAGAGGATCAAAGTATAAATCGAAGTATAGTTCATCGGCGCTCGGCTTGCCAGAGATGACGCTTGATTGTCGCATTCACCGTCACCCATCGCAGCTATTCAATGATATAATGTCCGACTTCGGGTTCGGGACTGATTCAACAGAATAAAGGTGAAAGCGCGCCAGGCGGCGCGGGTTCACGAATTTCTTCCGCCGCAAATTCGCTTTTTTACCAGAGGAGCCCATTATGCGAAGGAAAAAGAACTTGCCGGAACTCCCCCCGGATGGTCTTTCGCGACGAGACTTCTTGAAGGGCGCCAGCATGGCGGTATCGACGGGTTTGCTGGCCACGCCGGAGGCCGGGGCCGCCGCACAGGAGCATTCACCCGGTGTGCTCGGACCCGGGGCCGTGCCGATTACGCTTCACGTCAACGGCACGTCACACAGCCTGAAAGTTGAACCGCGGGTGACCTTGCTGGATGCTCTGCGCAGTCAACTGGACCTGACTGGCGCCAAGAAAGTTTGCGATCACGGAGTCTGTGGCGCGTGTACGGTGATCCTGGATGGCCGCCCGGTCTACGCGTGCAATATGCTTGCCATCGAGGCGGAAGGCCACCGCATCGAGACCATCGAGGGATTGGGGACGGAGGGTAATCTCCACCCGGTGATGGCCGCATTTGTCGAGCACGATGCGCAACAGTGCGGATTCTGCACGCCCGGCTTCGTAGTCGCCTGCAAAGCCTTTCTGGACAAGCACCCCAATCCGACAGTGGAGGATGTGGAACACGGCCTGGGCGGCAACCTCTGCCGTTGCGGCACCTACGCGGGGGTCCGGGAAGCAGTGTTGGACGCGGCCAGGACAATGAAGGGAGGACAAGCCAATGGATAAGTGCAAATATGATTGGCCGGCGGCGGGTGATCGCAGCCTCATCGGAAAGCGCATCAAGCGCATTGATGGTCCCGCCAAGGCGAGCGGCAGCGCGAAATACACCTACGACATCAACCGGCCCGGACTCCTGATCGGGGAAATCTATCGCTCACCCTACGCTCACGCCAAGATCACCGCCATTGACACTTCCGAAGCGGAAAAGTTGCCCGGGGTGAAAACCATAAAGGTGATTATGGGAGTCGGCAAGGAAACCAACTGGGTCGGCGATGAGATTATCGCCCTCGCCGCCGTGAGCGAGGATATCGCCGAGGATGCCCTCCGCAAAATCAAGGTGGAATTCGAGGAACTCCCCCACCTGGTTCTGGAAGAAGACCTGGAAAAAGCCGGCGACCACAGCACGGACGCAGGGGGTAAGACGGTGGGTGATCCCGCCAAGGCGTTCAGCGACCCTGACGTGGTTATTTCCGAGGGTTATTACGGCATCGCGGCCATCACTCACTGTTGCCTGGAATCCCATGGAAACGTGGCGGAGTGGACGGGGGAGAAACTGCTCACCTATTCCTCCACACAGAATGTTCCCGGCCTCCCCAGCCAAATCGGACAGTCGTTGCGCGAACAAGGGATGACTGTTCCAGATAAGAACATTGAGACCATCTGCAATTACGTTGGGGGAGGATTCGGCAGCAAGTTCGGTCCCGACGAATGGGGCATCCATGTGGCGCAATTGGCGAAGGCCGCCGGCAAGCCGGTCAAGCTGATGCTGGATCGCAACATGGAACTGGAAGCGGCGGGGGCGCGGCCCTCCAGTTTTGCCCAAATAAAAGTGGCAGCAAAGAAGGATGGAACATTGGTCGCATGGGATTCACACTCCTGGGGCACGGGTGGTCCCAGCGGCACGGGGATGCCTCCCCTTCCTTACGTGCTGCAGATACCCAACAGTTCCACCAAGCATACCTCCATCAGCACCAACACCGGACCAGCCCGCGCCTGGCGCGCGCCGGATCATCCGCAGGCAGCGGCGCTGACCATGTGCGCGCTGGAAGACCTGGCCGCCAAACTCAACATGGACCCCATCGAGTTCTTCTCCAAGAACGCGGACCTTGCGGCGGGAAGCCGCGGGAAAGTCTACCGGGAAGAACTTCAGAAGGCCGCCGAACTCGCCGATTGGAAAAACAACTGGCACCCTCGGGGAGACAAAACCGCTGGCCACATCAAACGTGGCATGGGGTTGAGCATGCACACCTGGGGCGGGGCCGGCCACAAGAGCATGTGCACCGTCACCATTCACCCCGACGGCTCCGTGGAAGTGACCGTGGGAAGCCAGGACCTCGGAACGGGCACCCGGACCGTCATCGCCATCGTGGCCGCGGAAACCTTCGGGCTGCCGGTGGAAGCCGTCACGGTCAACATCGGCGATAGCAAATACCCTCCGGACGATGCTTCAGGCGGCAGCACCACCGTGGGCGGCGTGTCGGCCTCTACTCGCCGCGGCTCCATCGATGCTCTCGATCAACTTCTTGCTGTCGTTGCTCCTGCTTTGGGGGTTCCGCCAGACCAGTTGGTGGCCGTCGGTGGGAATATCCAGGCAAAAGGCGATGTCTCAAAGAAATTGAGTTGGAAAGAAGCCTGCGCCAAGCTGCACGTAAAGAGCATTCAGGCCACGGGCAAACACCCCGACCGGACCAAATGCAAGCTGGGGGATAGCGGTGTGGGCGGGGTGCAGATTGCCGATGTCTCCGTGGATACGGAAACCGGCTTGGTGAAAATCAACAAGATGGTTGCCGTGCAGGATTGCGGCCTGATCATTGACCTGAAGACAGCGGAGAGTCAGTGCTACGGCGCCCTGATCATGGGCATTACTTACGCGCTATTCGAAGAAAAAATCATGGACCAGACCACGGGGCGCATGCTGAACAACAATATGGAGTTTTACAAGCTGGCCGGCATTGGAGACATCGGCGAACTGGTGGTCCATATGATGACGGGTCCCGGCTACGACGAACGCGGGACGATTGGACTGGGCGAGCCTCCAGTAATTTCCCCCGGCGCCGCCATTTCCAACGCCGTGGCCAACGCCATTGGCGTGCGGGTGCCGACCATCCCCCTGACTCCTGATAAAGTTCTGGCAGCACTGGCGAAAGGAGGGGTTGCCTAATGGAAGCCTTTGAATACGCTCGGCCAAAATCAACCCAGGAAGCCGTCCAGTTGATCACCGACGCGGAGGGCCAAGCCCTGGCACTGGCCGGGGGCACTGACCTCCTCAGCCTGATGAAGGATGGCGTCGCCACGCCCAAGCGCCTGGTCAGCTTGCAACAGGTCAAGGAGCTTAAGGGAATATCCTGCCACAATGAGTCGGGGCTGCGGCTGGGCGCGGCGGTGACATTGGAAGAGTTAATGGAGAGCGCCGAAGTTCGGGAACATTTCCCCGCCCTGGTCCAGGCAGCGGAAGGCGTCCATAGCCCGCAGATTCGCAGCACGGGAACAGTGGGCGGGGACCTCTGCCAGCGCCCGCGCTGCTGGTATTATCGCGCCGGGTTCGGACTGCTGGCGGTTTACAAGGGCAAGCCGCTGGTTCCGGAAGGCGACAACCGTTACCACGCCATCCTGGGAAATTCCGGGCCGGCTTACTTCGTCAGCCCGTCCAGCCTGGGGCCCATTTTGATCGCCTTGGACGCCAAGGTGAAACTCCACGGCCCGCAAGGCGCTCGTGAGATTTCCGTGCAAGAGTTCTTTGTAACTCCGAAGAGCGATCAGGAGAGCGAACACGCCCTACGTCCAAGCGAGATCGTAACGGAAATCCTGGTGCCGCATCCGGGAGACGTCAAGATGGCGGTCTACGAGGTCCGGCAGAAAGAAGCTCTGGATTGGCCACTGGCCGCGGCGGCGGTGGTCTTGAAGATGGAAGGCGGCACCGTGCAGAGCGCCCGCGTCGTGCTGGGCCATGTGGCGCCGGTGCCTTGGCCTGCACCGGAAGCGGAGGAAGCGCTAAAGGGCAAATCGATAGACGAAGATGTGGCTTGGGAGGCGGGCAAGGCCGCCGTGGCCAACGCCACACCGCTTTCCAAGAACGCTTATAA
>CAYTMD010000403.1:0-6229 GCA_964438685.1 uncultured Acidobacteriota bacterium
CTGGTGAAAACGCCGGATGCGGTCCACCCTCTCCCCCAAAGGGGCGAGGGAAGTAGATTCAAATTACCTCTCCCCTCGCCCCTTTGGGGGTGAGGGGCGGGGGTGAGGGGGTCGAGTCGGGACCAGTCAGCTCAAGTGAACAGCGTTGAGGCTAAGGTCCTTCTTCTTCGGCTTGAGACCTGCAGATGATTGCAGATTACATCGTTATCCAATCGCCGCAACGCCGCCATCCTAGCGCCATTTTCCGGTGCCGGCAAGATGCCGGTGCCACGGTGTCGGACACCAGTTGCCATTAGGAATGGGCGAGTTGCCCTGCTTGATTCTGGATCTTCCGAATAGCTTCAGCAATCTGGTCCATGCCCTGGCGAGAGCCGAGCAACATGGTTTGGAAGAACCACACCGCTTCCTCACACAGCTTGTCGTTCTCTGGACATTGATTGCGCTCTTCCCACCCATCAATCTCTCGTTCGGAATAGATCGTCCGGTACGCGCGAGAATTGAGCGTCTCTTTTACCATGGGCTCTTTGTTCAGCGGGGTGTAGCCGCCCGCGCAGGGTATCCCTTCCTTTGCCAAGGCCTCAAGAAAGCGCGCTCGCGGCAGATCGGCAAAATGCGCCTTATCATAGCGAAGCATGTAGAGGTGGTAGCCATTCCGGGTGGTGCCCTCGTACATGCGGGCTGGAGAGATTCCCGGGATCTCGTGCAGCAGGCTGGTGAGGTACGCGGCGTTTTGCTCCCGCACATGTGACTGCTCTTCCAGGCGAGTCAATTGTTGCAACAGCAGCGCGGCCTGGAACTCCGTCATGCGCAGGTTTGATCCCTGCCGCGCATACGCGAACGTGGCTCCGGCCGGACCGCGACCCTGATTCTGGAAACTCTTGCAAAACTCGTGCAGGTCTGGGTTGGAAGTCAGGATTGCCCCACCCTCACCCGAATTCAGGTTCTTGGAAGCCTGGAAGCTGAAACAGCCCAAGTCGCCTACCGTGCTGACCCGCCGGTTGCGCCACGCGCCGGTATGAGCCTGGCACGCGTCCTCAATGACCGGCAGCTTATGCTTCTTGGCGACATCGAGAACCACGTCAAGCTCCACTGGATTTCCACCCAGATGTACCGGCATTATGCAGCGCGTCCGCGAGGTGATCTTCGCCTCGATCTTATGGGCATCGATCTGGGAGGTTTCCCGGTCGGAGTCAACAAACACCGGCAGAGCGTGCTGCATCAGGATGACATTAAGCGTGGCGACAAAAGTGTAAGGCGGTAGAATAACCTCATCACCGGGGCCGACTCCCAAAGCGTTGAGAGAGGCGTAAAGGGCCGTCGTGCCGCACGAGGTCGCCACGCAATATTTCGCCCCCAAGGTTTTCGCCCAAGTCTCTTCGAAGCGCGTCGCATAGTGACCGTCGGATGACCGGCACCAGTTCTTGCTGCGCAGTACTTCCATCCAACCCTTTTCGTCATTCTCCTGGATTACCGGCCAGGAAGGGAAATGATCGGTCCGGACTGGTTTGCCGCCGAGAAGCGCCAGCTTTTCTCCTTCCGAACTTGATGCGGAGACGGCAGGAATCCCTGCCTTTGCGGCTAATCCCAACCCCGCTGCACCGGCGGAAACGGTTTGAAGAAAATGACGGCGCGTAAGATTATGGTTCATATATCCTCCCCAATTTCACGAACTCATAGCGGTTCCAGCCACCACAAATTTGCCTCAAGAGGTCTCGTTGCCGACCTGACGGATTAGATCGTGTACCTTTCCGATTATCGTTTCCTCAACATTGGGTGCAAACGGGCCGGGCTGGCCGTAGTAGATCATGGCGCCCCCGCCCTCGTAGCCGCCTTCCTTCAGAACGCGCAGCGACGGGATGTAAGCAAAAACATCATTGCAGTATGCTCCCACCCAGAGCTTTTCGGCGCCAATTTCTTTTTTCAAACGTAGGTCGTAATCCACCACCGCCTCACCCCCTAAGGCTACGAACGTGAGGTCCTCGCCGAATTGCCAGATTTCGAGGGGGTAAGGGTACTCTGTGGGCAGATGGCCGTCGCGGTCCAGGGTCTTGAGCATCATGCCAGCCCAGTTCCGATGATTCACGTCCTTGTTCTGGAGTTGATGCTCTAACTCCTCGCGGTTTGGCGGCGTGGCAAAGGCGAGGGGGAACTCCTCGTAAGCTGTCTTCAACGGCCCTTGGACTGGGGTGAGTTCCCTGGCCAGCACCTTCTCTACAGACGCTGCAAGCTCTCCGCCGTGTTGACGGGCGAGTTCCATCGTCCCGCGTGGATAGGGGTTCGCGTCACCGCCGCAGCCGCATAAGAAGAGGGCTGTAGCACCCGGATGGCGGCTTTGCAGCGAGCTTTGGGCGAAACCGGCATAATCAGCAGTGAACTGCAACGACTCCCCGGCTGTGGTGTTGTGACAAGCGTAGCCGAAAACGACCCCGCGGAGCTTCCCCTGCTGGTCATCGATGCGCAATACAGGGACGTCGTGGTCCACGGGGCCTTCTTTGTTGACCCCTATGATCACTCCCTGGTCCGTCCGCTCGCGGCGATTCATGGCAAAGCCGGCTTTGCCGTGGCCAAAGCTCAACCGGGCAGGGTGCAGGGACTTCAGAGATGCTCCGACAAGCTTTACTATTGTGCTTTCGAGCTCACGCGTATATGCATCGACATCCGTCCACTGTTGGGGATTCATCGGGTACATCACCCCCAGCATTTTACCGATGACCGGGCCGCTATGCGTATGAGAGGAACTAAGTAGCAACTGATTGCGAGTCAGATGGTATTTCTTCCCCACCTGCTCGGCTATGTTGTGACTAACCTCCGCAGGAAGACCCAGCAGGTCGCTCGTTACCAGGACCGCGCGTTTGCCGGAGGGGTCCTCCAGCGCCAGAGCCTTGGCGTAGAGATCCTGCTCTACACCTTCCGACGGCTTGGTGCGGCTGGCGTACCCCCCCATCCAGAGAGACTTCTGTGGTGTAATGAGGACCTGCGCGAGTCCGGCTTTCCAAGGTAGGTGCGCGGCAAAGGCATCCGGGGAGAGCTGGGCAGTAAATCCCCACCCCGTTGCCCCAGCCGAGATGTTACGGAGAAAATGCCGTCTGCTTAATTGAGTGCTCATAGAACCCCCGGCACGCTGGGCTGCACGACATTCGCTTCCCTCCTGCCTCAGCCCTTCACGCGATCCACGGCCTCAGCAATCGCCGCGCAGATGTATTCGTTGTCGGCGTCGGACATCTGTGGGTGCATCGGTGGGTTGAAGAGGCGCGCTCCCAGTTCGTCGGCCCTCGGGCAGGACTGCCCCGCTGTCATGCGCCGAACGAAGGCGTCGTTCTGGTAAACCGGCGGATTGGCTACCACGGTGTCCACTCCGAACTCCTTCCGGAGAAGGCCCATGAGCTGATCACGCTTTGCACCAGCCCACTCCCGCGGCACCAGCAGGTTGTAAAGATAGTAGACCGCCTCATGTCCCTCGGGCACGAAAGGTACTGTTAGCTCGGGCACGTCGCGCAGCATCTCCGTGCGTTTCTGCGCCAAAGCCACACGCGGCGCGACCATTTCATCCAGGCGCCGCAGTTGCACCAGTCCCACTGCCGCTTGGATTTTTGTCATCTTGTAGTTGGAGCCCCAGCCCATGTCGCCAGTGCCCTTCTTGCCGCGAGCAATTTCCAGATCCTCGGACACGGCGATCCCCCACTGCCGGATTGCCCGCAGCCGCAGCATCAGGTCTGGGTCATCGGTAGTGATCATGCCACCCTCACCAAGCGTGGTCATCATCTTCATCGTATGCAGGCTGAAAATGGTCATCCATCCCTGCTTGCCGATTTTGGCCCCTTGATAGCCGCCGCCCAGTGATCGCGCGGCGTCACCAATCACCTTGGGCGGCCCGTACTTGGGGTGCGGGTGCCGCTCGGCAATCTTGATGTAATCCGCCATTGGCGCCGAGAGGCCGTTCATGTGCGTCACCAGGATGGCGCGTGTCCGCGGCGTCATCTTGGCTTCCACATCGGCCGGGTCGGCGTTGAGCGTCTCATTGGACTCGCAAAGGACCAGCTTCCCTCCGCAACCCAGAACGGCGTAGGCCGCCCCCCGGAAGTTCAGCGCCGGCACGATCACTTCATCGCCTGGCTCCAGGTCCAGCGCGTGCACCGCAACATCCAGGCCGCTGCCTGCGGACGTTACAGAGAGGGCATACTTCGTGCCGATGTATTCGGCGAATTTTTGCTCAAACTCTACGATCTCATCGCAGAAGAAGCCAAAGCCCACCGCCGGGTCAAGGGAACTGCGAATAGCTTTGACTGCGGCTTCGATTTCCTCTTCTGTATACCAGCCACCCATCATGGGCTCTGCCTGCCACGCCCGGCTTAGCCCACCCCGTGCCAGAATCTCTTTCCGTTTTGCCTGATCCATTCTTCTGACCTCCTATGATTTGAACCCACCAGGTGCGGGGGCTGAGGTTGCCCTGCTATCCTCCGTAACCTCCGCCAACTCTCAATATCCGACGCCCAAAGCGATAAGCCTGGGTGGCTGCGACCAGCCGAGCCGGTTTCCGGGAAATCTGCCTCCTTAGAGTTACCCCCCGAGTCCGAGCAATGCCCGGCCATGAATTATCTTGACTGGCTGTTACTGGCCATTCCTCACCATGAATGCTTAAGTTGTTGCCTTTGAACTAAAAACACTTTATTATTGAACTTCAAGTTCAGCAGATTCACACATGCATTAGCTCAATGTCAAGGGGATTCTCACCTTTCGCGGCCCCAGCGATTTCGCGTTCGAATTTTATGAAGGGATTTGGCCCGCCTTACCTCCATGCCGCGTTCTCAGCGGTGGAAAATTAAGAAGGGAACCCGTGTCAATTTTGCGGGCCGCAGGTCACAGAGGAGCAGTTGCGGAGCATATCCGGATGTGTTACGGTGCCGAGCGCTGCAAGGCCGGCAATAAGCACGTGGGAGGAATCTAGCTCGAAGTTCGTTACTGAGCCACTCGGACCGATTGATCGGCATAAGGCCAGGTTCTTGATCAGCCAGGGCGCGAGACCGACGGTCGCGAAAGTGAATTTCGTTCAGCATCCGGCAAATCTGGCGGGGAATGAACTCACGACTTCTTAGGTAGCTCGACAAACATCCATTCATGTGAGGGGGAGCAAATTATGGGAACCAAGGTAAGGTGGGGAGTCATCGGAGCGGGCGGAATTGCCCGCCGCCGGACCATTCCAGAAGGAATCGTTCCTGCCAAGAACGCCGAGTTGATTGCGACTTTCGACAGAGATGCCAAAACCAATGCCGAGGTCGCCCGGCAATTTAAGTCCCAAGCCGCGGGTAGTATCGACGAACTGCTCGCCGCGGGGATTGACGCTGTCTACGTGGCCACGCCGGCCAGCAAGCATCACGAACAGGTGCTGAGTTGTGCGCAGGCCCGGAAGCATGTTCTGTGCGAGAAACCCCTGGGGATGACAGTCGAAGAGAGCAACGCGATGATAGCCGCCTGTCAGAGTGCCGGCGTGCAGTTGGGATGCGGCTTCATGATGCGTTTTCAATCGCAGAATCAAAAGGCGTTGAAGCTGATTCAGGAGGGCAGGCTTGGCCAGCCGGTGTATGGCCGCGCCCAGCTTTCGTGCTGGTACCCGCCGATGGCAGGCGCCTGGCGGCAGGATCCGGCGCAGGGTGGCGGCGGGTCGCTCATTGACATGGGCGGTCACTGCATCGATTTGCTGGAGATGTTTTTCGGGGCGGTGAAGAGCGTCAGTTGCTTTACCAACCGGACAGTCCACGCGTATGCGTCCGAAGATAGCGCCGTGGCAACACTCTTCTTCGCCAATGGCGCGCTGGCAACCGTCGACACGTTCTTTTGCATTCCCGACGAAAGCAGCAAGAACGTCCTGGAGCTTTACGGTTCGCGCGGCAGCATTTTGGCCAAGGGAACGGTCTCACAGGCAAGCGCCGGAGAGATGGTCGCGTGTCTGCAGGAAGCCGATCGAGGGTATGACGCCCAACAGGCTCGTGTGTCGGGCGGGGATATGGAAATAACGCCTGATCCGGCGAATATCTACTGCGGGGAAATTGAGGAGTTCAGTCAAGCTATCCTGGACGGGCGCCCGACAACGATCAGCGGAGAAATCGGACTGCGGAGCCAGAAAATACTCTCCGCCTGCTACGAGTCAGCGAAAAGCCGGAAAGTTGTTGATGTCAGCTAGGAGCCCGTCGGAGATAAGGCTCCGAAATCTTATCTTTTTCCGACTCTCGGT
>CAYTMD010000404.1:0-6203 GCA_964438685.1 uncultured Acidobacteriota bacterium
AACGACCGTGGAGAGCACATGATCACGGCGGGGCACCGCAAGCCGAAAACTCTCCATTGCCGAGCCCATGGTCGACGCTTCTCCCGTCCCGTGCTGATCAAAACAAACGCTAGATGGAAACCCCAATACCCACTGGCCTCCTTCAGTTGTGATCGTCGCTGTGGTCAACACCCGCCCATCTCCCTTAGCTTCCTATAGCTGCCCTTTAAAGAGCGGCCACTTCTCTCCGATGTACTTTTCGGCGGCATCACGTACTACCCACGCGACCGACACCTTCTTGTCTTTGGCGATCGATTCCAGGGTCTCGTAAACTTCGGGTGGAAAGCTGATGGTCGCACGAACGGTCGTCCCCGTGCTTTGACCTTTTATCTTCTTTCCATCTGTTTTCTTCGCCATCATCCTGTGCCTGTTGACATCTGTTCACCATATTTCACCACATTGGTGAAGAAAAGACAATGCCCATTCTGTTCGCTTGCAATTACGGCGGCAAACACCGTGCCGGGTGTCTCTTTGTGTCCGAGGAAGAATTCGGCGGTTTGGTTAACTGCTTCATACCAGAGACGCAATTTGTTCGTGACGTTACTCGCACGGGTTTCTCACACAGCACTGTCCCTCTTTTCACCTTCATGCGTTACTATCGGCATATGTTCAGCACGGCATGAGTCAGAGTCGTGTGCCGTGCCGCTACCGCACACGAAAGCCAGGCGCCCCGAACGGCGCGGACCAGCCACTTTCACCAAACGGCCTTACCCCCGAATTGCGCGCCGCTGGCCATACGGCATTACGATGGGCTGGTCCTGCGCCTGCGTCTGTGCCTGCGGATGGCTCTCCTCCCCTAGCCGCGCATGGTATTTCCAGGTGCATGGAGTGCGTGAGCACGCCTTTTCGCGTGGACATTTTGCTCGCCTTGTAGGTTTTGTAAGCTAGGCTCATTTTCTTATTTACAGAGCCTACAAATAATGACATATTCATGTGGGTACTTTTGCTTGCCCCGTTGAAGGGACTCTGGACACGGGATTCGGGATGGGGGTTCGAGACACCTTGGGGGGGATGGGGAATTAGAGCGCTCAAGGGATCATTTCCAATGAAAGACCTCGACTTTCGCCGGATGTGCCGCCTTATCAAGGCTTTCGGCAATATCTGGAGGGGATTCTGCAAAAAAGATGTTAGAAAAAAGACGTTCGAAGCCGGAATGTGTATGAAAACAAACAAATATATGACAGATTGCCCGGAAAAAAGTCGGACATTTATATCTTAGATTCGGACATTTTCGTCTAGCCGACACCAATTTTGCAGAAATTGGGGGTGGGTTTACGGTGAAACGACGGCAATACCGGGTGTGTGGTCTGCGCAGTCGTATCGGAAGGCCAGAGAGGGAGCAAGCGTAGCGCAGACCTCCGACTTTGAGGTCTGCGGCTCTTATCATGACTCGGGGACCTAAATTTAAGGACAGCCGCCCATACCTAAATTCTACGGTTTTTGCGAGGGAAGAACCGCGGACCCCAAAGACGGGGGGCCGCGCTACCGTTCCATTCCAAGTTGCTGCAATCACATCGTTGCGATAACCTAACATCAGTAAGGAAGCCTTAGGACGATGTGTCCCGATACACGCTGGGAATGAGCGCCACGCTTCTTATGCGGGAAGAAACCACGGAAACGGCACAAGCCTCCACGACCAGGGAAACAAGCGCGGGCGCGCTGGTGCCGGAAGCCGAGCACGAACTCTTGCGTGAAATCCCTTCGCCGACGCGACGTCTGTGGTTGGGCTTGTGCGTTACTCTCGCCATCTTCGTGATCTTTGCCACCTATACCATCCGTGAAATCCGCTGGCTGCAGGACTTCCAGGTGAATGTGGTGCAGAGGAATCGCAAGGCTTCGCTGCAACTCTTGCGCCTGCAGGACGACACGTACCAGCTTGCGGTTTCATTGCGCGACATGACTTTGCCGGAAAGCCGGTACCCCATCTTCTATTGGAAAGGCGAATTCACCCGCCTGCGCGAGGACATGGACAGCGCGTTGGCCTCCGAGGCGCAATTCGCCGCCAACACTCCCGCGGGCGATGAGCAGCGGCAGCAACTGCGCAATGTCCTCGATAACTTCTGGTCGCTTGCGGATGAAGCCTTTAATCTCGCCGGCCAGGGGCACGAGGACTCCGCCCGCTACCTCATCCGGTCGCAACTGGAAGAACAGCGCGAGACAATTTCCCGCGTCGTGTCGCGTTTGCTGAGTCAAAACGACCAGGCGCAGCAGGAAGCCGGTCAGCGCGTCAGCCTGGTGTACGGACAGGTTTCCAAGGACATCCTGCTCGTGATCGGGGTGCTGTTCCTGGTGGCGCTCGGAACCGGACTCTACACGCTGCAAGCCAACCGCAAGACGTTTGCGCGCCTGCACCACCTGGCCGAAAGGCTGCAATCGCAATCGGAGCAGATGCGCATGCTCTCCTGGAAGTTGATTGAAGTGCAGGAGCAAACCCTGCGCCAGGTGGCACGCGACCTGCACGACCACTTTGGGCAGATTCTGACGGCGATTGGCCTCATGTTGGGGCGCGCGGGGCAAAAGGCCGCGGACAGCGACCCGGTGTTTGTGCAGGACGTGCGCGCCGCCAAGAAGATTGTGGAAGATACTTTGCAAAGCGTTCGCGACGAGTCCCAGATTTTCCGCCCCGCCATCCTGGATGATTTCGGCCTGCAACAAACGCTGGAGTGGTTCGCCGAACAATTTTCGCGGCAGACGGGCGTGCAGGTGCACTACGCGGGGAAGCTCGGAGACGGCGTCTTCCCTCCCGAAGCGGCCATTCACGTTTACCGAATCGTGCAGGAAGCGCTGAGCAACGTGGCTCGCCATTCCGGTGCGCGGGAAGCGTGGGTAACCTTGCGTGAAAAAGAAAACCAGTTGGACCTGGAAATCCGCGATAATGGCAGCGGCTTTGAAGCCCGCGCGGATATGAAGCGGGCGGCGGGCCAGGCCATAGGGCTAATGGGGATGCGGGAGCGCGCCGAACACCTTCAGGGCACGTTCTCGATTCGCTCCGCGCCCCACGAGGGCACCACGGTCAGCGTGCGCGTCCCGCTGCGGCGGCCTTCGGCACATTCTCATTCCGAGGAGATTAACTAAATCAGAAATCACGCTTCTAGTAACCACCCCGTCGATCGGCGCGCCACCCCTCCTGAATCAGGAGGGGAGTTCTTTCCGGGCTCCCCTCCTCAGATGAGGAGGGGTGGCGCGCCGAGCGACGGGGTGGTGCTGATCCAAGCTGGTGCTGATCCAAGCTGGTGCTGAAAAGCACAGCACCCACAAATTGTTAAACAGCCTGCGAGGCCCCGAGCTTCCGGCAGACTCCCTGTGCAATCTTTGCTGAAGGAGATCAACCAAACCATGGCTGCACCCGAAACGATAAAGAAGATTCGCGTCCTGCTGGCGGAAGATCACACCCTGGTGCGTCAGGGCTTTCGCCGCATTCTGGAAGACGATCCCAAAGTCATTGTGGTGGGAGAAGCCCGCACTGGCCTGGAAGCCATTGAACTGTGCAAAACCTTGAAGCCGGAAGTTGTGGTGATGGACCTTTCCATGCCGGATCTCGGCGGTCTGGAAGCGACGGGGGAGATACTGAAGGCCGATCCTGCCGTCAAGATACTGATCCTCAGCATGTATTCCAACGAGGCTTATATTCGCAAGGCCTTCGAACTTGGCGCCAAGGGTTACATGCTGAAGAATGCCATTGAGGTTGACCTGAACCGCGCGGTAAAAGCGCTGGCGGAAGGCGAAGCCTATTTCAGCCCGGGAATCTCCCACATCGTGCTCGAGAGTTTAAAGACCGGATCGTTTAAAGACACCACGCAGGATCCCTACGAACGCCTCACCCTGCGGGAAAAGGAAGTGCTGCAACTCATTGCCCAGGGGAAGTCCAACAAAGAGATTGCCGTGCTCCTCGACATCAGCGTCAACACCGTGGCCGTCCATCGCGCCCGGGTGATGGACACGCTCGACCTCCATCGCACCGCGGAGTTGGTACTCTTCGCCGTGAAAAAAGGGCTGGTGCAAATGTAGCGCCGTGCACCGCCACTAGAACAAGTCAAGACGCCAAGCGCAAAAGGCAAAAGTGAATAGTTGTAAGCGGGGCTATCAACTCCCGTACGAAGCTTCAGATAATGCTGACAGTTCCGTTTATCCTTAAGGGTAATATACTTAATACATATTAACACTCGATACATCTGCCATGTGCCACTGTCCCCAAATTCCTTGCTTCGCACCACGCCGGCTTGGTACGATTACAGTCAATTCGATGCCGTTGCGGCGGGTCGACCCTGGCTAGTGGCCGCGGCAAGCTGCTTCTGCATCAAATTATCCTACAAACCATTGGCGAGTGTGGGCGGAGCGGCCAATCGCTCTGTACCCAAGGAGGTTTGTTCGTGCGGGAACCCAGGGTGAACATGAAAGCAGTGGTAGTGATTGCGGCATGCCTGTTGGCAGCGCTATCCGCAAGTGCAAAGGGCAATAAATCAGCCTCACGGGCGCCAGCGAGTCAGAAACCAGCCCCCACCTACGATGCGTCACGCAATCCCGCCAAGGATCTTCAGGATGCCGTGGCCGAAGCGACGCGAACGAAGAAGCGGATTTTACTGGAGGTCGGCGGCGACTGGTGTGTCTATTGCAACATCATGGACACCACGTTTGAGAGCCATCCGCAACTGCGTAAGGTGCGCGATGCCCATTATGTGACCGTGATGATCAACTACAGCAAGGATAACCCCAACGATGCCTTCCTCTCGCATTATCCCCGCATCGCGGATTATCCGCATTTTTTTGTGCTGGATTCCAATGGCACGTTGCTGCAATCGCAACCCACCCATAAGTTTGAACACGGCAAGGCCTATAACGTTGGGAAGATCGAGGACTTCTTAAAGAAGTGGGCGCAGCCGCCGCGGCATTGGCTCAATAGCGTGGGGTAGGACAATCACCGGCCCAATAAGAAGGAGAACCAACTGCGCTTCCCGCCGCCTTGAACTTCGTTCCAATCCGGCTGCGGCGGCAGCGGAAGACCGTTGATGACGGCTTCCGGATTCTTCTGAAAAAGCAGTTCAGCTATTTCCTCGCCCTTCGCTTGTGCCACCTTGCGGTAGCAGCGGGAGAGTAAGGGCGGGCGCCTTCTTAGATCGTGGGCATCGCTGGCGAAGAAGTGAACCATTCCAGCGTCGAGCAACTTCTCAGAAAACCTGCGCACTTTGTTGCCGAACCCGCCCGTGTAAGATTGTGCCGTGACCTGCACCAGGCACCCCATGGAAATCCACTGCTCAATCAGTTCCGGTTTGCGTTGAAGCAGGAGGTTGCGCTCCGGGTGCGTTATGATCAGCTTAAGCCCGGCGACCTGAATGTCATAATAGACTTGATCAAGGTTGGCGGGAATAAACTGGTCGGGGAGTTCGACAAGCAAATAGGAAGTCTCGTTGATGGTGAAGTTTTTCGAATTCTGTGAGCAGATTTGGATGTTGTCGTAGGAAAGATGAAAATCGCACCCTAAGAGGAGCTTGGGCTCTGGGCCAACTTTTTCCTGGAGTTCCGCCACCAGTTGCCTATTGAGGTCTGGATCGAACGCGTAACTGTAATTGCTGTGCGGCGTCGCCACCAAGTGCGTCGTGCCATCTTGTGCCGCCATGCGGCACATTGCCACCGCTACATCAAAAGACCTTGCGCCATCATCAACCCCAGGCAGAGGATGGGAATGGATATCAATCATATCGGGGCCCAAGTAAATGTGGCGGTAACCTCCGGGAAATTACGACCGGCACGGCACGGAGTTCCCCCATGCGGCGACGGCCTGCGCCTTGAACTCCCCGCGCACAATACCAAATTCCAGTGCAGAATAAGCAGGGATTCAGAGAAATAAGGATAGCACGCCAGCGGACGCGCACGTCAATATGTTTAGTCTTTAGGCAGCCAACCATATGGTACATAATGGCCGAACGTCTGTGAAGAATTCTGTATTTGGGATTTCAAAATATAGAAATCGAGAGGTTCGCAGGTTTGGTCATTTGCGTCGATAACAGCCGGCATCCTGTTAGTTGCTGAATCTTAATAAGTTAGCGCCATTGTGGGTCCGATACAAATCAGATTTCAAATGGAATCCCGCTTGCTCTATAGGTGAACGAGTCGACGTCGGACAAACCTAGAGGGTAGCCAGCGACGGCTCGGAGTTTAGACCCAAG
>CAYTMD010000405.1:0-6140 GCA_964438685.1 uncultured Acidobacteriota bacterium
GCGGAGTATCGCAAGTCCATAGAGAAGGACCGCACGCTGGAGAGGCGCTTCCAGGCGGTCAAGGTTCCCCCTCCCTCGGAAGCGGAGGGTATCAAAATCCTCTTTGGCATCAAGGACCGGTACGAGAAATTTCATGCGGTAACTTACACGGACGAGGCGCTCAACGGGGCCGTGTACCATTCCAATCGGTATATCCCTGATCGCTTCCTGCCTGACAAGGCTGTGGACCTGATTGACGAAGCGGGCGCGCGCGTGAAGTTGCGTCAGAGTTCCTTGCCCGAGGAAATGATTGATGTACAGAAGCGCATCAAATTCGTGGTGCACCGCATGGAAAATGCCATTGCCAACCACGAGTTTGAAAAGGCGCGGTTCTATTCCGACGAGGAACGTAAGGAACGCGAAAATCTTCGCCTGCTCCGTGAAAAGTACAACATTGACGAAACGGCGATGGGCGTAGTGACGCAAGAGGACATCGAAGAGGTGGTTGCCCGCTGGACCGGCGTCCCGGTAACCGCCATCAAGGAAGAAGAGGGCCTTAAGCTGCTCCGCATCGAGGAGGAATTGCACAAGCGGATCGTCAGCCAAGAGCAGGCAATATCCGCCCTGGCGCGCGCCATCCGCCGGTCCCGGGCGGGATTGAAATTGCCCGGCCGCCCCGTGGGTTCTTTTTTGTTCCTGGGTCCAACGGGCGTGGGCAAAACGGAAATGGCCCGCTCCCTTGCGGCCTTTTTGTTCGGCTCGGAGCGCTCGCTGGTGCGCTTTGACATGTCGGAGTTCATGGAGAAGCACTCGGTTTCAAAACTGATTGGTTCGCCGCCGGGATATGTGGGTTACGAAGAGGGCGGCCAACTGACGGAGCGAGTGCGGCGTGCCCCCTATTCCGCCATCCTGCTCGACGAAATTGAGAAGGCGCACCCGGATGTGTTCAACATCCTGTTGCAGGTCTTCGAAGACGGCCAGTTGACCGATGGACTCGGCAATACGGTGGACTTCAAGAACGCTATCATCATCATGACGTCGAATATCGGTGCGCGTTATCTGGAACGCCAGTCGCGCATGGGATTCCAATCGGGAGCGGAAGGGACCACGGAGAAAAAGGCCGAGGACCTGGTGATGGGCGAGGTGAAGCGGCTGTTCAACCCCGAGTTCCTGAACCGTCTTGATGAGATTATTGTGTTCAATGCACTATCGGACAATGACCTTATCCAGATTCTGGATTTACTGGTTGGGCAGATGAATCAAAATCTGACCCAAAAGAATATATCGTTGACGCTATCCCCTGAGGCCGCGCGGTGGATTTTGGATAAGACCTGTGCCGACCGTTCGTACGGAGCCCGGCCGCTGCGGCGTGCTTTACAGAAGTATGTTGAAGATCCGCTCTCGGAGGCATTGATCCAAGGGGAGATTCACCCTCCGGCAGTATTGGAAGTTATAGTCGAGAACGAGGCGCTCTACTATCGTTCAGTAAACGACAAATTGGTCGGTGCCACACCGCTCTCCCACTAGGGCGAGTCGCCAAGGTTATCCCGGCCGCCAAGCGGACAATCGACACGGCAGGCTCCTGGGAAGCAGGAACCTCCTGGAGTTGGTGAGGTGCAAGTTGACACAAAAACACCTCCAGCCAACTTCTGGCCGGATCCGGGCATCGGAATGTCTTAGTTTTTGCGCGTGTGAGGGGGGGATCGCTTTCTCTTGAAAAAGACAAAATTGTACGGGCTTGGACTTCGAGGGAATCTGTACCGGCTGGGATCTCCCGCCCTGGCACTTGTTCTGTGGTTGCCACTCTTAGGCATGGCGCAGACGTCCCCGCCAGAGCAAAAAGCGCAGAATCCACCGCCAGCCACGGAGAAACAATCCCCGGCCCCGCAAAAACCGGCGGAAAAGCCTCCTGAAAAACCTCCGGAAAAGAAAGCACCAGAACAAACTCCCAGCCAGATTCAACTCGAAACTCCCGAGGCTCCCGCAGCGCCGAAACCTGGTGAGAACCCGCAGAAATTGGAAACTCCCACCGCGCCGACTGCAACGCCACAGGAAGAACACAAGCCTACTATTGAATCAATTATCATCCGCGGCAACCGGCGCATTCCTGCCAGCACATTACGGGCGCGCATCTTTTCGCATGCCGGTGACGTTTACGACGAAACTGCACTGGAACGCGACTTCATGGCGTTGTGGAATACCGGCTTTCTCGATGATGTTCGCTTGGAAGTTGCTGACGCGGCGAATGGCAATAAAATCATCACCTTCTACGTGCGGGAAAAGAAACTGGTCCGCAGTATCGATTACAAGGGGTTGAGCAGTGTGCAGCAGTCCGACGTCCTGGACGTTTTCAAGAAGGAAAAGGTGGGGCTGTCCATTCAATCCCAATACGACCCGGTGGTCATCAAACGCGCTGAAGTGGTGCTGCAAGAGTTGTTGGCTTCACACGGCAAGATGTTCGCCACGGTCCGGCACCGCACTCGGAACATCCCTCCGAATTCCGTTGCGTTGACTTTCATTGTGGTGGAAGGTCCCAAGGTGAAACTCGGGGATATCCGCTTTGAAGGGAACACGGTATTCTCGGATCGGGAGTTGATACACTCCATGAAGTATTCGCGGCCCGTGGGTGCGCCCCCCTGTTTCTATTGGTTCCACAAAACCTACGACAAGGACCGCATCGGCGCCGACCTTGAAAACATCCGCGACCTTTACCGCGACCACGGATACTTCTTCGCCCTGCCGAAAGAGCCCACCACCAAAATGGTTGATACGGGTAATCGCTGGCCCTTTTTCTTCTGGAGTTGGGGACACGGCAAGAAGGTGGACATCAAGATCGGGGTTGAAGAGGGCGTTCAATACCGATTGGGGGCATTCCATATTCGCGGCAACAAGCTTTTTCCGCAGGATCGCCTGGCTCCTATTTTGGGGATGAAGCAGGGTGATATTTTTGCCCTGTCAAAGGTGCGCAAGGCGATTGAGAATTACACCAAAGTGTATGGCCAATTCGGGTACATCAATTTTACCGCTTCGCCGGATATTGAGCCTGATAACCGGAAGAAGGTCATCAACCTGGCGCTGGATTTTGAGGAAGATAATCAGTTTACGGTTCACCGCATCGAGTTTTCAGGAAACACCAAAACGCGCGATAAGGTCATCCGCCGGGAACTGCTGACGGACGAAGGCGCTGTTTTCAATTCGCAAATGTGGGACTTCAGCGTTTTGAAAGTCAACCAATTGGGCTTTTTCGACGAGGTCAAGAAGGAAGATTACGACATCAAACAGAACGCCAAGGACAAAACCGTCGACATTCTTCTGAAGGTCAAAGAGAAGGGAAAGAACTCCATCGGATTTTCTGGCGGCATCAGCGGACTGTCTGGGAACTTCGTGGGCCTTAACTATGCCACGAACAATTTCCTGGGCCTTGCGTCAACACTGAGTCTGGCGTTTCAGTGGGGCACTTTCCAAAAGATGTATTCCTTCGGATTCACCCAGCCTTATTTATTTGATCGTCCCATTACCGCCGGCTTTACAGTGTTCAAGAGCGATTATAACTACAATCAGATTCGCCAACTCGCGATTTACAGTGGCGTTAATCCCAACCTGTTGGCGCAATCGCAATACGGCCAATACTATGGCCAGAACTTTACCCAGAATTCCGACGGCTTCACGGTATTTGCCACTTACCCCCTGCGGCGCAGTTTTGCGCGTGTCGGACTGACGTATAGTTTTTCGCGCAGCAGCTTGCAGGCATTCAGTGCCGCGTCCCAGTCGTATTTCGAGGCCATCAATTTCAGTGGTTTGACGGGCCCCAACTCCCTGACCGGAATTATTTCCAGCCAGATCATGCCGACGTATCTGTATAGCACCGTTAACAGCACTTGGACGCCGACGCGGGGCAAGTATCTTTATGCGGCAATTGGCTTTTCCGGCAGCGCGATTGGCGGCAACGTAAATACGATCCGGCCGGTAATTGAGGCCAAGTACTTTCATCCCGTACTAAACGTTCGTTCGGACCATCCTACCGCCATCGGAATGCGGTTGCTGCTCTCCAGCGTTATTGGTTACGGCGGCCGCGTGGTTCCGCCCTTCTCGCGCTTCTATATTGGTGGTGAGGAAGATGTGAGGGGTTTTGATATCCGCACCGTCAGCCCGGTGGCGTTTTATCCCACCGTGGTCTCCGTGTGCAATCGTGACAACAATGGCAAGCCGATCATTGGGACCAGTGCAACAGGACAAAGCACCGGGTCATGCGGTTCCTCCACTAGCTTTCCGATAAATTCCCCGATCTTCCCCGGCGGCGACACGGAGATGATCTTTAACTTCGAATATCGTGTTCCCATTGTCGGTAACACGGTTAACATTGCCTGGTTCCTGGATGCTGGAAGCACGTTTGCGATGTGGCCAAATCAGCTCAAGCTGGCCACCGGAGCATTGAGTTCGATCGAGAGCCAATACAGCTATTTCCCCATCCCGTCTGAGTTGAAGCCCATACCAGTGACCAACTTCCGGCCGCGTAGCTCTACCGGACTTGATCTGCAGGTTGTTCTTCCCATTGTGAACGCTCCGCTCCACATCTTTTATGGATACAATTGGCTTCGGGTGAATAGTGTCATCACGCCCCCGCAAAATCTACCGCCCATGTCGCTGTTCCCGAATGAGGCAACTTATCTTGATGCACTCCAGAATTTTCTGCCTTTCCGCTTAAAGGAGCGCTCCGGGCGTGTCGGCTTCACCGTGCAGCGGACGTTTTAGGGTGGGGGCACCAGTGTGAAATGAAGTTTAATTTGGAATTCTTATTTCTTGAAGGAGCTTGAATGAAGAACCGATTGATTGCTTTCTCCGCATTACTGGCCTTCCTGGCGGTTCCGCTCGGCGCGCACGCCCAGGGCAAGATTGGCGTCATCAACATGAATGCGGCAATTGCGAGTACCGCCGAAGGGAAAAAGGCGATGGCGGACTTGCAAAAGAAATATGCGCCGCGTCAGCAGGAATTGGAACGGTTGCAACGGGAAATCCAGAGCGACCAGGAAAGATTGACCAAGCAGGGCCCAACCCTCAGCGAAGAAGAACAGGGCCGCTTGACCCGCGAGATGGAAGATAAACAGAAGCTTCTGAAGCGTTCGACAGATGATGCACAGAGCGATTTCAACACTGACCGCGATGAAGCGGTACGCCGGATCGGCCTGAAAATGGTTCGTATCATTGGCGAGTATTCCCAACAAAACGGAATTGCCCTGGTTCTTGATGCAGTCCAGGTCCCAATTTACTTTGCCACAAAGGACATTGATCTCACGGAGCCAATGGTCAAGCGCTACGACGCTGCGAACCCGGTCGCGGACGCAGGAGCACCCGCCGCCACGCATCCGGTGGCCCCATCACCGGTCAAAAAACCTAAATAGGTTGTTTTGTTTTGTCCGGTGTGTATAATTCTGGCCTTTCTAATCTCGGACTCGGGAGAGGGTGGTCCAAAGTGCCCGCCGGATGATGTCACGAGATCAGAAGTCGAAACTTTTTGGGAACTTTAGAGTCTTGAAGGAGTTGGAATGAAGAACCGATCAATCGTGCTAACAGCACTGCTGGCGATACTGGTAGGGTCGATGTCCCTACGCGCCCAGAGTGCCACACCTGCCCCCAGTAAGATTGGGGTTATCAATATTCAGGCAGCGATCGCCAATACCGCCGAAGGCAAGAAGGTTATTACTGATTTACAGACAAAGTACGCTCCTCGCCAAAGTGAACTGCAACACTTACAGCAGGATATCCAGGCCATTCAAGACCAATTAACGAAGCAGGCCACCACCTTGAGCGAGGAAGAACAGGGTCGCCTTAACCGCGAGGCGGAAGATAAACAAAAGCTGCTGAAGCGATCCGCCGAGGACGCACAAAACGATTTCAACCACGACCGCGACGAGGCGATTGGCAGAATCGGCCAAAAAATGGTCAAGGTCATCGGCGAGTATTCCACGCAAAATGGATTCACGCTGGTCCTGGATGATGCACAGATTCCCATCTACTATGCCTCCAAGGACATCGACATAACGGAAGAGATCATCAAACGTTATGACACAGCGAATCCGGTGGCGGGCGCAGCAGCAACTGCCAAGCCGGCGGCGCATTCGACGGCACCGGCGCCAACGTCGAAGCCCAAGTAGCCTCTCTGC
>CAYTMD010000406.1:0-6108 GCA_964438685.1 uncultured Acidobacteriota bacterium
AGCCCGGATTATTCATTAAAGGACAAGCGGAGGGACGGCTTTAAGAATGTTTCACACGGAGTCCACGGAGTGTTTTATGGATCGAATTACCGAAGCGTTTGACCACAGAGTGCACAGAGAACATCTCGGGACCTCTCTGTGGTCTCTGTGCCTTAACTCTGTGACCTCTGTGCGAAATTCTTTGCCGCCCTCCATCGCTGCAAGAAGTTCATGAATAATCCGGGCAAAGGGGCGCGCTTGGAATCAAGGTAAGCTCGAATTTCGGCGCGGTAAAACCTGGCCCCCTCAAACCCGTCATGAGAAATCCCGGCTAGTCGTGCAGGAGTACATTCAAGAGGCCACTGTTAACCGTCAACTCGCCGTTGCCCGCGTAGTCGATAAAGCCCAGTGACCGGAATCTGTTCATGAAATGGCTGACCCGCGACCGGGTGGTGCCGACCATTTGGGCCAGGTGTTCCTGGTTGATTCCAGGATGGACCGTTTCCATTCTGCTATCCTTGCCAAAATGCGTCAGCAATAAGAGTATCCGCGCCAGGCGCTTTTCGCTGGAGTTGAAAAGCTGGTCAACCAGGTCCTCTTCAAAGCGAATGTTGCGGGAGAGTAGATGCGTAATGAACAATTCCGAAATACCGTGCTGCTCGTGAAGCACACGGACCATCAACTCCTTCTCGATTCGGTAAAGAGTACAATCCTCGACCGCGCGCGCCGTGGAGATGCGCACCGGCTGGCCGGCCAGGCATCCCTCACCAAAGAACTCGTTGCTGCCTAAAAGACTGACGATCGCCTCTTTGCCTTGTTGGGAGATCACCGAGAGTTTCACCTGCCCATGTTGGAGATACCACACGGAATCCGCAGGGTCTCCCTGCACATAGATTGTGCGGTCCGCGCCGTATTCCAGAACGGTCTTCCCGCGCGAGATTCCGGCCAGGAATGCTGCCCAATTGACGACCGGAGTCCTCCCGTTAACTGTAGCAAGTGGCGGCTTGCCTTTGGCGCTCGGTCTGGCAACCTTAGGCTGACTCTTCAGTGGAGTAATAACCCCCTCCTTCTGCTGGGTGAAGATATTGCGGTTCGCGGCGTATTCCAGAGCCATATTCCCGGCATTGATTCCCAAGAGGGCCGCATCCCAATCGGCAGGCCGGCTTTTCTTTGCCATAGCACCCCCCCTCTGATAGCCACGGGCGCGTCTGTGGGATCAGTTGGACGGCGACGACCCGCTATAACCTCGCGGGTCGAATTCACTTCAAGGCAGTTTCTCAATGCAAACGGGCTGTTGACGCGTTCTCTCTCAAGTAATTGCCATTGGTCGACTCGAAACTTCCCCGCATAGGGTGGGTAAATTTCAGACCCAGCGGGCACCGCCCCATTCACTTTCCCAGATCACCCAATGTCCCTCCCATTGGAAGTCGGCCGGCAATTCGAACTCGGCGCGAGTATCGCCGCGGGGGACCGATGGACGTGCCGGCAGATGAGGACTCTTTGCGGCGAGTGCGTTTTTCAGAATCGCTTCTGCCAGGAACCAATCTTCTTTATCCGATCCATCGCGACACCCATTGACCTGCCACAATCGATAGGCAAGGGTGGCGATTTCACTTTCAGTTGGCCCGACGGCGGCCGCTTTCAACGGTTCACTTGCCGGGCTCCCTTCACGCATCATCACTGCTGCGGGCCTTGGCATGGTCCACCCCCTTCCGAAGCCCTGTGGTTATGCGACTCGGCGCCAGCTCAAGGATGAGCCCCACGCCTCTTATATCTATCGGGAGTAATTGTTGAACCGTAGGACAGAGATATTGCGCGCCACAAATGAAAGGCCCGAGAGATAATAAGACCTTGAGCGCTGACGGAATTGTATTCCTGCTTTTTGACAAATGCAACCGGATCGAGGTGTCCCAAACCGGGCCGGTAAGTTGAATGCACCGGTGACGGCAACTGCCGCGATTTGTGACGCGTTATAGCCGGTGCCCGCGAAGAAGTCGCCACCGCAGAGATCGCCACAGGCGTCAGGGAGTGCGGCCGCGAAGCTGCCGCCTTTCCACGAATGTGATCGGCTCGCGGTTTGAAGCCGATTGCTGACGCTACGGTAATCCAATGCGGTAGCTGCTGCTGCCGCACTCCAAGGCGCTTCGCGCAGGCTAAAACGATGACTCGTCTTAACCCGGCAGGAGAAGCCGTCCCGTCCTGTCAATTCATCGCACCGGTACCTCAGTGCGCCGCAGACATCAATCCACGACGTCTGCACTACCCACCGGTGTGTCGGGGAGGGGACGCAACCGCCCCCTACCCCGATCGATGTGATGACTTCCCTATTTTCCATCTGGATGGCTGTGACGCCAATTCCAGTACTGATCCTGTTCCCTCTTATTCGATTTCGCGTACTCGTGTTGAGGCTTGTGGTTGTTCGTAAGGTACACTCCCCAGGCACGGTTTTCGTTGTCATCCCAGTTATGGTAGTCCTTGTGGGTCCTGTCGTAGACTTTGACCTGAACGGTGGCGCCCTGGGGGCTGGGAACAGCCATCATTGACACCGGAGCCGCAAGGGCAGCAGTCAGGAACAGCGAAGTAACGAAACGATGTGCAAGGTGCATTTTGTAGTCCTCCAAATTCGAAATCTCCCGCTTTCGGAATTGCAACAGCCATAACTCTGAATCTGGCATCGGCAAATTTGTGTTACGTGATCCTTATATTCAAAATCGAATGGGCAGTCAGTTCAAATTAGCTCACCTGTTAGGTCAATACTGCTCACTCAGGTTTGCAGGCTGGCACGGCAGAGCCGCAACTAAACATGGCATCTGGATTCAGTGCGTGAATGCATCAGAGATATTGGCCCTTGTAGCGCCGACCTTGAGGTCGGCATCTGTTTTGTAGGGCCGAACAGCGTTCGGCCCCTGAGTGCTGACCTCAAGGTCAGCGCTACAACACCGACGCTGGAAATCAAATGTGGCGCGATTTGTGACGCGTTATAGCCGGTACCCGCGAGGAACTCGCCACCGCAGAGATCGCCGCAGGCGTCTTGGAGTGCGGCCGCGAAGCTGCCGCCTTTCTACGAATGTGATCGGCTCGCGATTTGAAGGCGACCGTTGACTCTACGGTATTCCAGCGCGGTAGCGGCTGCCACTGCGCTCCAAGGCGCTTCGCACAGGCCAAAACTATGACTTGTCTTAACCGGCCGGAGATGTCGTACCGCACCGCGCGCTGGCTGCGACTACCCGCTGGCAGTCGAGCCTTCTCGCTTCCGCAGCGCCAAGCTGTTGTTAAACTCCGCGGCTCGTGCATTCGGGAGCGACCGAAGAGCCGCAGAGACTGAAACACGAACCGGCGCTACGCGCTGTTGCTGGTACCGGGTCTTCGTAGCGAACATCTTTCGGGACAGCACGGCGTGCTGGAGGCAAGCCTGCTCGAAGGAGGACATGTAGAGACTTGCCACGTTGTTCCAAACCATTTCGCGGCCCATCGTATAGGCGTTCTTGCTGATGGCAAGGCGGCGGGCCGAATCGCGGAGCAAACCGGCGACCTCGCACGCGATGGCGCTGGAATCTCCAAATGGCACCAGAATACCGCGCTGGTCCGCCAGCAATTCCGCGGCGTGCCAGTAGGGAGTTGAAACGACTGGTTTACCCGCGCCAAATGCGTACGCAAGCGCGCCGGAAGTGATCTGTGCCTCGTTGAGGTAGGGGGTAATGTAGAGGTCCGCCGCGCCAATGAAGTCTTTCAACTCTTCCAGTTCTACGAAGCGGTTGCAAAATATGACGCTCTTCTCCACCTTGTTCTCCCTGGCCAGAGTTTCCAGGCTGCGACGATAGCCCTCGCCGCGCCCCTGCAACTCGTGGGGATGCGTCGCACCCACCACGACATAAATAACGTCCGGGAAATCCGCCAGGATCTGCGGGAGCGCATTCAGTACATGCTCAATTCCTTTGTTGGGTGAGAGCAGCCCGAAGGTGAGCAACACAGTCCTTCCCTTTACGCCGAAATGGTCCTTGTAATAGTCCGGATCGACAAGCGGTATATCGGGAATGCCATGCGGGATAACATCAATTTTGGCCGGCGGTGCCTGGTAAACCTCCAGGAGCATCTGCCGTGCCCGCTGGGTCATGACCACCAACCGGGCTGAGCGCGCGATTAACCCTTGCATCACTCGCCGCTGCTCGAAGTTCGGCTCGCGCAGGACGGTGTGGAGCGTGGTGACCACGGGCGTTTTCAGCCCCTGCAGCAGCACCCGCAAGTGACTTCCTGCCGGTCCGCCGAAAATCCCGAACTCGTGTTGCACCGAAACCAGGTCCACATTGCTGATGTTGATGAGGTCTGCCGCACGCTGGTACGACGAGGGGTCTTGCTCCTCTATTTCAAAACGGACGACGTCAGGATACTTGTAGCCTTCCTCGACATCATTAACCGCTACGGCGAAGCATTGGGTCTGGGGGTACCGCGCCGCCGTAGCGGTAAGCAGGTCGGACGTGAAGGTAGCAATGCCACACTTGCGCGGCAAGTAGTTGCCTACGAAAGCGATCCTTTCAACCTTAGACGCTGTTTCCATAATTCCCCCTCGCGTGTTCCGCATGAATTCGACATAGCGCCCCAACTTTGGCACGGACCGTGAAGTATGGTTCTCGCTTGAACCGCCATTGCTTTGACTATGATGGCCCCACCTGCTTCAAATTCTGGCCTCACACGATGCAGTGCGGGACACTGCCTCTGATAAACGCTCCCCACAAGACACTGCCGGGGAGAACGAGGCAGACTTCTTATACCCTGCCTGTAATTCGCTTCGCAGTTCAAAACTGCACATGCGTTTGGTCAAAACCGCTCAGGCCAATCAAATGAAAAGGAAACTACCAGGTGGGACCCTGCTGAGGTGTTGCAACGGCAGGGCTTACGGAGACAGTTAAGGGGGATAAAACTCCAGGGCCTTCTGAGCCCGCGTAGCGCCTGTCCTTTAGGTCCGCGGCCTGTACCCATGGGCAGGCAAACTAAGTAGCGCGTGATAGCTCGCCCAGCTCGCATGGCGGCACCGATGCCTCACGGGGCAAATGCCGGAACGCCCGCGGCGGACGCTGCCGCCTTGAGCTTGTCATCCAGCGTCGCCAGCGGCAGGCCGCGGCGCAGGGCCAGTTCCAGATACGCCGCGTCATAGGCCGAAAGCCGATGCCCACGCGCCAGACTTAACACTTCACCCCATGCCCGATCGTTGGTCTCGTCATCGACGATAATAGGGAGCAGCCCCAGGTAGGTAAGCCATTTAGCGGCTTGTGCCTCCGTGCTCCGCTGGCGCCGCTCTCCCATCAGGACCGCGTTCGCGATTTCGAGTGGCCAAATCTGGGGCACAGCCGCCCGCGCCGATGGAAAGCGCGCCGCCACCGCATCCGCATACCGGTTGGCCTCGTCCTTGAAATACCATGCCAAAGCGATCGAACCGTCGAGGACAAACTCGGCCAATCCAGGCTTTCTTGCTTTTTTCGCCATCGTGCCTCCTGTTGACTGGAGCATCCAGTTAAAAGCGGCGGCCTTCGTTAATCAGCGCCCGCAGGGTCAACTTGCCGCCCAGCGTTGGCCCCTCGCCGTCCCGCAACGCCAGCATCTCCTGGACAACATCGTGCACATCCCGTTGGCCTTCCTTGGCGGGCGGACTGATCACTGCCGCAGGTTTACCGTGCCGGGTGATAAGAATCTTTTTCCCCTTCGCCACCTGATCGAGCAGCTCGGAAAGATGCGTGCGCGCTTCGTAGAAACCCATCGTGGTCATATTCCCCTGCCCTCCTTTTGACCTGTCTATTTGACCAGTCTAACATCATGACAAAGCCCAGGCAAATAATCATCCCCAGGGTGGGACGGAACCTCCATGCCGCGATGCAGGGGGGGCTCTTGCCCGGCTTTCCACCGGCCAACGGCCCATCAGCGTCAACTTAAGGCTTCCGCCTGAATTGATGTGCTCTCCTCCCAGGCCCGGATGGCCGGAAGACCGTAGCCCACGGCGTAAGCCGTGGGGCAAGCGTGCACGATGACCGCCAGCCCCAGAGGGGCGAAAGAAAGAGACACTGGGTGTAGGTCGCGACAACCCTGGGGTTTCGCCCTACTCGCCGCGATTTACTTCTTTCGCCCCGCTGGGGCTCG
>CAYTMD010000407.1:0-6089 GCA_964438685.1 uncultured Acidobacteriota bacterium
CGCGGGAAAACGCGAGAAGTATGAGATCGAAAAGCGCTTTCTCAGGAAGGATGGCGGATTGGTATGGGGGCTATTGACGGTTTCTTTGGTCAAGGGCGGGGATGGACGCCCGGTGTGCGCCGTTGGAATGGTGCAGGACATCACCAAGCGCAAGCGGGCGGAAAAGGATCTTTGGCTGACGCAATTCTCCTTGGATTGTGCCTCGGTTGGTGTGTTTTGGATGGACTCACACGGCCGCATTATCCGCGTCAACGAGGCTGCCTGCCGCTCTTTGGGACGTTCCCGCGAGGAGCTTCTTTCCCTGTCGATCCCGGATATAGATCCGCTTTTCCCCAAAGAAGCTTGGGGGCCACTCTGGGAGAAAATCAAATCGTGTGGCTCGATTAACATTGAAACCCAGCACCAAACCAAACAGGGAAAGATTTTCCCGGTGGAGGTAAGTGCGAACTACCTGGAGTTCGATGGGGAGGAGTATTCCTTCGCCTTCAGCCACGACATCACCGAGCGCAAGCGGGCGGGAGAGGAACTGTACCAGTCGCGCCAGATGCTTCAAACCATTTTGGATACAATTCCCCAACGCGTCTTTTGGAAGGACCGGGACATTTCATATTTAGGCTGTAACCAGGCCTTCGCGGTTGATGCGGGGTTGAAGAACCCGGCGGAAATCGTCGGCAAGAATGACTATGAGCTTGCCTGGAAAGAAACGGCAGAACGTTACCGGGCCGATGACAAGTCGGTGATGGAGGACGAGGCGCCCCGGCTCAACTTCGACGAACCACAAAACAGACCGGATGGAAGTTTGATGTGGCTCCGTAGCAACAAATTGCCACTGCATGACCAGGGAGGCAAAGTCATCGGGATACTGGGAACATACGAAGACATCACTGAACGCAAGCGGGCGAACGCACGACTGGCCGCGCAGGCCAGAATCGCGGAGATATTCCTTTCTGTTTCGGACAGCGATATTTACCAGGAGATATTGAAACTCATTCTGGACAGCTCACATAGCTCGCTGGGCCTTTTCGGGTTCATTGATGAAGACGGGGGACTTGAAGTTCCCAGCATGACCCGGGAAATCTGGCACATGTGCCAGATGCCCGGGAAGACCACAAGATTTCCCCGGGAAACCTGGGGAGAAAGTAGTTGGGCTCGCGCTCTCAAGGAAAAACGGACCATTTACTCCAATGAACTGTCAGCCAGCACCCCCCATGGGCACATCCACATTTGCAGGAACATCTCCCTTCCCATCCTCTTTCGTGGGGAGGCGATCGGTCTTTTCGTGGTCGCCAACAAGGAAACGGACTACACGGAAGACGATGTACAAACCCTGGAGAATATTGCCCATCACGTCGCCCCCATCCTAAGCGCCAGATTGCAGCGCCAACGTGCCGAAGGGACACGTGACTACCTGGCCTCAATTGTCGAATATTCGGATGATGCCATCTTCGGTACGAGCGCTGAGGGGGTTATTCAAAGTTGGAACGCCGGGGCGGAAAAGCTATACGGTTACACGCCCTCGGAAGCGCTAGGGCAATCGGTCTTTTGCCTTGCGCCGCCGGACCGTCGGAAGGAAATGGAAGGCTTCCTTAATCAGCTCAACCAGGGTAAGAAAATTGAGCCTCAAGAGACAGTGAGGGTTAGGAAAAACGGTGGGCTCGTTGATGTGTCGGTCACCATTTCTCCTCTCAAAAACGCCAGGGGCGAGGTCGTAGGCGCTTCGACAGTCGCCCGCGACATCACCGCGCGCCGCGGAATCGAACGTATGAAGGATGAGCTGGTTTCGGTGGTAAGCCACGAACTGCGTACACCCCTCACCTCGATTCGCGGAGCCTTGGGATTACTGGCGGGTGGACTGCTCCGCTCCCAGCCCGAAAAGGGAAATCGGATGCTGGAGATCGCAGTAACGAATACCGACCGGCTCGTGCGCCTTATCAACGATGTCCTGGATCTTGAGCGCATGGACTCCGGCAAGATGACCATGGAGAAACAAACGTGCAACGCTGCCGACCTGATGACTCAATCCGCGGATAGCGTACGCGGCCTGGCCGAGAAGGCCGGTGTCACCCTTTCGGTCTCACCGTACTCGGCGCGGATCTGGGTTGATCCAGACAGGATTATACAGGCTCTCATTAATCTGCTTAGCAACGCCATTAAATTTTCAACTCGGGGCGGGACCGTTTGGCTGAGTGCGACACCCCGGGCAGATCAGCTTCTGTTACAAGTGAAGGACCATGGGCGGGGCATTCCACAGGAAATGCTCGAAAGCATTTTCGAACGCTTTCAGCAGGTTGATGCTTCTGACCGTAGGGACAAGGGTGGCACGGGCTTGGGCTTGCCGATCACCCGCAAGATTGCGCAGCAGCATGACGGGCGGATTTGGGCTGAAAGCACGCTGGGCCAAGGCAGCACTTTCTCCTTCACTCTTCCCCTTCTGCAGGCCGAGACAATATTGGTGGGTGACGGTTCCGGCACTCGAAAAGTGCTGGTGTGCACAATAGAAACGGACATCTTGAATGCCGTGCAAGCCGTCTTGAACCAGCGGGGCTACACCGTATTGGCGTCATCGACGTGGCCGGAAGCAATCGAGATGGCATGCAGCGAGTCCCCGGACGCGATTTTGGTCGACTGGTCATTGCCGGGCGTGGAATCTTTAGAAACCATGGCTGCCTGGAAGCAGAAATCCCCTACTCGTGACATTCCTGTAATCGGCCTCGGCGGTACGGCTCCGGACGAAGTCCATCTAACCTCCATGGGATTGGCGGGCTGGGTGGCGAAACCCGTGAACGAAGATTCCCTGCTCCTTGCCTTGGGATCTGTCTTGGGCAAACCGGGTGAAGGGCCGCGCGTCCTGGTGGTTGAGGATGACGCCGATCTGGCGCGAGTGCTCATGACGATCTTTGAGCGGCACGGCGCAGTGGTGTTTCATGCCCGAACCGGGCGGGAGGCCGCTAAAGTCTGTCCGCAATTTATTCCTGACCTGCTCGTGCTTGACGTGATGTTGCCTGAACTCGACGGCTTTGGTGTCGTGGAAAAACTCCGTCAACACAAGCATTTACAGCATTTACCCCTGGCAGTGTACTCCGTGAGGGAGTTGGATGATTCAGAGAAAGCGCGGTTGCGGCTGGGGGAGTCCATTTTTATGACCAAGAGTCGCCTTACCCCACAAGAGTTTGAGCAACGTGCAATTGGTTTGCTCAACTGGGCGACTTCTGGACAGAGAGAGAGGCGACGCCAATGACGACACGAAAGGTTCTGATTGTTGATGATGAGGACGACATCCGGGAAGTAGCCCAGGTCAGTCTGGAGATGGTGGCTGGTTGGGAGGTGTTAACTGCCAGTTCCGGTTCTGCGGGATTGGTAATAGCTAACTCTGATCAGCCCGATGCCATCCTTTTGGACGTGATGATGCCGGGTATGGATGGGCCCACCACCTTCCAAAAGCTGCAAGCTGATCCGGCTATTCGGCACATTCCGGTCATCCTCTTGACGGCCAAGTTGCAGCCGGCCGATCGCAGGAGGTTTGCCGAGTTAGGTGTGGCAGGCGTGCTGGCGAAACCTTTTGATCCCCTCAAATTAGCAGGACAGGTGACGGAGACCCTCAATTGGTTTTCGTAGCTGATGCCCGCCTGTTGGCGGGAGGTGAAAAATGATGACTCGGATTCTTGCCGTAGGCGTTTCTCCCGAACTGGTGTCGTTCCTCGAACGCCGGTTGGAGGGTGTAGGGGTCACGGCCACCCAATACGGCCATGAAGCCCTGGCGGCCCTGGCGCAAGGCGGCTGGCAATTGCTGGTAATTGACCACCACGTTACGAATCCACCCGCCATTGAACTCCTTGCCGAGATGCGCAAGCTCCCGGCGGGGGCTAATCTCCCCGTTATCTGTTGCCTGGAGGAAGGGGCGTCTTCCGAGCTGCAAATGACCCTGGTGAGAAAATTTGGAGTCGAACAGATCTGCTTCCATCCCCTGGATCCGGAGGAACTGGCCCGTCGGGCGAGCGAACGGCTTAATCTGTCCTTGCGTTCCCAACCCCAAGAGCAGACTCAGGCGCAAGATCAGGCGCTGGCCGCTGTGGCCGGGCTTTGGACTCGATTCAAGGGGACCATCTTGGGGCGCGTCGAGGTCGTCGAGCAAGCCTTATCGGAACTTTTGGAAGGTGATCTCAGTAATGAGCTCCGGCAAAAGGCAGAGCAGGAAGCTCACAAATTGGCCGGGTCAGTGGGATCATTTGGGTTCAAGGAAGGCTCGCGGCTGGCACATGAGATTGAGCGGTTCTTTCGGGCGGGTTCAACCCTGGAACAGTCACAGGCCTTGCCCCTATCGGAGATGGCCGCGGCTCTTCGCCGGGAATTGGAGAGCAGGCCGATCGGACAGCCCGCTGGATCGTCGGTGCCCATGGGCGATAGCCGCCCGTTATTGTTGGTAGTGGACAGCGATAAAGAACTGGCACAGCAGTTGGCGGAAGAAGCCGGCAGCCGGGAGGTTCGGGCGGAAGTGGCAAATGAACTGTCCGCCGCCCGTGAGTTGCTTGGACGCTGCAGACCGGACGTGGTGCTGCTGGACTTGTCGTTCCCCCAGGACGCGCAGGACAGTCTACGATTGCTGGAGGAGTTGGCCGCTCACGACCCTGCCGTGCCAACCCTCGTACTGACCGCACGCGATGGCTTGATCGACCGCGTGGAAGTGGCCCGGCGCGGCGTAAGAGGCTTCCTCCAGAAACCGCTTCCGCCCTCGGAGGTCCTGGACGCCGTCATGCAACTGCTCAACCGAATGAGTGCCCTGGAATCCAAGGTCATGGTGGTGGATGATGATCCTCTGGTGCTGGCCACTCTCAAGGCTTTACTCGAACCCAAGCGAATTCATGTGGTCACTTTGGATGAACCACTTCGCTTCTGGGAGGTATTCGAACGGACATCACCCAATTTGATCATTTTGGACGTGGAGATGCCGCATCTGAACGGCATTGAGTTGTGCAGGGTGGTACGCAATGACCCCCGCTGGTTTGGTATAGCGATCCTTTTCCTTACCACGCACACGGACGCGGAAACCGTGTGCCGGGTGTTCGCTGCCGGCGCCGACGACTTTATCGGAAAGCCTGTCGTCGGGCCAGAACTGTTGACCCGCATCAACAACCGTTTGGAGCATGCACGCCTCTATCGCACCTTCGTGGAAACTGACCCTCTTACCGGGGTGGCCAACCGGCGCAAATCCACCACCATGATGAACCAGTTGATTCGCCTGGCGGGTCGTATCCAGCAGCCGTTTTCCTTCGCCATGATCGATCTTGACAACTTCAAGCACATCAATGACACGCACGGGCATGCCATGGGGGATCAGGTGCTGCGCAAGTTGGGAACCGTTATGCTCAAGACATTCCGGGGTGAAGATGTGGTCGCGCGTTGGGGTGGAGAAGAATTTGCGGTAGGCATGTTCGGCATGCGGCAGCAGGACGCCGTGCAGAGGATGACAGGAATGTTGGAGGCTTTTCGGCAGGAAGTATTTGCGACTCCAGCGGGCGTGGAGTTTCATGTGACTTTCAGTGCGGGAGTTGCTCAGTACCCTGAAGACGGAGTTGACTTGCAATCACTCTACCGGGCAGCAGACAAGGCGCTCTATCAGGCAAAAACAGCGGGGCGCAACCGCATTTACGCAACCGAGCAAATATCGCACGAGCTCCCGGATTGCCAATATGCATGAAAACAGCTCGCTCCGGGCAAAATCCTGATTTTGATTGAGGGCTCAAGCATTCACTGGGCTGCCAGCCCGGACTTCTCACCAGCCTCAGCGGTTCTCTTTGGGCGCTGATGCTTTCAAGCCCCAATATTGTCCACTTCATCTCACTGGACCCAACTCGCCCCCCCCACACACACCCAAGCCAGAGGCGGTAAAATAACGAATTGCGGCGTTCCAAAGCCCGCAAAGCGGGCGTGGTCATTTCACTCGTGTCCAAAACAGATGTCGTCAGGTTGGGAATGAGGTGCAGCACAAGCGCTCGCTAAGCGGGGAAGCTGGGGGTCATTCTCACACTGGCGGTCGAGCCAACCTGTTTCCAGCGGAGATCGAGGAACTTAAGGTCCCTCGCCCCCTTGGG
>CAYTMD010000408.1:0-6045 GCA_964438685.1 uncultured Acidobacteriota bacterium
CGAAGCGGATGAGGGGTCTCTTCTCTCTACCTCACACTTTCAACAAGGGCACAAATATGTTTGCTAAAAAAACAAGGATTTACGGTATTGCAATGCAGACCTATGGTGCCGGTCCGCGCTACGCTTGCTTTTGGTGCTCACTTTTGGTTTCCGCTTGAACTCGCCCTGGAACTGGCTCACGCTTTCTTGGGCTTGCGTTTTTTCTTCGCAGGCGGCGTGGGTGTTGTCGCTGTGCCCGTCAGCGCCTGTAGAATCGCTGCCCCATTGGGACTGCCCCAGCCGGTGCACGCATCCCATCCCGGTCCCGCTTTGTAGCTGCCGTTATTGCCTGAGGTGATGTCGCGGAATGTCCCGGCCTCAGCCGCAATTTGCTGGTAAAGGGAGGGGTTAAAGTACCCAACGGACTGCTTTAATTGGGAGTTCATGCAGGCGATCAAGCCCGCCCACAATGGGGCGACGGCGCTGGTGCCTCCCACCACGATATTGCTGCCGTCCACGCCCACCTGATAGCCCGTGCCGGGATCAGCGTCGCCAGCCACATCCGGCACCCCGCGACCTACAAACTTCCCTGCATTGACGGAGGGCGGTACGTTGGCGCCCGCCTGATAAGTGGGAAGCGGAAAGGTGGCGCTAATGCCGCCTCCCGTTGCGCCGTCGCTGGGAAGGTCGTTCCAAACTTGTTCGTCGGAGATCGTGCTGCCGCTTCCGACCAGGTGCGTTCCACCACAGGCCAGGGCATAGGGACTGGAGGCGGGAAAGTCAACGTGCTGAAGGCCGTCGGTAACGCCGTCGGTGGAGCCGTCATCGCCGGCCGCAACGCAGACGGAAACTCCAACCGCCGCCGCAGCCTGGAAGGCGCTGTTAAAGGACTGCAAGGATTGTGCGGTCCAGGTGGATTCCGGACCTCCCCAACTGATCGAGATCACCGAAGGATTGTTCTTCTTATCCGCCACCGCCTGATTGATGGCGTCAAGAAAGCCGGAGTCGGTGTTGGGCGCGAAGTAGACCACGATCTTCGACTTTGGCGAAACGGCCCCTGCCACTTCGATATCAAGCAGGACTTCGGTGTCGGGACCATCGGTGCTACCCGTGGGCTGGTTCTGGCCGCCATCAACAGACACTGCCGAGACGCTGGGAGCGGGGGAAATCCCGAGGGCGCTAAAGTAGGAATCAAGGTCAGTCTGCGCGTATCCGCCGCCCAGCTCAATGATGCCGATAGTTTGGCCTTGGCCGCTTGCTCCGGCAGGGAAATCGTAGAACTTCGCCACCTGGAGTGGGGTGTAGGAGCTTGGCGTGGTCGCCTTGGATTGAGCACCCGGTTTGGTCTTCCCCGAAGGGTTGGGCGCTATGCGAAAGTGTGGTCGCGCTTGCGGCCGATTGTCGAGGCCGATGACGGCGAGAATCACGCCTTTCAATCCTGCTGGAATGGACACAGACCCCGTGCGCCCGCGGTATGGTCCCTGAGGAGTCTGGTAATTTATCAAGTCAACCTGAAAAGCCTCCTTGAAGGCGGCAGCGGGACCCGAGAGTGCGACCGTGCGTGCGCTCCGGTTCACGCTGGAGACCTTGAGCCCATGGGTGCGCGCAAACGCCTGGACCCGCTCCACATCCTTAGGGTCAGCCCCGTAACGCGCCTCGAACTGGGTGCGAGTCAGGCGCTCCCCGCTGGCTATCAACGCTTTAAGGGGTTTCACCTTTTTGCCTGCCTGCCGTTGTCGCAGTACCGCCGTTACCCGTACGGGATCTTTGGGATTGCAAGGACCGGTCATCGTCGCGCCAGGCAGCGGCTCGCGCTTACTACCGGGTATCACCACAAATCGGTTCGATACCATGTCTCCTCCTTCAACGGTTGTTCTCAGGATTTAGCCCAGGGTTCACGTTGACCCCGCTTCTGTTTTGTTTGTTGTGCCCGTATCAGCCCGCAGGCACTAATATTTCATACTTATGTGGGTGGATTCAAGGTGGTCGATCAAAGGGAGCAGGTGACCCGCGCGCGGCTGGTGATGGTATGCTGTACGCCCCAAATGAAAAGGGCGGGCACCGGGCCCGCCCTTCTTTGCCATTCTGAAATCAATCCTACGAAATGTTGACGACTCCATCCGCTTTGCCGTTGTTCTTGGGCAGAGGCACGGAGTACTGCTTCTCAATCTTCTCACGGAAGCAGGGGCCGGAGTTGTAGGTGCAGAAGGGATACACCAATCCGTTAGGCGCGGTGTAGTGGATCACGCAGCGCTTGACGCGGTTGATGTCGTAGTTATAGACATCCATGAAGTGCATGCCCGCGACGAGCAGCGTCTTGTAAGTAAAGGTGCCGTCACCTTTGCCGCGGCCCTGGCTGTGGTCGGTCATGCCCTGCAGAGTATTCAGGAAGCGTTCAAACGTGAGCCCCGGAGGAGCGAATTCGGGCTTGAAATGACGCCGCAGGGAATTCCATGCACTGACCTTGGAGAAGAGCTTTACCCGAGCCCCCTCAGCCTTGCGTGCCAGGCGGTCGATATCCTGCAGCATGGCGCCCACATCGAAAAAGCGCGTGATGGGCACGGCCTTCTTCGAGGTTGGATCGACGTAGAGATAAGTTCCCATGGCGCAGTGCGGATGCGAAGTCAGGTTCGGCCGCTGGAAGTTCTGTAATGCCGAAAGCAGCTTGGAGAACGGAGATGTGCACGAGAGCGGGAACCAGTCGTTGTACTTGTCCGTCATGCCGGTCTGGTCGGCGATGCAGTGTGCCATGTCGGATTGAGTGAAGCGCTTGGCTTCAAGGTCGCGGCGATTGATGCGCCCCGTAAAGGCTACGGGCTGGAAACTGAAGCCGCTGACGCAGTCGATGTTATCGATGGCGAACCGAATCATGTCACCCAGTTGATGATCGTTCACACCCTTGACGATGGTGGGAACGAAGACAATCTTCAGGCCCGCTTTGCGGCAGTTCTCAATGGCGGCGAGCTTGGTTTCCATCAGGCGCTGGCCGCGTGTGCGGAGATAGATGTCATCGTTCAGCCCGTCGAATTGCAGGTAGAGAGTGTGCAGGCCCGCTTCCTTGGCGGCTTGTGCGAACTCCAGGTTCGCGAAGGTGATGCCGTTGGTGGCCACCTGAATGTGCGTGAATCCAAGCTCCGTGGCCTTGCGCAACACGTCCATAAAGCGCGGATAGAGCGTGGGCTCGCCCCCGGAAAATTGCACGACGCGATTGGGTACGGGCCGCTGCGCGCGCAGACCCTCAAGCATACCCGTTATCTGTTCGAAGGACGGTTCGTAGAGATACCCGGCCGCGTTGGCGTTGGCGAAGCATACCGGGCAGGTCAGGTTGCAGCGATTGGTGAGATCCACGTTGGAAAGAACCGTGTGCGAGGTGTGCATTGAACAGAGGCCGCAATCATCCGGACAGCGCGTGGCGTCCTTAATGGCGGGATTCTCCAGGCCTCGATTGTCGCCGAATTCCCATTCCTCCATTTTTAAATAGAGGCGCGCGTCAGAGTAAATCTTGTCGCGAAACTCGCCGTGCTCAACGCAGGTCTTTTCCATGTAGACCGCGCCGTCTTCTTCAAACAGCCGCGCATCGATCACCTTAAGACATTCCGGGCAGATCGATTGCGTCGTTTTCGGCAATCCCTTCTGCAAGGGTTCGATCGGTGAACCGGTAAAAGTGGTTTTAGGCTGAATGATTTCAAATTCGTTCTTGCGGCGGGATTTGGCGGGTGGAGCTATCGTTAGAGTTGCCACATTTCCTCCTAAGGAAGGCAAAAAAATTCTGGGTGGTTCAGGCTGCGGTTTACTTGACAAGAGATGATACGCGCCTATTAAAGATTGAATTAGAGCATTCTGATGATTAGGGGAGGAATGACAAACCTTTAGATGGGGTAATAAGGGCAGCGAAAGGTCGATATTCGGGGTTGAGCCGTAGCAGACAAATTGTTCATTCTAAATGGCTTACTGACAATTTGTCCGATACGCACCTACACCCCTAAAACGTACCCAATCGAACCTTATCAGGGCAGCAATTGCTTCTTTTACTTTCGGAAGAGATTTTCGAAAGCTTGGCGAGCATCCAGCGGCCTGGAGCTTGAAGTCTCCCGTTCGATGGTGGTTCGCGGCGAGTAAAAGTTGCATTGGTTGCGGGCATCCTTTTTGGGGATGCGGGCGCTGACGGGTTGTGAGCACTCAAAGCGGTTCGAGACGTCAAAGAACGAGCATTGCTTGCAGCTATGCAATTCCGCATTGCAGCGTGGGCACTTCGCGGTGAAGTCAATCCCCGCCGGCAGTATGCCTGCGCACGATGCGCAGCGCACCACTTCGCGTTTGCCGGGCATGTTAGGCGTCTTGGGCCCGTAGGTTTCCGGTTTCTTCGCGGGTGGACGTTCGGAGCGTTCGCGGCCGCCTCCTGAGTCCTGATACCCCCGCTGTTTATACTTCCTCTCCATCCTCACTCCTTTTAATTGGACTGTTTGATGATTCAGCGGCTGGATTGCTGATACCCCCATCATACGCTGCTCCAGCGCTTCACGCCACCAGTAAAATAGATAATATCGATGGCAGCAGCAAGGGCTGTAGACGGGCTCTTGGCCCGCGCCAATGCCGCTTGACAGCCGGGTGAACTCCTATATGCTTTCATGGCTCTTTGACCCAGGAGGGTATTGTGCCCGCATCGGAAGCCACGCCACCCACCCTGCCCGCGCTGGAATCGGCCGCTGCCGCAGTTTCCAACGCGCGCCGTTGGACCATTGTCGCTTTGCTGTTTGCCAGCTCTGTCATCAATTATGTGCATCGCGCCGCAGTCTCCGTAGCATTGCCGATGATTTCCCTGGAGTTGAAGATTAGTCCGTTGCAAAAGGGATTGCTGCTCTGGTCGTTCTTTGTTTCCTATGCCTTAATGCAGATTCCCGTGGGCCGGCTGGTTGACCGCTTCAACTTGCGCTGGCTGGTGGCGGGAATGTTTTCCCTCTGGTGCCTCAGTTGCGGATTGATGGGTCTAGCGGGCAGCCTGGCCACGCTTGTCGCTCTGAGGATTATGCTGGGCGTTGGCGAATCCATCTATCTTCCTGGCGGAAACAAAATTGTGAGCTCGCTGTTCCCCCCCGCGGACCGCGGCTTGCCTTCAGGCCTCTTCGATTGCGGCACGCGCATTGGACTCGCTGTCGGTACACCGCTGGTGGCCTGGCTGATTCTCGGATTTGGTTGGCGCTGGATGACGGTCATCATCGGCTTTGCCGCACTGCTCTGGGTGTTTCCCTGGGTGATTGTCTTTCCCTCAAAGATCAATGCTCCGCCACCCGCTGTGCCGCCGAAAGTTTCTCTACCTGCGGATCCGGTCAGGCGACGCTTTACCTTCAATCGCAATTTGTTCGGACTCTGCCTGGGATATTTTTGCTACGGATACTTCTGGTATCTGCTGGTCACATGGTTGCCCGACTATCTGATGCAGGTGCGCCATCTGCCGGTGCTGAGAGCCGGTTTCTACGCGGCCCTGCCCTTCCTCATTTTTGCCGTAAGTGAGCCCTTTGGCGGATGGATTGTAGATCGCCTGATCCATCGAGGCTGGAACGAGACCCTGACGCACAAAGGCTTGATCACCGTGTCGTTCGCCACAGGCTTGCTGCTGATTCCGGCGACGTGGGTTGATCACGCATCAACGGCCTTGTTCTTTCTCTGCGGGGCCTCACTGGTGGGCTTATCGGCGGGTACCCTCCTTGTGATCTTGCAACAATGCGCGCCGCCCAATAAAATTGGCTCGTGGACGGGCATCCAGAATTTTGCCGGAAACCTGGGAGGGATTTCCGCTCTCGTAACGGGTTTCCTGATCGGCCGCACGGGTTCATACTTGCCGGGTTTCGTGCTGGGCCCGGTCATCCTGGTGGCGGGGCTTCTGGCTTATTGGGTTATCGTGGGTGAATTGCGACCCCCACCAGAACCAAGAAGCCAGTAGGCGGCCCAGCCACCGGCGGGGGCCGGATTGAATAGTCTGTGACTCGTGTTAGTCACCGGCCGTGGGCAAGCCTTGCGACCCCCTCACCCCCGGCCCCCATAGGCGTTAAAATAAGCATTGTCTTT
>CAYTMD010000409.1:0-6032 GCA_964438685.1 uncultured Acidobacteriota bacterium
CAATCATCCTTCCGATCAGCGCGCCATGGTGCGCATTGAGGACGTCAGCATCGACGATGATCCTGATGACCTTGAGAAAATAGCCATCTGGCTCTCGGACCGGCACATTCCTTTCCAAATGGCGATAATCCCCATATTCCGCGATCCCGCGCATTCGCTGGAGATCCGCCTTGGTGATCGCAAGGCCACGGTGGCGGCCATCCACACCATGATCACCCACGGCGGCACTCCCATCATGCATGGGATCACCCATCAGGTCCACGGGCTCAGCGGGGACGAGTACGAATTCTGGGATGAGCTGGGCAATAAGGCGGTGGGTGGCGACTCGGCGGACTTCGTGAATCGCCGATTGCGGTTGGGATTTGCCGAGTGTTTTGCCAATGACATTTACCCGGTGGCTTTTGAGGTCCCCCATTACGGGGCATCGGACGTCGACTATCGCACCCTTGGCCAGGCTTTTTCCTTGTTCTACGACCGGCCCATGGTTGTTGCTGATGATACCACTGCCCAGATGGTGCCTTACCCCGTGGTGGACGAGTATGGCCGGCACATCGTTCCCGAAAGTCTTGGCTATCTGCCCGAGGACGATCCCGAACCGTTGAAATTGGTTCAGTACGCGCGCACGTTGCGAGTCGTGCGCGACGGCATCGCTTCGTTTTACTTCCACCCCTTCTTAAATCAAAAACTGCTGGAGCAGGTCATCCAGGGCATCAGTAATTTGGGCTACCATTATATTTCCCTGCGAGATTTTAGTGGCGATGTCGACTTTCAGGGCCAGTATGCTGTGCGCACCGACTCGGGTCCCATCAAGCTTTCACCCAAGGATGAATATTGGCGCCTGCAACTCTTCAACGCCAGCGGGCAAGTGGTGAAAACCGATCTGTCGGCCACTCGTGTGAATGGCCCCGTTGAACTTCCGGTGAAGGTTCCGCCAGGAGGGTGGGCAGCCGGTGAGGTCATGAAGCGCCCGCCCCAGGCGCCCGAGCATGCCAATACGTGGTTCGAGCGGTTAAGCCAGTGGTGGGCAAATCTGCGTACGGTTACTCCGCCTCCCTCTACGGTGGTTAGGGAAAAATTCGCCGGGCCTCCCAACGCCTGGATTCTGTGGCAGGAGAATCCCCATGCGGGCGCCGGGCACAACCAGCAGAGTTACAAAACCGTGCTGGAAGCTCTGGGATACCAGGTGAAGTTGGTAAGCGCCTCCAAATTCCGTGAATTGCCCAGGGCATCCGACGATACTCTCCTTGTTGTGCCCCACGCTGCGGGAGCGCGGCTTTCCGATGCACAGCAACGGCTGGTTCTCAGGTTTCTCGGTTCGGGTGGAGATGTAGTTGCCGACGGGGTGCAAACGTGGCTGACGAAAATCGGATTTGCCTTCAACGGGCTTCAGATGATCGTAACGTCGGTTACTGATCCGATTCATGCGGACATGAAATTGAAGTGGCTTCCTCCAGAGCGGATCGGGCGGTTTACCGCCCCGGAGGGGGTTCGCGAGTTGGCGGAGGACGATGAAAGCGGGCAACCCGTAGCGCTGGCCGGTTCTTTTGGGTTGGGCCACTTCCTTTACTTGGCGATGTATCTCGACAACCACACCAACGATGGGACCAGCCATTATCCCTACTTTCCGGAATATATCAGCACCACGTTCGGCGCCACCACTTCGTTGCGCAGCCGCCACCTGGAGGTTTATTTCGATCCCAGCTATCGCCCGGGGGCGGACCTTAATCGATTGGCGACCATCTGGCATCGCACGGGCATCAGCACGATCCATGTGGCGGCCTGGCAATACAGCCCGACGTTTCCGTTTGAATACGACGAATTCGTTCGTGCCTGTCATCGCAACGGGATTGCCGTTTACGCCTGGTTCGTCTTTCCTGCCGTGGATAAGAAGATGTGGGATGAGCATCCGGAATGGCGGGAGAAGACGGCGGCCGGCACCGACGGCCAGGTGGGCTGGCGGTACGCGATGAATTTTCAGGATCCCGACTGTTTTCAGGCAGCGATGGACTGGATGAAGGCCATTCTTGCTGCCAGTGATTGGGACGGGGTTGATATTGCGGAATTAAATTTCGATGCCGATTTCAAGGACTACCTGCGCAAAGACAAGTTTGTTCCCATGAATAATATTGTGCGTGCCGACTTTAAGAAGAAAGAGGGCTTTGATCCCATCAAGTTGTTCAGCCCCAACTCTCCTTATTACTACAAGACAGACCCGGCCGCCCTGGCCAAATTTCAACGCTACCGCGAAGACATTGTGGTGGACTGGCACCGGCGCGTGCTGACGGAGTTGGAGCCTTTGCGCAAGCAGCACGGGTGGGAAGTCATCATCACCATGCTCGATGGCCTGCATGACGATTACGTGCGGCCCGCTCTGGGCATTGACTCACGCCGGATTGCCGCCCTGATGCGTGAGTTTCCCTTTACCCTGCAAGTTGAGGATCCTGCAAGATTTTGGATGACGAGTCCGGAACGCTACCGTCGCTTCGCAGCGACCTATCTTAAGCTGGTCCCGGATCCCCGCCGCCTGATGTTTGACGTTAACGTGGTCGACAATCGCGATATTACCGGCACCAATCTGCCGACGAAAACGGCAACGGGTACGGAGCTGGCCCTGACCCTTCTTGATGCCTCCTCCGCTTCCGGGCGTGTGGGCGTGTACTCCGAACAAACCGTCTCGCCTCAGGATTGGGATCTGATCCAGATGGTTTTGAATCGGCCCCTTTCTGTTTCCGGCGGGACGACAAAAATGGAGGTTAATGCTTCAACCTCCCTGGTGCTCACTCCCGCCGACGACCCTCTGTATTATGTGGATGGCTATGCGTGGCCGGCGGTTTCGAGGGATGGCGTTATCCTGCCGACCGGGCAGCACACCATTTCCACAGAGCGGAGTTGGTGGCATTTCCTCGACACCGACGGCTTCCAGGCGCGCATTCTGACCACAACGGCTGACTTGGAAGAGGCGCGTGCGGATACCACCGGCCTGACCTTCCAATATCGGTCGGCGGGGCGCGCGGTCTTTGTCTTTGACCAGCAACCCCATGAAATCCTTCTGGATGGTAGCCCCGCGACCCTGCCTGTCGATCGCAGCGGAAACGACTGGTCCGTGGTTTTCCCCGCGGGCGATCACCACGTGCGGGTGGCCACCAATACCAAGGCGGGTGTGGCCGTCGACCTTGTGGGCTGGGCATCTTCCTGGGCCATCTGGGCCTTTGGGATTCTCGCCACGGTGCTGATGGTTGTTATTTACTTGCAAGTTCGCCTACAGCGGCTTATAAAACGTAATGGATAGGGATTAATGTCTAATTTTCATTGGATCATCGACGGACTCTTCGTCTCTACTGTGGCCCTGATTTGGTTTATGCTGGGCTATCAGACCCTCCTGTTTTTCCTTGGGCACATCTATTACCGGCGCACACGCCATGCCACCAAGGGTCTTCCGGAGATTCCTGACGCTGAGTTGCCGTGCATCTCAGTTCTGGTGCCTTGCCATAATGAAGGACGCGTCATCGATCACACCATCAAAGCGCTGCAAAAGCTCGATTACCCAGCCGACAAAATCGAGTTTCTGATGATCAACGATGGCAGCACCGACAACACGGCGGAGGTGATTCGCAGCTTCACATCGGATCCGCGTGTGCGGCTGCTGGAGGTGCCCAAGCTTCTGAGCGCACGGGGCAAATCCGGCGCACTCAACTACGCACTATCGCAAACACGCCATCCGCTGATCGCCATCTACGACGCCGATAATCTTCCTGAGCCGGGAGCCATTCGCCCCCTTGCCTTGCAGCTTGTGCACTACCCCAACCTGGCAGCCGCAGTGGGAATCTATCGCGCGTGGAATCGCCGCCGCGCCCTGATTACGCGATTCGTCAACATTGAAGGCATCGGGTTCCAGTGGATGGTGCAGGCGGGCCGCTGGATGCTGATGCGCCTTACCATGTTGCCGGGCACCAATTACATTATCCGCAAGTCAATTGTGGAAAAACTGGGCGGCTGGGACGAGCAGGCTTTGACGGAAGATTCGGAGATGACCGTGCGGCTCTACCTGGCCGGCTACCACATTCAACTGGTGCCCGCATCGGTAAGCTGGGAGCAGGAACCGGAGTCGCTGCGGGTATGGTTCAAGCAGCGCCGGCGCTGGGTCCGCGGCTTCAACTATGTGCTGAAAAAACACGCCGCCGGACTGCTTCGCTCCAAACCCCGCCGCATTGCTTTTGAAATCCTGTCATCGCATCTGTTGTATTACTTCTTCTTCCTGGCGGTGGTGATATCCGACAGCCTTCTGGCTCTTTGCCTTGCCGGACTGATCAACATTAATGTCCCCGGACCGTACAGCCTGGTGTGGGTTCTTGCCTACGCCACGTTTGTTCTTCAGCTTGTTATTGCCCTTTCCTGCGAGCGCGGGGAGGACTCCCCGGCCAATATCCTGCTGACGATTGTGATGTATTTCACCTACACCCAGCTTTGGATTCCCGTGGTGGCTGCCGCCTTCTACGACGATTTCATCATCCATCGCGCTATCAAGTGGGCGAAGACGGAACGCTACCAGGTGGGAACAGCCTGAGCGATTTTGGATTTTAGATTTTGGATTTTGGATTGAAGACCATACCGCGCTTCGTATTCCCCCCCATTACTAGAAAGCAAACCAAGGGGTGGTTGCCCTTTCAATCCAAAATCCAAAATCAAGCGGCATTGGGCCTTTTAATCCAAAATCCAAAATCTAAAATTCAAAATCGCCTTCTATGACTTCTAAACGTATCCACGCCCTCGTCGTCTTGGGAACCCGTCCCGAAGCTATCAAGCTCGCCCCGGTGATTCGTGAACTGGGCCGGCACCGCGACCAATTCAAGACGCGTATCTGCATTACCGCGCAGCACCGCCACCTGCTGGAGCCGATTCTGCGCTGGTTTCGCATTCCCATTCACGACGATCTTGATGTGATGCGGCCCAATCAGGAACTGTGCGGGTTGTCCGCCCTGATTCTGGAGCGCTTTCACGAAGTCCTGGCCGTCCAGCGGCCTGACGTGGTTCTGGTGCAGGGCGACACCACCACGGTTATGGCGGCGAGCCTGGCCGCTTTCTATCATCGTGTGCCCGTGGGCCATGTGGAAGCGGGTCTGCGCACCAATGATCGCTACTCGCCTTTTCCAGAGGAGATTAACCGCCGTTTGGCATCGCAACTGGCCACCCTGCACTTTGCCCCGACGAACTGGTCGCGCGATAATCTGTTGAAGGAAGGGATTCCCCGCAAGCGCATTATTGTAACGGGCAATACGGTGGTTGATGCTTTGCTTGAAACCCGCGACCGGGTCGTCCGCCGGCCGCCCTCCATCCCTCAGCTTCGTGGTCTCAAGCTCGAGGGGCGCAAACTTATTGTGGTGACGGCGCATCGGCGGGAGAATTTCGGGCCGGGTTTGACGAGCATCTGCAAAGGGATATTACGCCTGGCATCGGATCGCAAAGATATTGAAATTGTCTTCCCGGTGCATCCCAATCCCAACGTGCGGGCGATTGTGCAACCCATGCTGGGGAGCAACAGCCGAATCCACCTGATCGATCCCCTGGATTATCCCAACTTCGTGTGGCTCCTCAGTCAAGCCTACCTTGCCCTCAGTGATTCCGGAGGCATCCAGGAAGAAATGCCTTCGCTCGGACGCCCGGCCTTGGTGATGCGCGAAAATACAGAACGCCCCGAAGGATTGAAGGCGGGAGTGTGCAAGCTGGTGGGAACTTCCGCTGACGTCATCTACCGTACCGTCAATCAACTCCTCGATGACAAGAAGGCTTATGCCCAATTTACCCGCCGCCGTAATCCCTTCGGCGACGGCAAAGCCGCGCAGAGGATTGTAGCGGCATTGAAGGATATCAAGTCCAAATCATAGCTCCCATCCTGGGCCGATCCCCAAGACAAAATCAAACCGCGAGGATCAATGCCTTGCGCGGCGTCCGTGTGCGCTTTTGAGATTTGTGGTATTCGCACCCAAAGACCCGTGGACCTCTGCGATGCGCGGTCGGCGTATCTATTAGGCTGT
>CAYTMD010000410.1:0-6027 GCA_964438685.1 uncultured Acidobacteriota bacterium
GGAAGTACTTTATCCCGAGAGCCTGTAGTACCGATGGGTAAGACCAGGTGTAGCTTGGAACATCCGTTATGTTGACGTAATTGAAGGGGATGTTTTCTTCCCGGTGCAATTGAAGGGAATACGCCGTCGAGTGGATCAACTCTTCCATAGTGGGATAGCCAGTCATCACGTTGGCGAACTGGCCAGGAACAGCGATTTTCCCATTGCGCACGAAATCCAGAAAACGGGCGCGCGTCTGCGCATTGCGCGACGCGAGATACTGACGGACAATCCACGACCCATCGAGGCTGAATCGCATCTCCGGGTGAGCATCAATTTCATCCAGCAACTTATCTATGTTTCGATTGTGAATTTCCGCCACTTTCCCCTGAAAATCCGTAAAGCCGATATCAAGATGTGCATGGGGAGCAACATAAACGGTCCACTTGCGCTGCGGAGCGAGATGAGTGTGCATGGCGTGCGTCTTGCCATTTAGACGAATCGTTATATCAGCGTCGGCCGACTCGCTTAATTCAGGGATTGCCGACTCCTGCTGCCACTGACCAAAGTCGGACCCTGTCGCGATCGTGCTGCGGATTTTTTGACCCGCCACTGAAAGCACGAGATCCCCATTGCGAACCGGCCCGTCGAAGGTGACGGTGATTTCTGCCAACTCCGCCAATCCACTGCCCAGATGGGTGTAGAAGATCGTTGGGTAAACGCTGACTTGGGGCTGTTCTGTCGGCTTACCTTGCGGGTCCTGCAAAAGGCGGATCGCATCATAGGCAAGCCACGAATCACCCTCCCCATCCTTGGGGTCATCCAGTGCGGTTAAGACCAGTTTGTTCTCTCCAATCTTGAAGAGGCGCGTGGGAATTTGCATCTCTGCCCGATCGCCGCCATAGATTGGCGAGTCCGCACCAAAATCGCCTGGGTAGTAGCTGACCCTGCGATGGAAATAGAACAATCCCGACTTGCCGTTCAGTTCTACGCCAAGTACGGGCACGCGTGAGCGAGAAAGGATAACCGACACATCCAGCCGATAGACCCCTTTGGGCTGGTCGCCCAAGTTGAACAGGATGGTATAGGGGTGTGGTCGTCCTCCCCCATCTTTGTTGGCGGAACCGGGCTGCTCAGGCGGCCAGTTCATGGTGGGATCGCCCTTGCCCAAGGTCACTATGGGATTGGCATGGGGGTCCAGGAAATCAACGTGCCCTTTGAATTCCAAAGACGATTGGTCGAACTTCCCAATCTCCCAAACCGTGCGGTCAAGTGCCGCGACCGGCCGTACTTGAGCCAGAGCGAAGACTAACAACCACGAAATAACAATCCCGGCCTTGTAGTAAGAACGCATCACAGCCTCCCTCGGACGAACGACAATGCATGGAAATGCATTGATCGATTCCTGATGATGTCAGTTGAAAGGAATTGGAGCAAACCGACTGCTGCTCGTGCCCGGTTCCACCTTTCCCGCCGCCAATTCAGCGAGTTGAAAACCACGAGAGTGTGAGCCGGCACGTGGATCTGATCCGCCATCTGGCTCAATGAGCGGTCTATCAAGTCGTTGATCTCCAGGCGGGCTGTCGTCGCCCGGCTGTCCTTCACTTCAAGTTGCCGCAAGGTCTCGACGTGATCGGGCGGGCGGAAGCAAGTGGATTTGGATGTGCGGGTTCGAGCCCCATCCCCCACCCCAAATGTTGCCGTTATAGCCGAGAAAGCCTCGGATGATTTGGACCAACCCCCGGGAGTGAACCACCCCGGCAAGTCTCCAGCTAGCAAGGCTATAAGTCTAACTCGGGCTTCCGTAGCACCGCGCCCGTATCCGCGCTGGTCACAGCAGAGGCGTACCGGGCAAGATATCCGTAATCAATCTTGGGTCGTGGCCGCTTCCATCCGGCCTTCCGTTTTGCCAGCTCCTCGTCGGAAACGAGCAGGCTGATTCTTCGAGCGGGGATGTCAATCTCAATAATGTCCCCAGGCTCGACAAGAGCGATGGGGCCTCCCGCCGCCGCTTCCGGTGACACATGGCCGACGCAGCCGCCGCGGGTCGCGCCGCTGAACCGGCCGTCGGTGATGAGTGCCACGGAATCGCCCAACCCGCGTCCGGAAATGGCCGACGTGGGCGCCAGCATCTCCTGCATTCCGGGTCCACCCCTAGGGCCTTCGTAGCGGATAACCACCACATCCCCCGCTTTCACCTTTCCATCAAGGATGCCCGCGTAAGCGTCATCCTGGGATTCGAAGATGACCGCAGGGCCTTTGAATTGCATCATGGCGGGCGCTACTCCCGCTGCCTTGATGACTGCCCCGTTCGGGGCCAGATTGCCGAATAGAATCGCTAACCCACCTTTGCTGGAATAGGCACGATCGAGCGGCCGGATCACCTCCGGGTCTTTCACCTCCGCATCGGCGATATTTTCACCCAGCGTCTTCCCTGTCACCGTGATGCAGTCAAGGTTGAGGGTTCCCGGCTTCTTTGAAATCGTCTTGAGAATCGCCGGAATGCCTCCCGCGCGGTCAACGTCTTCCATATGATGGATGCCGCTGGGCGCGACTTTGCACACGTGCGGCACGCGCTCGGCCACCTCGTTCAGATGCCGCAGATCAAACGGCACGCCGGCTTCAACCGCTATCGCCAGCGTGTGAAGAACGGTGTTCGTTGATCCGCCCATGGCCATGTCCAGCGCAAAGGCGTTATCAAATGCCTCGGGGGTCAGAATATCCCGTGGCCGGAGGTTCCTTCTCACCAATTCGACGATCGCCTTGCCGGCGGCCTCAAACAACGCGTCCCGCCCCGGATCCGTCGCCAGGATCGTTCCATTCCCAGGCAGTGCAAGCCCCAGTGCTTCCGCCAGGCAGTTCATTGAGTTCGCCGTAAACATGCCCGAGCACGATCCGCAGGTCGGGCAGGCATTTTGTTCGAGAGTCAATAACTGCTCTGCCGAAATCTTCCCCGCGGCGTGCGCTCCGACCCCCTCAAACACACTGTTTAGATCAAGCACGGCCCCCGTCTTCGGGTTCACGCCTGCTTTCATGGGACCGCCGGAAACAAACACCGTGGGAATATTCACCCGCGCCGCCGCCATCATCATGCCCGGCACAATTTTGTCGCAGTTGGGAATGCACACCATGCCGTCGAAACAGTGCGCGCGAAGCATCGTCTCGACGCAATCCGCAATCAACTCGCGGCTGGCAAGCGAATACTTCATTCCGTTGTGGCCCATGGCGATGCCGTCATCCACGCCGATGGTGTTGAATTCAAATGGCACACCTCCTGCCCTTCGAATCGCTTCCCGCACCTTGCGGCCTACAACGTCCAGATGCGCGTGCCCGGGGATGATCTGAACAAAGGAGTTCGCCACAGCGATAAATGGCTTGTCAAAGTCCGATTCGGATTGAATAACTCCCGTCGCCCGCAACAAAGACCGATGAGGCGCCCTGACGTTTCCCTTTTTGATCATGTCTGAAATAGCCATTTCTGCTAGCTCCTTTCTTAACCCCATGTATGTAATTTCGAGATATCCGACTTGATGGAGGCATCCGCCCGAAACACAACTTCTTTGCCCTTTTTCCGTTGCCGCTCGATCTCCGGCAGGAGAACTTGTTCCCAATTCTTTACACTATCACATTGCAAGGGGGCAATTTCGCCACCAGGCAGTTTCCGTGATGGTTGGATACAGACAGTGGATGGCAGCAGACCAACCCGAAATACCCATTGTAAGCGCTCTGTTCCCACTCTCCATAGACCGGACTATCACTGCTGCCCATGTCGAGTACCACCCGGGTGGCGCGCCCGGACCTTCCGCTTGGGGCCGCCAGAGCGTCGACAAACCGGCCAAGTTCTCCCGCGCCAGCAAGCCCGTCTCGAACCAATGCAGGGCAAAGGCGGGCTGGCACAAGTGCCCCGCCTGTCATTTGTGGGATGGACCTCCCGACCCGGAAGGCGAGTCCAGCGCTCCCCCGCCTGCTGAACCATCTCCATAACTCCAATGGATTGAATGCCGGACTGACAATTCCGATAGCTCGCAATCGTCCAGTATTCTTCCGCAATCCTCTCAACGGATACTCCCTTACACGCTCCCAAACTTTTTCTGTTACCTCTTCCCGCCAATTGCATTTATGTGGATGAGGATGAAGAAGATCCGGAAATTCAAAGTGAGGCGGCTTGATGGTACGCACGAATTTATCCCGAACGCTTGTGGCAATTATTTGCGCTTCCCTGCTGGCTAGTGCCCAGTCTCCTGCACCGACGCCACAGAACGTGACACTTCAGGAAGCCGTGCGCGTGGCACTGGAAAAGAACCCTGCCGTGCAAGCCGCAGTTGCCTACGCCCAGGCGGTGCACGAGGGAATTGCCGAAGCCAAAACGGCGCGATTACCGCGAGTGGATTTTTCTGAAGGTTTTACGCGTGGCAACAATCCCGTTTATGTTTTCGGTGGGTTGCTGACCGAGCGGCAATTTACTGCGAGCGATTTCGGCCTGAACTTTCTCAATACTCCCCCGCCCCTGGATATTTTCCGCACGCAGTTCACCGCGGCGATGTCTTTGTACGACGCCGGCCAGGCCGGCAGGCGAATCAAGGACGCGAAACTGAGCGCCCAAGGCGCGGGTGAGAATGGCAAGCGCACAAAGCAGGAAGTGATTTTCAGTGTCGTGAAAGCCTACACGGATGAGCTGCTGGCGCGGGAGAACGTGCGGGTAGCAGAAGCGGCCGTAAAATCTGCAAAGTCGGACGTCGAGCGCGCCCAGGCTCGGCAGGAGGAAGGCCAAGCGGTGCCTTCCGACCTCCTGAGCGCTAATGTCCAACTGGCCCAGGCTCAGCAGGACCTGTTACAGGCAAACAACGCTGTTGACCTTGCCCATGCCGCACTCAATGTGGCCATGGGATTACCGGAGGATACCGCGACCGCCATTGAGCTGGGACTAAAAGAATCAAGCTATAACGCCAACACGCTTTCTGAACGTCAAGAGCTTGCACTCAAGAATCGGCCTGACCTTCGCGAAGCCGCCTTGGGGGTTGAGCACTCCGCCAACGCCCAACGCATGGCGCGCGCCGAGTTCCTGCCGAAGGTGAACGTCTTCAGTTCGTGGGAAGAGGATAACCAGACGTTTCTGGCGCGGGGTGGCAACAACTGGGCGGCAGGGGTCAGTGTGAACTTCAACATCTTCGATGGCGGAGCGAACCGGGCTCGTCTGGCGGCCGCGCGTTATCGCCAAAGCCAGTCGCAGGCGCAGGCCGCGCAAATGGCCGCCAACGTCAAACTCCAGGTGCGCGAAGCGTACCTGAACCTTACAACGGCACAGCAACGCGTGGAAGTCTCCCGCCAGTCGCAGTCACAAGCGGAAGAGAGCCTGCGCATCACCCAGAATCGCTATGAGGCGGGCCTGGCAACCATTACGGACTTGTTGCAAGTGGAAACCGCGCACACCAGCGCACAGAAGAACTACCTGAACGCCCTGTTCGATTACCGTCTCAGCTACGCCGCGTTGGAATTGGCGACGGGCGAGCTCGCGCCGGATTCACCGGCAGTCAAAGAGCAGTGACAAGTGACAAGTGACGAGCCTGCAAGTACCGAAGCTCGAAAATCGCGGCGAGTTTCGAATTTCACTTGCTTGTCACTCGTCACTCGTCACTGCTCTCTTAAAAGGACGAACTACCTATGTATCGAAAGAATATCCGTTCCGTACTCCTCATTGGCATCGCGGCGGGGTTGCTTGCCGCTTGCAGTTCCAATGAAAAGCATCCGGGAGAACCAGGGCCGGCAATTACCGGAGTGCAGACTGAAGTTGTGCATCTGGAATCCGCTCCCCAGCTTTACCAGGCGGTCGGCACCATCCACTCAGCAAACACCGCCATCCTGGCGGCGCAACTCGGTGGCACCGTCCGCGAGGTCCGCGTGAATGCCGGCGACCACGTGAAGCGCGGACAACTTCTCGCCGTGCTCGATGACCGCGGCGCCCGGGCGCAGGTGGAAGGGGCGGAGGCAGGTGTGAACGAAGCAGCCCAGGGAGAGGCGGAAGTAGAACAGGCTCTCAAGGCCGCAACC
>CAYTMD010000411.1:0-6005 GCA_964438685.1 uncultured Acidobacteriota bacterium
GCCTTTTCGCCCGCCAGCGCACGATTCTGGGCTCGTTTATGGGAGGCAAGGCGGAACTCGTCGAGGCCCTCAAGTTTATTGCCCAGCGCAAACTGAAGGCGGTCATCGATTCCACATTCCCCTTGCAAGAAGCGGCCGCCGCGCAGCAGAAGATGGACGGGCGCGAGTTCTTCGGCAAGATTCTACTGCATCCGTAGGAGCCAAAACGTAGCGGCGGGTTTATCCCGCTATCAATCAAATACCATCAACGTGCGGTGGCGTCACAAAATCCGAGTTGGAGCAGAGACGACACGTTAAGGTTGAAGAGAAACCGGTCGCATGGCATAATAGTCTTGGAATGGGCGTTCCAACAGTAACCGAACAATCCGGATTTGAAGGTCTGCTCTTTACCACGCTTGACCAGGCGGTGAACTGGGCGCGGAAGTCTTCCATTTGGCCCTTCAGTTTTGGCCTGGCGTGCTGCGCGATTGAGATGATGTCAGCGAGCGCTTCGCGCTTTGACTTGGCGCGATTTGGCTCGGAGGTTTTTCGCGCTTCGCCACGTCAGGCGGATTTGATGATCGTCGCGGGCCGCGTTGCCCAAAAGATGGCCCCGGTGATTCAAAAGCTTCACGCGCAAATGCCGGAACCCAAATGGGTCATTTCCATGGGTGCCTGCGCCACTTCCGGTGGAGTCTTCAACAACTACGCGATCGTGCAGGGTGTTAACCAGTACATCCCTGTTGACGTTTACGTGCCGGGGTGCCCGCCTCGGCCTGAACAACTTATCTACGCTATCACCATGCTGCAGAAGAAAATCCAGAGTCAGCGTGGGACCTTCAAAGAAGCAGTCTTCCACACCAACAGGTAGATGGTATACGGGAGACAGTACACGGGGGCAGCAATCTGGAAGTGTGACCCTGTATCCCGTCTACTGTCTCCCGTCTACCGGTTGTTATCCACGGCGCAGGTACGCCGAAATCAGGACCACAACCACTCCAATGACAAACGCGACAAGCAGCCACGTCTGCCGGCGTGTGCGCATGCGTTCGAAGATCTTCAGGGGAATGGTGAGTCCGAAAACGATGCCGAAAAGGGCAAACGAAAGCAGGATTTTAAGAGCCAGTAGCTTCCATGCCGGACCCCACGGTTCTTCCCAATAGTAGCGGCGAATGTTGTAGAAACCCGAAAGCACGAGCAGAATTATGGCGCTCCAACTTATCCATCGAAATCGTTCTGTCGCCGCCTTGGAGATGGCCTCGCGTTGTTCCACGTCAAGGACTCCAAGGGAAGGGATCAGGACCAACAGCAGAAAGCCCATGCCTCCCAAGCCTACCACCGCTGCAATTAAATGAATCCACTGCATGATTGTCGACATAATATTAATTCCAAAGGCGTGGATTCTACGCGCTTTCCTCTCTTAAGAACAAGAATGTGGATTCGCACAATGGCGGAACGGAACCTTTCCGCGAAAGCTGTTGGCAAAGTAAATATCCAGCTCCGCCAGGGCAATCGGCCTGAGGGCAGGCTTGGTAAACAAAATAGAATCAAGTGAGCGATGAATGAATTTGATCAATCTTGGCCGCCAGGTCAAAGTCCTTTCCGGTTACGCCTCCTTCGCTGTGCGTCGAAAGGCTGATGCCCACTACGTTGTAGTTGATGGTGATATCGGGATGATGCCCGGCGCTTTCGGCTGCTTGGGCGATCTTGTTGACAAACTCGATGCCCGGCAAGAAAGACTTAAACGTAAACTGCTTGTGAATGTCTTTCCCCTGATAGGACCACCCGTGCATTTTCGCCAATCCGTGTTGAATCGCTTCGCTGCTGAGCGCCGCCATGATGACTCCTCTATTTCCGAGACGGTTTCTTCCGCTGACAATTCCGTCGACGAACAACTGGACCCTGCCCGTCAAGAGGGGGGCGATATTCTCTGCCTCCAAGCTGCCGACGACCAATAGAGAGCTGTGAAAAACGCCCCAAACAAAGATACCAACTGAGTATAGAAACCCACGCTTCCCAAGTCAATCCGCCTCCGCACATCGCCGTTGTTGGATTTCAGTAGTACTATGGAAATTCAGTCCGCAGTGAATTCTGTAGCGAAAGGTGAGCAAATTCAATGATTCATGAGATCCTTCCGGTGGGAATGCTGGCCTGCAATTGTTCAGTTCTGGGGGATGAGACCACGGGTGAAGCGATTGTGGTCGATCCAGGAGACGACGTCGAGCAGGTGCAAAAGATTCTGGCCAGGCATGGCTTGCGCGTAAAGTACATTGTTGCGACTCACGCCCACATTGATCACGTGGGGGGAATTGAGAAGCTGAAGAAGGCCACGGGAGCAGCGGTGCTGATGCACCAAAGTGATTTGCCCCTTTATCAGAACCTGTCGTTACAGGCGGAGTGGCTGGGAGTGGCGGCGCCGGTAGCCACGGAAGTTGACCAGTTTTTGAAGGAGGGTGACGCGTTGCAGTGCGGCGCACTGAATTTGGAAGTCCTGCACACGCCCGGCCATTCTCCCGGCAGTCTCTCACTTCATCTGTCCGGTGAGAACGAGCGCCTTCTGAGCGGGGATACGTTGTTTCAAGGGAGCATTGGCCGCACCGACCTGTGGGGCGGTTCAATGGACGACATTCTGCGGTCAATTCGCAACCGGTTGCTGATTTTCCCCGATCACACGCCGGTGTTCCCCGGGCACGGCGCGCCCACCACGATCGGCGACGAGCGCGAGAGTAATCCGTTTCTGCCGAAAAGCCAGTGACAAGGGACGAGTGACCAGTGACGAGCAAGAACCCGTAAACGGGATAGCCTTGCTCGTTACTTGTTAGATTGAATGCGTCACCGAACGCAGAAGCTTGCTTATGATTCATTGCATTTCCGTGCTTGCTCGTCACTGGTCACTCGTCACTTGTCACTGCCTTTGAGAGGTTTTTGATGGCTGAGGACACTCGTACCAAATTTCGCGTCAAGAAGATTCATCGCGGCTCCCAGGTGGTTTTCGGCGAACGCGCCCACTTGCAGGAAGTCCTGCGCTCGGTTCAGCACGCCAAGCATCCCCGCGCGCGTAAACTGGCAGAGATTCGCCAACTCAAGCGCATGATCGAGGCGCGCACAGGGGACCTGAACTGCCTTAGTCCTGCGTGGGACCGAAAATTCCAACAGGCGCGCAATCCTCAATCGACCTTCCAGAAACTCTTGCGGATTGGTTCCGCCCTGCACGCGGATGACTACCTGCTTGCCCGCGTCCTGACCGAGCACGCGGAGGCCCCGCCGGAATTGCTGGAGCACCTGGCGACGCATCCTTACGCGGCCGTGCGGGAAAATGTCGCACGCCACCCGCACACGCCCGCCGCCGTCCTGTGCGCGATGGCTGAGAATGTACGCGAGCCCTTGTGGTTCCTGGTGGCCTGCAACCCTTCCACTCCCGCCGACCTGCGCGACCGTTTGCGCGAACGCATGAAGCAAAGCCCCAAAGCCTAGAAAGGACGAAATTCGAAAGTCGAAAATCGAAGGAATGCCGCTTGCGATTCTTGGATATCTGGTTCAATAAAGTGACGACAATCGAATTGCAGACCTCAGCGGCGGAGGTCCGTGCTCCCCCCGCTCACGAAATACACTGAAAAATAACTGGTCACATCGGGTTGGTGGGAGCTCCCCGTCAGCCGTGCCGAGTTGGTGTGTTCGCTGACCTGTACTTTTACTCGGTCCAAATCTCTTAGTGAGGCCAAAAGAACTCGCAACCCCTTACGACAGTCAACGTTCAAACCTTCCACCTTACTGACATCCAATAGGGAAATCACTTGCTGCGACTGCACATCCCGAGAGTCCGCAATGCTTGAGGTGGAGTTATGCGAGAAGTCCATGCTCAACAGAACCAGTAGATGCGGATCCCCCACAAATCCTGAAAGCGCGCCATGCAGTTTCTTCAGTCCGTTCTCGTTGGCGTTGATGTCCACCAGAATGGTGACGACCCGGCTGTGGGGGAAGTAGTGCTTCAGGAATGGAACCAGCACGCCGACGGAATGCTCTCCGGTAAAAGCTTCCGGATCCTCCGGCAAGTTGGTGGCAGTGGCAATCTGGTGGACGATGCGTGTGTCAGTTTCCAGAATGCCGAAAGGGGTTTTCCACGGCAGCGACGAAATACTGATGTTTGCCGAACCATGGTGGAAATGATTAGGCCCGATCAGGATAATGGTTTCCGGCGAAGACCCGGCGCGCAAAGTCTCAAAGAACCGCACCATCAATCCACTGGCCAAAAAGTGATGAGTAACGATGCCTGCGCAAATCCGCTGATTCGCAGCGAGATTGAGCGGTGGGGCCGATTTTGATTTCTGTATGGCCTCAAGATAGGGCTGAGGATTGTCGCTCCACCGGGAGTAGTGGGACGTCCGCACCCCCGCCGGCATGGTGAGCAGGAAAATGAAAGCCGCGAATTGAGGCCGCCAGATCAAGAGTGTCCGCCCGCGTTCCTGGAAAATGTGGAATACCATGCTGGCGGCCTGATGCCCTGCTGTTGCCGCGTCTTTTCGTCCCCGTCGTAAATCATCTTCTTCCACTCGGAATCGCTCCAGCGCTCCTTCGAAGGGAATTCATACCAGGAGTAAACGTATCCCACGGTCAGGCGGGTTCCGCCAAAAGCGTCTTTGACTAACACGATGATTCTTTGGGGTATTCCAATTCCTTCTTCCAACACCAGCCCGTCCACACCATCCGTTGCCACATCGGCTACCAGGGCCATCTGCAGTTGGGAAGGGTCCTTGATGTCCCAGGAATCCGTGCCCCTGGGTAGCAGCAACGAACTGTCAAAACTCCACCGGAGCGTACTGATCCAGTCGTAATCGCCGGGGCTAATGGGCTGGCCGAAGACTTCCTCCTGTGCGATCGCTTCCGCGCGGTGGGCGAGGTCCCGGAACAAGGTGAACTTGTCCACGTATTCGTCCGTGAGACCATCCGCACCTTTCATCGATAACAGCATGTTGTCAATGGAGGCAGTCAGTTGGTGGAAGAAGGCAGGATTGGGTTCCACGTAGCCTTTGGGTGGAGGCGGGACGTAAGGAGGGATCTGAAATTGATCTCCGCCCCCCATCTCCGCCGCGGACTGCTCAGCGTAGAGAATGGTGTCATGCTTCAACTCCGTCCAGGAAGCCCCCGCTGTGTTCAAGCTCTTGTATTGCCAGGGTGCCCCCAGCATGAACATCTGCTTGCTGCCGGTGGAAAGGAACAGGGGGCGCAGACGGTCGAGGGACTCCCCGTAATAAGTCGCGCCGAGGGCGTACGGTGTTTCCACCTGTTGCTTGAGCTTGGCGATCTGCGCATCATAATGGGCCCACTGATGATCCTTTTGCGCTGCCTGTTGCAGGTCGGCCGCCGCACTCGAACCCAGTACCGTCATCACATCCAGGGCGGAGGGAAGGTTGCGTGGATTTTGGTCCGTGCCCACGCTGGGTGAGGTGAGTTGATTCAGGAAGAAGGCGTCAAATACGAAACGCTGACCGAGGAACTGCATTCCCGCGCTTTCCCGCAGGCGCTCCTTCTGCATCAATCCCAATCCCGTTTGTACCGTGACGATGCGTGGCCGTGGCAAGTCCTTCCAGGCGGTTTCCTGGAAGGCTGCCAGCTTGGCATCCAGATCCGCGCCCAGGTTCTTTAGTGCGGGAGCCTCGACGCCGAAGACCTTTTTGTTGACGGCGCGATACCCCTCCAGCGTGTAACGGTCCTGCTCGCCAATCAAGCTTGTTACCCTTTCATTGATGTAGTAAGCGTAATCGGTCGCGTTCGCGGCTTCCACCAGGTGCGGCAGCAGAATGGCGGCCAGTGTCTGCGCCTTGTCAGACAGCAGGAAGTTGCGCCGACCGTACCACATCATGCCGCGAAAGTACCTTTGCATCGCCGCATTCTTGGCATAGTGCCCGCGCACTTTGTATTGCGTGAAGTCTTCCTTTTCGAAGCCCAGGAAGTTTTGCGCGGAGGGTAGTTCGCCGGTTCCGGCATTGATGCGCGCCACCAGCGTCTCTGCCTGGGGCCGGATGGCA
>CAYTMD010000412.1:0-5956 GCA_964438685.1 uncultured Acidobacteriota bacterium
CCCTAGGCACGAGACGACAATTCTTGCAAAAAAAGAATTCACGTTATTGCAATTCAGACCTGTTTTGTAGGCCCGCAGAGGAAGAGCCGTCAAAACTCCCCTCCTGATTCAGGAGGGCGGCGCGATCGCGCCGGGGGTGGTTACCCGCAGCAAACCGGTTGTCAACAAGCGTAGCGACCTGTTTTGGAGGTCCGCGGCCCTTAAGCGCGGCCTGTAAGAGGACTCCCCGACCATAGAAATGGGTCTGAGCCTGCCATTCCAGTAGACTGTTGAGCAAACTGTGGAGTATACTCAACAGTATGGAAACCATCCAAGTTGTCCTCGGTACTACACTCCTCCGCGCCGCCGATGGAGCTGCCCGGCGGGCGAAGGTGAACCGTTCGGCACTGGTCCGCGAGGCGCTGCGCGAGTACCTGAAACGCCTCGAAACGCGAGAGCTTGAGGCCCGCGACCGCGCGGGCTACGCGGAGCATCCCGATGCCTCCGTCGAGGCGGCGGATTGGGAACAGGTGGCAGCGTGGCCGGAGCGATAGCACGCGGGGAAGTTCGCCTCTATCATTTCCCTCGCCCAGACAAGCAGCGACCCGTGGTCGTGCTCACGCGCGAGAGCGCGATTTCTTACTTGTCCGCGGTAACGGTGGCCCCCATTACGTCCACCATCCGGGGTGTGCCGTCGGAGGTCCGCTTGACCGAAGCGGACGGAATGAAGGCCCCTTGCGCCGTTAATCTCCACAACGTCGTCACCGTGTCGAAAGCTCACTTGGGCAGGCGCGTGGCAGTGCTTAGCCCGGAGCGAATGAAGGAAATCTGCGCCGCCTTGGGTTTCGCTCTCGGTTGCACCGCGTAAAGGACGGCTTGCCGCCCCCTCCATCTACATTCCCTCCGAACCAGAATGCGTAGGAGCACCCCTCGTGGGCGCTCTCAAATTCCGGGACTGAATCCCGGCCGGAAAGGTCAGGCACGAGGCCTGCCCCTCCCTGCCATACAAACAAGTCATAGTTTGAGCAGCCTGCGCGAAGCGCTTTGAGTGCGGTAGCAGCAGCTACCGCCTTCCGCCTTTGGTTCATACGGGAATGGTGCAAGAGCGGGAACAAGCAAGCGGAGCGCGGACCTGTTTTGGAGGTCCGCGGCCCTTAAGCGCGACCTGTGAGAGGACTCGCAGACCTTGGAAACGGGTCTGCGCCTGCCAGCCGGTAGGGCAGTGGCGCAAGCTCTCTTAAAACACCGGACTCCACAAGCTGCGGAAAAACTGGTGGGTGGGGTGCTTATCAGCACTATCGATTCAGACCACCCCGTCGCTCGGAGCGCCACCCTTCCTCCTCTGAGTAGGGGAGCCGTTAAAACTCCCCTCCTGATTCAGGAGGGGCGGCGCGATCGCGCCGGGGGTGGTTACCCGCAGCAAATCGGTTGTCAGTAAGGAGGGCGATTTTCCGCAGCCTGTCTAGCCCGGCAGGTGCCGCCCTGAAGGACGGCGCTACAACCATCCATGATCAAACTTACTACTCTAGGAAGGCACTTGTTCAGTGGCCAATCTGCGGGCTTCCTGGCGGGTGAAATAAATACGGTGGACCACGGTAATGTTTGACAACACGGCGATGAGCCAAAGGACCGGCGCCATGCGGTCAAACAGCGCTCCAATGATGAACAGCACCACGCGCTCCGGCCTTTCCAGGAACCCCACCTTGCAGCTCGGAATCAGATTCTCGGCGCGGGCCCTGGTGTAACTGACCATGACGGAGCCGATCATGGCGACAGCCACCAGGGTGACGTAGAAATAGCGATTGATGCGGCCGTAATAAATCAGCAATCCAATCAATAGGGAGAGGTCCGAATAGCGGTCCATGACGGAATCGTAAAACCCGCCAAAGGCGGTCACACGCTTGGAGAGGCGCGCCACGCGGCCGTCCGTCATATCGAAAAGACCGGCCAGAACGATGGTGGCGCCCGCCCAGCGGAAATACCCGGAGGCGAACAGATACGCCGCCAGGCAATTGATGGCAAATCCGATGAAAGTGAGGAAATTGGGGTTGATACCGCTGGCGGCGAATCCGCGAACAATCGCGTCAAGGACGTACTTCAGAGTGTCGCCAATTTTTCGCGTAAGCATGGGGGTCTCCGCGTCCCAAGCGGGAGGGAATCCGCGGGAGGTTAAAGTGCCTGGTCGTGAAAGGTCATAACGGCGCGGACCTCGAATTCGCGGGAACCGTTTGGCGTGGTTACGGTAACTACATCCCCCACCTTTTTGCCCATCAGGCCCCGGCCAATAGGTGAGGTCGTGGAAATCAGTCCTTTGCCTACGTCTGCTTCCTCGCTGGTAACCAAGCGGTACTCAATATTCACATCGCGATCCACGTCATACAGCGTTACCTTTGAGCCAAAGGCGATGCGGTCCCTCGGGATGTTGTTCATGTTGATGAGGGAAAGGTCAGCCAGACGATTCTTGAGCTGCATCAAGCGGGCGCTAACAAATGACTGCCGCTCCTTCGCCATACTGTATTCGGCGTTTTCGCTCAAATCTCCCAAGGCCCGGGCGCGCTTCAGCTCGTTGGGCAGCTCGTGGTTCATTTCATGCTCCAGAGCTAGAATTTCTTCCTGGAGCTTTTGGACAATCGGTGAAGCCATAGTGTGAATCCTGACCGTTCAGCAACAAACAGCATTATAGGTGAAACCCGCCTTCCGGCGCAATGGAGTGACCCATGGGTTCGGTGCATTTTGGCGTGGACCCGGCAATAATCCAGATGTTACCGTAACGCCGCCATCTTGCCGGCATATTCCGATGCCGGCGCTGCAATGCTTGTCACGATATTCTGCAATTCTCAATAGTAGCGAAGAAGGAAGCCGATGGACTTCCGCCCGCCGTTGCGTGGATGCCCTCCAAGGCGCGGAATCGCCGGACTCCAGTTCGCGCCGGAGCGTACTTGTAACATGGCAGGGTTTGCCGCGGATTTTTCGCTGGCAGGGATGCGCGCCCTGAGGCAAAATAGGAAGGAATGCGAAGGGGTTCCGGCCGCTTCCGAATCCCGGCAATTCCTCCGCCGCAGGGTGTAACGGTCTTTTTGAAAATCTTGGATTTAAGGGCATTCCTTTTTATATGCCAGTCGGTGACCTATCTTCGCTGAAGATTGACGACGCCCACCGCTCCGGCGGGTCAGGTGGCAAGTTCTGGCGCATAATTTCTGCCTCCCTGGGAGTCCTCGTGCTGCTCGCGGGAGGTGTATTCGCCTTGCGGTACCGGCAGCCTGTTGTGGAGGTTGCCGCGGCACGCGCAGCGAACAGCCAGCAGGCGGAGACACTGCTCAACGCCAGCGGCTACGTCACGCCCCGCCGCCGCGCCACGGTGGCCGCAAAAATCACCGGCCGCGTTACCAGCGTTCTCTTTGATGAAGGCATGAGCGTCCGGGAAAGCCAGCTTCTCGCCACGCTGGACGATTCGGACACCAAGCGCGCCCTCGACTCGGCCATCGCTGATCGCAAATCCGCGCAGGGCGCCATTGCCGATTACGAGGTGCAATTGAAGTATGCGCAAATTGCCCTTCATCGCACCCAGCAACTCCGCGCGGCCCAGGTGCAGAGCCAGGATGCTCTGGACATCGCCGCGACCAACGTGGACAGTCTCAAGGCCAAGATTGCTCTGGCCAAGGACCAGGTAGAGGCTTCGGCAACCCGCATCGAGCAGGCCCAGCAGAACGTGGATAACTGCGTTATCCGCGCTCCCTTCAGCGGAATTATCGTTTCCGAGGACGCCCAGGTGGGTGAAATGGTCTCGCCCCTTTCCGCGGGCGGCGGCTTTACCCGCACCGGCATTGCCACCATCGTCGACATGAATTCAAATGAGATCGAAGTGGACGTGAATGAGGCCTACATCGCGCGTGTCCAGCCCGGCCAGAAGGTCACGGCCACGCTTGACGCCTATCCCGATTGGCAGATCCCTTCGCATGTTCGCACCATCATCCCCACCGCTGACCGCCAGAAGGCCACGGTGAAAGTACGAATTTCTTTCGACAAGCTTGATCCGCGGATTCTTCCTGACATGGGCGTGAAGGTGGCTTTTCTCAGCGAAGAGCCCACGCGGAAGAATGGCAAAGGCCAGGATCAAGCCGCTGCGGCCAAGGCCCTGATCCCGAAGAGCGCCGTGCATGGCGCAACTGGCAACTCCTATGTGTTTGCTGTGCACGACGGAAAGCTTGAGCGCCGCGCCGTCAGCCTCGGCCGTGGGATCGGGGGCGACATGGAGGTCATCGCCGGCGTGAACGAAGGCGATTTACTCGTCGTCAGCGGCCCGGAAAATCTACAAGACAGCGAGAAGGTGGAAGTTCGGACGCAGTAGGCAAAGGCTAAGAACAAGTCAAAAGGCAAAGCGCAAAAGTCAAAAGGCAAAACCAGTCGGCCACCTTGCAGGGACCGATGGAAGGGTTTCACGGGTTTCCACTTTTGCGTTTTGACTTTTGCATTTTGACCTTTGACTTTCTTTTCCCTGATATAGGAGCAAAACATGGTCACCGTCAATACCAACGGGAATTCCTCGGCCCTGATCAAGGTTCGTGGCCTCGACAAGACCTACCGGCGGGGTGGCGAACAGATCCACGTGCTGCAAGGACTCAACCTGGATGTGGATAAGGGCGACTTCGTGGCGTTCATGGGGCCGAGCGGCTCGGGAAAAACCACGCTGCTCAATCTCCTTGGCGGCCTTGACGTTCCCACCTCCGGCACCGTTTCCGTTGCTGGCGACGAGATCACGCACATGTCTTCCGGCAAGCTCACCGAATGGCGTGCCCGCCACGTCGGGTTCGTCTTTCAGATGTACAACCTCGTTCCCGTTCTTACCGCATTCCAAAATGTTGAGTTGCCGCTCCTGCTCACGAGCCTTTCTCGATCCGCGCGGCGCGAGCACGTGGAAGCAGCGCTCTCGATCGTCGGGCTTCCGGACCGCGCCGATCATTTTCCCCGTCAGCTCTCCGGCGGACAGGAACAGCGTGTGGCCATCGCCCGCGCCATCGTCTCCGATCCCACATTCCTTCTTTGCGACGAGCCCACCGGCGACCTTGACCGCAAGAGCGCCGATGAAATCATGGCTCTCATTGAAGAGTTGGTGAGCAAACACAACAAGACCGTCCTGATGGTCACGCACGACCCGCTGGTTGCGGCCCGCGCGCACATGGTGCTTCACCTTGAGAAGGGGGCCTTGGTGGAGGCGTCGAAAGTGGGTCAGAACGTGAGTGCCGGAGGTGTAGCATGAAGTTCCGCGCGCTTATTCTGTCAAACCTTTTCCGCAAGAAGGTCCGCCTGCTGCTCACTCTCGGTTCCTTTGCCGTGGCCCTGTTTCTCTTTGCCTTTCTCGCTGTGGTGAGGGACGCATTCAACCGCGGCGGGGACGTGGCCGCGGCCAACCGCCTGGTCACCATCAATCGCGTTTCCATTATTCAGCCCATACCCCTCTCCTATCGTGACAAGATTCTGGGCATTCCGGGCGTTCAAAGCTTGACCCATGATAATTGGTTTGGCGGAGTCTATCAGGACGAGAAGAACTTTTTCCCGCAGTTCGTGATTGACCCGGAAAACCAGCGCCAGGTGTTTTCCGAACTAATCGTTCCCGACGACCAGTGGAACACCTTCCTCAAGGATCGCCAGGGTGCGATCGTGGGCGCCAGCACCGCCAAGCGCTTTGGCTGGAAAATCGGCGATCGCATCCCCATCAAGACCACCATCTGGGGCGGCGGGGCGTGGGAGTTCATTATCGATGGTATTTATCATGGCCAGCGCCCGCAGGACGATGAAACGCAATTCTGGTTCCAGTGGGACTATTTTGAGGAGCGCGTCCCCGAGCGGAACAAAGGCCAGGTGGGTTGGTACACCGTGAAACTCGACACGCCGGATGACGCCGTCCGCGTAGCCAAGGTCATTGACGCTGACTTCGCCAATTCCCCTTACGAAACGAAAACTGAAACTGAATCCGCCT
>CAYTMD010000413.1:0-5929 GCA_964438685.1 uncultured Acidobacteriota bacterium
CTTCCCCGCATAGCGAGCGGTTGTGCTGCACCTCATTCCCAACCTGACGCCATCTATTTTGGACACGAGTGAAAGATCGTAGCCCATGGCGTAAGCCGTGGGAAAATCGGCGCCGCCACCGCGTCCGAGCCCCGTAAGGGGCGAAAGAAATCGCGATTAGAATTAACGGCGGAGTCGACCTCTTCATCCGTTGACGCCGTGGTGGAGGGATGTAAGGTCACCGTACCGATGGCTTCTTCCGCCCCTCTGGGGCTGGGGAAATTATGGCGCGACCTGGACACCCATAGCTCACGCTATGGGCTACGATCTTTCGCCCGCTACGCGGGCTCGCTGCTCATGGTGCCTATCCTAGCGCCTATGCCCGCCTCCGGTTCCCCTTCCAGACAGGCTTGGGTGCGGCCCCACCGCGCTACGCTCCTCGTTCGGAGCATCAATCCAAAATCGCAAATCCAAAATCCAAAATGCCTTTAATCCCCTTTCACAACCGGATAACCCTTCGCGGTCCAGTCGTCGCCGAGCCTCACTGGAATGTCGAGCACTTTGAAGTTGGTGAATCCCATCTCCTTCAGCGCTTGATAGGCGGGGCGGATGTTGGGGCAATCGTCCCACGGGCAGCAGCCGCAATAAATCACGATCTTCTGATTGCGGGGAAGTTCGGCTACAAGTTTCTTCAACGCCGCCAAGCCATCTGCTCTGGCTGCGGGGCCCGCGTATTGCGAATTGGGGATGTGTCCCATTTGATACATGACGTGGAAGCCGACTTGAATCAGTAAGATCTTTCCGGACTTCACTGCCGCCAATTCGCTATTCAGTTGTGAGGCTGTGACCAGGTCGGAGGGCAGGACAGGGCGCGCGACGTCAGCAGCCCTTACGACGACGCTTGCGAGCATGGCCAGGATTAGGACGCTTCCGAATCTGTGTAGCAAGTTCATGACGAATTGCCTCCTCGTTCCCCTTCGGGGAACCGGAAGTGCTGCGCCCCGATTTTCTATTCTTGCCCAGATTCCGGGCCAGCCACAGTGCTCCCTCAACGGGCGGACGTTCAAGCAACTCCACGCGCGCCAGTGGAGCGAAGCGGCGAAGATGGCGCACAAAAGCCCTCCGGATATTATAGCTGGACTGGAATACGCCGCCGGTCGTGACCACCGGGGTGGCGCGGCGTGTCCAGCCGGCGCGCTTTAACAGGGCAACGGCCAGGTCGGCGAGGTCCCGGGCCGCCTCGTCACACAGATGGCGCGCCACCAAGTCACCTTCGCGGGCGGCCTCCATCACCAGCGGAAAGAGCGCGGCCACCTGCTGCTGCTCAAGTTGTTGGGAAATGATCTCCGAGATATCCGCAAGGTCCAGGTGCTGGCAGATCCGCTCCACCAACAAGGTGTGCGGTCCGCGGCCGTCGAACGCTTGGAGCGCCGCGGCCACTCCCTTGCGGCCCAGGTCGTAGCCCGAGCCGTGATCGTCAAAGGGGATTCCCCAGCCGCCGGCGCGCAACAGCATGCCTTGATCATCGCGCGCAAAGGCAAAGGAACCCGTGCCGGCGTTCACGATGATGCCCGGAGCGTCGCGCACTGCCGCCGCGAGCGCGGTGGCGGCGTCGGAAGTCAGCAGATAGTGCCGCGCGGGAATATGCCGGCGCAACCAGGCGAGGAGTGGACGGTGGACGGACTGCCGGGCGACTCCCGCGATACCTGCGCAGACGCCGCGCAACAATGGCGGGTGCGAGGCGCGTGCGGCAGTTGACGGAAATCCTGCATCCCGCAAGCTGGCGCGATAGGCCTTGGCGATTTCGCGTTCTGCAGCACGAAACCCCGTTTTAAGAGGATTCGACGGCCCGGACTCGGCTCGCCCCAGGAGCTTGCCATCAGCATCGGCCAGCCATGCCACTGTCCGCGTGCCTCCGCCGTCGATTCCGAGAAAGTAAGCCATAGAGTATTCAGCTATCAGCCGTCAGCGCTCAGCTTTCAGCCTGATCCTTGGCTGATTGCTGAGAGCTGAACGCTGAGAGCTTATTCCCGTACAGATACCACCTGCAAAACTTCTTCCATGGTGGTCCAACCGTTCTCAAGGAGCCAAACGGTATAATCCTTCAGCGTCTTCATACCATTCTTAATGGCCAGCTCGGAGATCGCTTCGGAACTTCCACTGCCGGCCACCAGGCGGCGCAGCTCGGCGTTCATGCGCAGCACTTCATACACACCCACGCGCCCGCGATATCCTGTTCCCGAGCACTCTACACAGCCCTTGTTGCGGTAAAAGGTGAGGGGCTTACTCGGATCGAGGCCCATGTACTTCAGCGAGACATCATCGGGTGTGTACTTCTCCTTGCAGACCTGGCAAAGGCGGCGCGTAAGACGCTGGGCAATGACGCCAATGGTCGAACTCGATATCAAAAAGGGCTCCACGCCCATTTCAAACAAGCGGGTGAAGGCGCCCGCGGCATCGTTAGTGTGGAGGGTGGTGAACACCAGGTGGCCGGTCAGCGCGGCCTCAACGGCGGTGTGGGCGGTTTCCTTGTCGCGCGTCTCGCCCACCAGAATGATGTCCGGATCCTGGCGCAGGAAGGCGCGAAGAATGCGGGCAAAGTCCAGGCCGATTTCCTTGTGCGTCTGCACCTGGTTGACGCGAGCCAGGTCATACTCAATGGGGTCTTCGGCGGTGGAGATGTTGACGTCGGCGTGGTTAAGCTCCGCCAGCGCGCTGTAGAGCGACGTGGTTTTGCCGGAGCCTGTGGGGCCGGTCACATAGATGATCCCGTAAGGTTGCGCAATCATCTCGCGGACGAGGCCCAGCACTTCCGGATGGAGAATCAGCTTATCGAGGCCCAGCAGGGTGTTCGATTTGTCGAGAATGCGCATGCAAATCTTTTCGCCCCACTTGGCCGGAATGGTGGAAACGCGAAAGTCAATGGGGCGCTCTTCCAGCCGCACGCTGATGCGGCCGTCCTGCGGCAGGCGCTTTTCCGCGATATCGAGCTTGGCGAGAATTTTGAGTCGCGAGATCAAGCCCATCTGAACTTTCTTGGGAAGCACCTGCACTACTTCCAGCTCCCCATCAATTCGGAAACGCACGGCCAGGTCTTTTTCCTGTGGCTCGACGTGGATATCACTGGCTCCCTTCTTGATGGCCAGCGACAGAATGCCGTTGGCCATGCGAATAATAGGGGCGTCCTCCGCCGAGCGGGACAGGTCGGTGACGCTCTCAGGCGACTGTGGGCCGTCAACTACTTCCAGGGATTTCAGCGCTTCCGATTGCAGCGACTCAAGAATGCTCTCCATCGACTCGCCTTTGGGAGCCTGCAGATCATTTTCCAGGGTCTTCACCACCGGCCGGCTCTTGGAAGTCGCCGAACCCTGCTCGCGCGCCGCAGTTTCCTGGTCTTTGCGGATCAGCGAGGCGTAGACGGTGGTGATAAAGCGCTCGAAATCGTCTTCCGATGTCACCACGGGTTCAATGATCACGCCTTTAATCACGCGCCGCACGTCATCGAGCGCGATCAGGTTGTTGGGATTTACCATCGCCAGGGTCAGCCGGTTGTTGGAAAAGGCTATGGGAATCACGCGGTGCTGCTGCATGACCTGCTTCGGCAGGAGTTTTAAGACGCGGGGGTCAAACTGCAGCTTGGCGAGATTAATGTACTCAATGCCGGTTTGCTGGTCGGCTTCGTCCAGACGTTCGGCGAGCACCCGGCTCATGGCAAGCCCCACTTTGGAGCTCGTCACCAGAACCTCGTCGAAAGCCCTTTGCTCCAGCACCGAACAGGACGTCGGCTCCAACGCCACCACGCTGGCCGCGCGCGGCTTGCCCGTGAGCAGCGCCATCTCACCAAAACACGTGCCGGCCTTCAGCTCGCTCAGAAGGAAGTCGATTCCAGTGCTGGGGTCTTTTTTGCGGACTTCCACCGCGCCGGATGTGATGAAGAACATGGCGTCACCCGGCCCGCCTTCTTTCACAATGGTCTGCTGAGGGGCAAACTCCCGCACGCGAATGTGGCTTTCAATCAACAGGCACTCTTCGTAGGGAAGGCCGCTGAACAGACGGATCTTCTGCAAGTAGTGGGTTCTGTCGGGCGCCGGAGCGTGCGCTTCCGCGGCGCGGGCAATCGCCGCGGCACCCGCTGAAGAAGTCCCGGCCCCGGCCGGCAGCGCAGTGTCCCTGACCGCCGGCCGGTGGCATTGCTGACACGGCACACTGTACGCCGGGTCCGCCAGCCGCGCATTGTCAAGCTTTACCGGTGAGCCACAATGTTTACAGAAGACAACCATAGCGCACTCTCCTGGCGACACTCAGCCGTTGGTTATTTTGGTCCCATCCGAAGAAAGGAGACCGTTTGCCTTTAGCATGTCCACTCAACCCAAACCTTAGGTTTGGTTTGGCGCCATTATACCCGCGCCGGCATGAGTGTCCAATCCTTTGAAGAATCGGGGGGCAGCTTGGATGAAGGCTTGACACCCATCGGCCTCCGGCGTTTAATAAGCGGCGGAGACTGGTTGATGGTTGCGGTGTGTCTGGCGCCATTAACCACGATGTTTATAGCGGGCAGTGCGAGCAAGGTCGGAAGGCATTCACAGCCCTCTCTCTGAAACCCCAGTCGCCCCCCTTGGAGTTAAAGAAGCAACCGGAACCCGGCGATAATAAAGCAGTGGCTGGTGGTTAGTAGCCAGTGGGGGGCGGCCATTGGAGCCGACGTGGAAGCCCTGGCTATCCACTAACCACCATTCACTATCCACTGCTTTTGGGAGGATTGATGCAGATTCGGAAAGATCCCATCTCCATGAATTGGGTCATTCAGGAAGATGGCGAAACCTCATGGCCGAACCTTAACGCCTGTCCATTTTGCCCCGGCCAGGAAGCCCTGACTCCGCAAACGCTCTACTCGCATGTTAATAGCAAGGGACAGTGGGAGGTCCGCGTTACGCCACATTTGCGCCCTCTCTACCGCATTGAAGGCGAATTGGAGCGATCCGGCGAGGGCGTTTACGACAAGATGCGCAACCTGGGAGCGCACGAAGTGGTGATTGAAAACCCTGACCACCACCTGCGCTTGTCGCACCTTCGTGACGAAAACGTGGCGCAGGTGCTGCGCGCCTTCGTTTCGCGAATTACGGACCTGAAGAAGGACCGCCGTTTTCGTTACGTCAGCGTCTTCCGCAACCAGGGCAGGCTGGCGGGGCAGGAACCCGACCATCCCCACTCGCAGATTACGGCCACACCTTTTATCCCGCGCCGGGTGGTTTACGAGCTCCGCTCGCTTCAGCGCTACTTCTCCCTGAAGGAGCGCTGCCTGATTTGCGACATCATCCAGCAGGAGATGGCGAAGCAGGTGCGCACCATCGAATGGGACGATGAGTTTATGGCCTTTTGCCCCTTCGCTTCGCGCGTGCCTTATGAAATCTGGGTTCTTCCCCTCCAACACCACCACGCCTTTGAAGAAGATTTGACAACCTGGGAACGCCAGCTTCATTTCGCGCGCTTTCTTAAATCCGTTCTGCGCAGGCTAGAGACCGTGGCCCAGGATTACCACGTCACACTGCATACCGTGCCTAATCTGAATGCCAAATATGAACGCACCGACCATTGGCGAACCTTGCTGGATGACTTCCACTGGCATTTGGAACTGATTCCGATACGCCTCACCTCCTCGCGGTCCTATTTTCTCAAAGACGTCTACTACAACTCCGTGCTGCCCGAACGCGCCGCCGAGGAATTACGCAAGCTCAACATTGAGCCACTCTCATAGTCCCAGTCTCAATAACCCCATTTCCCCTTCCAGGGATCTTGTGGACCGTTTGCCGCTTGCGCCCGTCACCACCTTTGCATACTCTTTGGGGTGGATATTCTTTTTCTGGAGGGACACTGTTCTTATGAAATTTCGAAACCTTAGTTCGATGGCCGTAACCGCGGCCCTTGTTAGCATCCTTTTTTTAACGGTCAA
>CAYTMD010000414.1:0-5900 GCA_964438685.1 uncultured Acidobacteriota bacterium
TGTGAAACTGTACGCCTTGCTTTGCCCTCAAGAAGATTCGTGAATAATCCGGGCTCCGGGGCGGGAGGCCCCGTGCCACCCGGGGGGTTCAGCCCCTCCGTGTCCAGCAAAAGATGTGGGACACGTTCAGCCCCTCGGAGAGGGATGTTATCTGCGCGCGTTTGCGTGCGCAGATAATTCCCACTCTCTCCCCAGGGGAGAGGGCAACGATTTCGAACGTAAGTGCCTATATGTGAGATGGGTTACTGATTACTGAAAACTGATAACTGAAGACTTACTTTCCCGCCACGGCCCGGCCTACGCGCGCCATCCAGGCCAACTCTTCTTCCGTCATCGGCCCTCGCGTCAATGCTTCCAGCGCTTCATCCATTTGCGCCGCATTGGCGGGACCAGTGAGGCAAACATCCACTTCCGGACGGCTCAAGACGTAGCGATAGCAATCCGTGGCAGTGGGAACGCGTTCATCCTTGGGAAGCGGATGCCCGCCCATGAAGAACGCCTGCAGCCCGGATTTGCCGAGCAGTTGCCCCCAGCTTGTGGCGGTAAACGAAACCATGCCGGGGCGGTTTGCGGCAGGCAGGTGGGGGAATATCTCTTTTTCCGCGCCGGGATGCGCGGCGTTGTAACGGAAATGCACGACGTCGAAATCGCTCGCGGCGGCAATCGAGGGAACGAGCGTGCGTTGATGTGTCGAGACCGCCAGGAATCTCACCAGGCCGCGTTGTTTCAGTTGCCGGGCGGCATCCAGAATCCTCGGCGGCACGGGCTTGTTCCACATGCCCAGCAGCAGGACGTCCGCGTGGTCAAAGTCCAAGGCCCGTAGGGCGCGTTCCAGGCTGCCGGCCATCAATCCGGCGATCCGTGTATACGACTGGATCACCAGCACAATGCGCTCGCGCTGAGGCTTCAGCCGCTTCAACCCCTCACCAAATGAGGCGAGCCGGCGGCTTCCCCAATAGATGTAATTCACCCCGCGCTCGAAAGCCCGCTCCAGCGCGTCGCCGGGAACTCCATAACTGGCGCTGGTTCCCAGCCGACAAACTTGCAAACCGGTACGCCCTAAAGTGCTGTGCTCGAAATTACTGGATGGTTTATTCATGATGGCTCACTCGGTGAGAATTGGATGGGCGCCCCGTCGAATTTGAGAAATATAGGAAGACCCAAAGGTGCCAAGTCCACTGGACCTTTTGTGAAATTCGATTCGGGGACCTCGGATAATCTACCACGAATCAAGGCTGGCGAAACGATTGGGGGGTTGCCCCCCTGACTTACCAATTGCGGTGCGGCGCACACAGTGGTCAGGTCGTAACCGTTCTGGCAGATTTTTTCGGGGGGATACATCCACCACCTGCCCGCGGGTAGGACCATTCAATAAGGAACGCGGAAAGCGGGAAACATGCTCAACCGGCGGACGAATCGCAGCATGTCAAGAGCGCAGCCGTTGCATGAGCGCTATGTCGTCGAGGACGCTAATTCCGTAATTGCTCAAGTATTGAGCGATGGGTGTTTCGAAAAAGTCCTCATCGTTCGTGCAGATGATGTCGGCCTCGCCGATTATGGCAGTTTGAATAACGATCGCGTCGTTTACGTCGCGAATGGGCGCTGTCAAGAGGGGGTTGAGGGTTACGATTTCCGCAGATCGGCGAAGAAAGGCAACATAGTTGTAAACAAGATCTTCGGTGAGGCCAAAGAATTTCTGTAAACGGGGGTAACGAAGCACCGTCGCCAGCTCGTACAGCATCTCGTTTGAAAGCAACAATACATGCTTGCTTTCAATAAGGCTGGTCAGCAAGTCGCGGCCAAGACCGTGCGCTTGTTCATTGGCCCGAACAAGGATGGTGTTGTCGAGAACTATTTTCACTGATGCAGGCGGTAGCCGGGGCGGCTGCTGCGGATGGCGTCCGTCAGAATGCCCTCGGCCTCCTTGGCGGAGCCGGGTTGACGACGAAAATCTACTTCCGCAAAGTACTTCCTCATCTGCTCCGCCAGCTCATGCTTCTGCTCATCGGAGAGGACAGGAGGCTCGATGGCGCGCACGCTGATTGCCTCATCGTCCAATACTTGGCGTCCGAGGAGGCTTTCGATTGCCACTTTCTGTTCGGGAGATAGATCCTTGGCTTTATGTATCATGGATTAGCCTTCTGGGCACGTTCATCCCTAAGCTTACGATTTTAGCGTGAGATTGTCACGCGCTATCCCTGCAAAAGAGATCCAAGGCAAACTCTCCCAACGGCCGGCAGGCGCAGTGCGCAGCTCTGCGCCTCACGAGTGTCGCTCACCAATATCGCAGAGTTTCACTCTGCGCCAGCCTGCCGGCAAACTTGCAAACCGGTACGCCCTAAGGTGCTGTGCTCGTAATTGCTAGACAGTTTATCCATGATGGCTCACTCGGAGAGGCTTGGTTGGGCACCCCGTCGAATTTGAGAAAAGTGACCTGTGATAATCCCCAGGCAAAGGATGCCCATGTCCGCTGGACCTTTGGCAAAAGTTGGTCCAGAGACCTTGGATAATCTACCACGAATCAAAGCTGGCGAGACAGTTGGGGGCGGTAGATAAGGCGAGGAAGTGACCCCTCGCCCCCCGCCTTGCGGTCCCCCCCTCTCTCCTGCGGAGAGGGAAAACGCATTGCGGGCGCACATGCGCGCCCCTTTGTGCGGCGGACCAGCGCCGCTGGTCCCTGCAGTTTCGTGCCACGGGCGTCCGAAGGTGTGAAAGAATTACAAAACTCGCGCTGAGACGCAGAGATTCAGAATAGATAACTGCCTTGTTTGCTTTTCGGCCTCTGCGGCTCCGCGCCTCCGCGCGAAATACTTTTGCTCTGTCATGGATTTTTTCACGGCTTCTCCCGCCCGGACAGCATTTCTCTTGACAGCCTATAGGCTAGGATGTATGCTATGACAGAAGGCTGGAAAGAGGCATTCCCGTGGCAACGCCCGTACGCACCCTGTTGATGAGGAAGGAAGCCTGCCACCCCGTGTTTGCGGGGCTCCTTGACGTACATTACAAGATGGAATTGGAAGACCGGGCCTGCGAGCAGCGATTGCGGCGGCGCAGCAGAGCGGCGTGGCGGGACCCCGAGCGAAGCCTAGAAGCCGCTGAAAACAATGGGTCGAGCCAAAACCAGAAAATTGTAAAGCTGACATCTAATTGAAATTAAACGCCTTACATTATATTCCCCTAATCTCATAGAAAATAAAGGTAGATAGCTCTCATCTAGGTGCGCAAACCATGCCGCAACAGCCGAGGTCGGGGCCAGCACCAGGATCGACCCCTTCAGGTTCGAACGGCGCTGGGCGCACGTTTTCCGGAGGCGTTGCCCCCGGCTACTATATTGCGCCCTTGCGGGGCTTGGAGGATTTTGGCGTTTTTCCGCAGCCTATGTGAGGCCCGGCGCTACTATGAATTGGCGTCTGCTGCGCCTGGTTGATTACGCCACGGGCTGCGCGAAATAGGCGGGGAAGCGTCGCGTGTAGGGTTTCTTCTCGCGGTAGGAGCGGGCGAGTTCCATGTAAATTCCCAAGTCGCGGTCGAGGTCAGCCTGCGTGCCGTCGAAGTAGAAATTGCGGATGGGAATTCCCGCGTAGGCCTTGGAGAGCTTCGGGTAGATGGCCTCGGTCACGATTCCGTTCATGCAGGTGAAAGGGCTGATGTCGATAATGCCGTCGGCCCCGTGCTTGGCCAGATAGGCGGCCTTGCCCGCGCTCAGCACCATCTCACCCAGCGCGCCGCCGGTGGGCAGGTAGGGCCACGCGAGGTCCAAGATCTCTTCGATGGGTGGTTCTTCATAGCCCACGAATTCCTCGGCGAAAGGCGCAATCAATGCCTTTTCATCGGATTCCTGGATGTGGGTGCGCACGTAGGCCTTAACCATGGCCAGGGAAACGTTTCGCCCGGTCAGGCGCAGCTTGCGGCGCTCTTCGTTGTTGGTGTACCCCACCCACTCGGTCATGTGACTCAGGCAGGCTTCTGCACCGTAGCTTTCCAGCTTGCGAATCAAGTCTTCATTGGAAAAGGTGTTGAGGCGGCAGAAGATTTCACCCACCACGCCGATCAGTGGAATCTCGCGGTCGTATAACGCCGGGACGCGTTGAAAGCGCTCACGGGAGCGCTTCATCGATTCCACCAGCATGTTCAACTGGCATCCGGCGTCGGCGCAGCTATTCTCAACGGTCTTCACCAAGTCTGCCTGCGACTCCAGAAAAGCGCGGTCGGCGGTTCCCGGAGTGGTTTCATAGGGACGGGTCTTCAGCAGCGCCCGGTGAATATTGTCGGCGCAGACGAGTGCGCGCCACGCGGTGCGCAGAAAGGGGGTAGCGATGCCACCGAGGTCGACATAACCATTGCGGCTGGTGGGGGAGACCACTTTCACGTCTCCGTATCCCGCGTCGCGCAGAATCTTGCGCAGGAACGGCGCGTACTGCCCGAAGCGGCAGGGGCCCTCTGCCGTAGGCATGAAGAAAGCGGCTCGCTCCGCATCGAAGCCAGGCTGCTCGATAACCCGCAGAAAATCTCCCACGGTAACCTTGGCCGGATAGCACTCGTCGCCGGTGGTGTACTTGCCGCCCAGTTCGCGGGTGCGCACGTCGGAAGGCGGGGTAGGCTGCGCCTCCACGCCCAGCCAGCGGAACGCCGCCGCAAATGCTTCCGGGCTGCCCTCGCCCATGGTGGGAATGTAAACGATCTTCCCGCTCAAGGGATGGTCGGCGCCTATTTTGCGGCTACTGTGGCGATGGGGGAGGAATGACATCGCAAGAATCCTTTGCTATCAAGATACGCTTCGCAGCGCGTAATAAAGCCAGCGTCGTTCGCGTGCCCGTCGAACTGCAATACCAGCGAGGGCTTGCCGGCGGCTTCGTCCACAAACGATTTGATGTAAGAGTCCGGGCCGCATTTGAAGTTGGAGATATAAACCAGGTGCAGGTTGGGGTTCCGGCTCACGATGCGCGCCGCCGCCAGGATGCGCCGACCCGAGTTCCAATACATGTTGGGATTGACCTCGGAGATGTCTTCATCGTCAAGCGGCAGAACTTCCATGGGAAGCACGTTGATGCCGTAGAGCGTGCGCAGCTTGCGCGGAATGTCGCAATTCACACTGCGGTCAAAGAGATTGTAGGGCCGCCCCACCAGCACCAGGGCGGGTTCGCCGGTTTCCTTTAGACGGGCCAATGCTTCCTTGCCCGCTTCCTGAAGCGCGTCGCCGAAGGCGTCCTGCGCTGCATACGCGGCCATTACGGCGCGGGCGTTGACGCGGGGCTTTATTCCCAAGCCACGGGAGAAATTCTCCAGCGCCTTTTCCACGTGCTTGCGCCCCAAGCGGAAATGCACGGTGGGCGAAAGGAACTTCTCCTGTGCCGCTTCCAGTTGGGGTACAGCGCGAATCACAAACGGCAGAGTCTGGTTCCACGGGCACAGATGCGATTCCAGTCCGTCGTCGGGCGCTTCCACGTTTACGGTGTTGGGAACCAGAACGTAATCCACGCACTTCTCCAGCAAGTCCTGCACATGCCCGTGCGCCACCTTGACCGGGAAGCAGGGCTGGGCAATCGCCAACTCCTCGCCCGCCATGGAAATCTTGCGGTCGGTGGGGGAAGAAACAACGACGTCAAAGCCCAGTTCCTGGAAATAGGCGCACCAGAACGGGAATCGATCGTAGTAGAACATGGTGCGCGGAATTCCCACGGTGCGGCGGCCACCCATGGTCGGCAACAGGGTTTCCTCCAACAACTTTTCCCGCCATTCCACCAGGTCCTCAATCACCGGTTGGCGATCCGTACGCGCCCTTTTACGGAACTTGTCGGAGCACTTATCGCCCCAATAAGTGCGCTGCCCTTCAATAATGAATTCCTTCATGTCGCAGAAATTCGAGCATGCCTGGCAAACGAATTCGCGCGTGGTGAAGT
>CAYTMD010000415.1:0-5900 GCA_964438685.1 uncultured Acidobacteriota bacterium
CTCTCAGCTTTCAGCTTTCAGCTAATGCGCTGGCTAACCACTGACTACTTCCTTGTATAAGCTTTCTTCGCTCCGCCATCATCTCTCAACGTCGGCAATGAGCTAACTTGTTAGCTGACCGCTGAATGCTGACAGCTTTATTACCTTTCCAACAATTGTTCCCGGATGCGATCCAGGTGGCCGCGGACGGAGCCGTCGTATACCGTGCTTCCAATTTGCGCCACCAAGCCGCCAATCAAATCGCCGTCAAGATGAAATTCCAGCTCTGACTGTTTTAGCGTGAGTTGGTTAAATCGTGCTTGCAGAAGTTCCTGCTGTTCTTGGGAAAGATCCGAGGGGGAAGAGATCTTTACCTGCACAATTCCCATGTGCGCATAGGCGATATTGCGGAAGGCATGGATGACTTCGTCCATCATCGGCAGCCGGTAATGACTCATCAACACGCGCAGGAAATTGAGTGTGGTGTGCGAGCTGCCCAGCCGGGCGGCGATGGTTTGCAGCACGTCGAGCTTCTGGGCCATGACGATGGCCGGAGTCTCGCAAACTTCGCGCAACTCAACGCTCTCGCGATAAGCCGCGCCGAAATCTTCAAGTTCTCCCAACACTTTGCGGTAATCCCCGGTGGAGGAAACAACATCCGCAAGGGCGCGCGCGTAGCGATTGGCAACGACCGTCGGCATAACTAGTTTTTCCGTTCCTTGGATTCGAGCGTGGCGACAAACTGCGCAACCAGCCGCTGGCGGCCGGAAACATCCAGGCGGGCACGGATCAATTCCTCAGCGAGTCCGACTGCTTTCTCGGCGGCGTAACTTTTCAGGTCCAGCTTGGCTGCGCGCACGGCGGTTTCTGTTTGGGCGCGCGCTGATTCCAGAATTCGAGCTGCTTCCTCCGCGCTGGATTGCTGCATGCGCTGGCGTTCCGTTTCCATTTCGCGCATGGCGGAAGCCTTGAACTCGGCAATTTCCGCATCCAGCCGCGCCAGCTTTGCTTCCACTTCCTTCAGGCGAATCTGCGATGCTTCCAGCGCCTTTCGGCCCTCGTCCAGACTTTTTTGAAGGGAGGTGGAACGCGAACTGAAGAACTCTGCCAGGGGCTTGCGTAAAATGTACCCGAGCGCTCCCACGAGAATTATAAAGTTGATGGTCTTGAAAAGCAGTTCATGGCGCGGTTCAGTTTTTTCTTCTTTCGTTGTCGGTTCCGACCCCTGTGACCATGCCACTCGGGGCAGGGCAAATCCCGCAAGGCAAATTCCCAACAGGGTGAACAAAGCGGCCTGGCGAACGTTTCGAATCAAAGGTTTGGCCTTCCTGCCCCGCCAGGGTTCGATTCAGGCCCGACCAGGATTTCGGAAATCTCTTCCGCCAGGGGCTGGCATGCGGAGTCCAATTCCGTCTTGGCGCGAACCACTTCCGCGCTGAGCGAGGCCTGTGCCTCGGTGATCAACGCCTCAGCCTGCTCGCGCGCCTGCCGCGAAGCCGCATCGCGCTGTTCCACGTTGGCGCGACGGTCTACTTCGCGCTGGCGGTAAACCTCCTGCCGGGCTGCTTGAAAGGCCTCTTCGTATTGGCGGGTTTTTGTTTCTGCCTCCGCAACCTGTTCACGCGCCCGCGCCAGCGCGCCCACCGTCATATCCTCGCGCTGTTTCAGGACGCCCATGATCGGGCGAAAGAAAATCCGCTCAAGGATGACAAATAGCAAAAATACCAAGACCACGGTGGGGATGGCTTGAAGGAAGAGGTGCCCGAGTTGGTTAAATATCACGCCCATTTGGAGTGGCAAGGCCTCAAAGGAGTGAAATGCCTACAGTGCAAGACCCGCAAATGTAGCACGCGGGTTTTATGGGTGTCAAGAAGAACGGCACCAGATTAGAAGGCAATTTTGTCCGATAGCACCTTGATTCTATGTGAGTTGCACGTGCGCACTCTCCACGCAAATAGCTTGTCGCGGGCCTTGGCGCAGGCTTGCCCGCGCGTCTGCGGAAACGCAAACTTCATCTCATTCTTACAGAAGTATCTATCGGCAGGTTTTCACTCGAACTTGATAAATCCGGGATTGAGGATGCCTTGTGGGTCGAATTTTAATTTTGCCGCGGCTACAGCCGGCCATTGCTCCCCGTAGTGGGCTTTCCATGCCGCGTGGTCGAAGTTAATCCACCCGGAAAGATAGCGTTTGCCCCCCATCATGCCGGAAGCCTGGCTTGCCATGTTCATGCGCGGCAGGACTTCGTTCAAGAACGCCGGCGGGACGGCGGGCAGAATTCCGAAGCCCATCAGGAAGTCACCGGGAGGGCGCATGAATAGAGGCGCCCGCGATGCCGTTCCCCGGGCAGGCCAAAGCAGGATGTGCCCGCCCACCAGAGCTTGCGGCGGCAGGTTGGCGAGGACTTGCGAAATGTACATGGGCGTGGTCTGCCAGGGTAGAACGCATTCCATCCAGGGATGGGCGTAGTCCCAAAAGCCTCCGCGTTTCCAGAGGGCAAACAGGTTGTCGAGGCGGGTGAAGAACTCCCCAATTTCACCATCCTCCGTGTGGACGTGTTTGTAAAACTTCAGCCCCGCCAGTTTTTCCGCGGCCTCGGGCGCTTCGCCCTCCTCTATTTCCACCGTCGCGTGCAGAGGGAAGAACCACTGCGCGAACGGCTGGCGCTGTCCCGCCACTTTCTTGAAACCCTGCGGGCAGGGAACACACCACGACTCCAGATTGTCGAAGCGCTCATCCTTCATCACCGTCTTAAGGTCATTGAGCAGGGCCGCCAGATCGTCGTAAAGCAGGTAGAAGCTGCGGAAGCGCGGTGGGTGGCGGCGCACTTTGAGCACAGCCCCGGTGATGACTCCGAATTGCCCGGCGCCGCAGCGGGCCACATCAAACAGGTCGCGATTCTCGTTCTCGGAGCAGCGCACGATATCGCCAGCGCCCGTTACCACTTCCAGTTCCACACAGTTGTCCGCCTGGGTTCCGTGCCGCCACGAGGCCACTCCCAGTCCGCCCATGGACAATGTTCCGCCCACGGTCACGTCCAGATTGTTGGTCAGCACTGGAGGCGAGAGGCGCTGCGGCGCAAGGTGCTCCACCAGTGCCCGCCACTTGATTCCCGCCTGTGCCGCTACCACGTTTTCCGCCACCCGCGTGACCTGATTGAGCGAGGTCATGTCCAGCACGATCTGGTCGGAAAGCGATTGTCCGGTCTGCGAGTGTCCACCGCCGCGCGTTGCTACATGGAGGGAATTCCGGGATGCGAACTTCACCACTCGCGCCACGTCTTCCGCCGACGCCGGGCTCACCACCACCTGCGGCCGGCGTGAAACAATGCGGCCAAAGTCCGTCGCCACAGCCTGGCACGCGGCGTTATCCGTCAATACCCTGCCGGAAATTTCCTGACCCAGCTCATTTGCCCAGCTCATGCAATCTCCTTCGATCAGCGTTGGAGGGCGGTAAAGAATTTCGCACAGAGGTCACGGAGTTAAGGCACAGAGACCGCAGAGAGGTCCCGGGACGCCTAACGCTACGCCCGGGCGTCATCATATTGTCTAATCCTCAATCTCCCGCATCGCGGGCAAATACTACCACTCCATTAGCGGGAATCACGATATTCGCCGAGGCATTAAAGCCATGCAGGGGACCTCCCGATGCTGAAATTTCTCCCCCATTACCCGCGACCACGGGATTAACCCAGTTGTCATAGACGTCGCTGTTAAAGACTTCGAGCCATGGCCCGGAGGACGGGAATCCAATCGCGTAGTTGTACCAGGTACTCTCGGCAAGCGTCGCAACTACGATGACGTCTTTTCCGATGCCCTCAAGCCACCGGTGAAAGGCGATGACGCGGTTCTGGCTGTCGGCGTGAAAGACGTTGACGTTGTCACTGCGCAGGGCCGGTTGATTCCATCTGAGCCGGATCAGATCCTGAGTGAAACGCAGATGGTCCCTCATGGCTGGGTCAGTTTGGCTACTGAGGCCGCCCCACCCAATGAGGTTGGCTAAGGCGGTAGGGTCGCAACTCCATTGTTTGTCTTCCAGGAACTCCTGCCCCATGAAAAGCTGGGGGATTCCCGGCGCGGTCAACAGGAGTCCGGTGGCGAATCGCGAGCGGCTGCGGGCGTACCAGGAATGCGTGTTTGAACCGTCGGCCAGAGCGGGAAGGCGCGGGTCGCGGCCTGCCGCCACCAGATCGTGATTCTCCACGCAGGTGACGGCCTGCCACGCATGGGCAAAGCCCTGGGGATAAAGATTCGCGGCAATGGCGCCGAAATCAACTGCCGAGTTTTGGCCATAGGAAGCCTGCTGGACGGCGGTGCGGACGGCGCCGCGTAATCCGTCGTGCTGAAGAACGTCAAAGCCCGTGCCGCCGCTCGCGGTTGGCGTCACGATCAAAGGCGCCGGCTGGGGATAATTCTGGAATTCGTAAGGCCAATACTCGGCGTTTTGCAGCAACCGCGGCTTGAGGTACCGGAGCGTGCTGGTGAGATCGCAGCAAAAACTCCAGCCGGAATCCAGGTTCATGGAGAGCAGGGCACTGATTTCGTCGTAGCGGAAGCCATCGACGTGGAATTCATCAATGTAGAAGCGGGCGCTATTGATGATGAACTGGCGGACATCGTCGTTCCAAAGGGCGAAGGAAAGGCCGCCCGCAAGTCCCATGTTGGTGAAGTAGAGGCTTTGATTGTTATCGCTGGTATCGGCAGCGCGATCGTAGAAATAAAGGCTTTGATCATCGCCCATAAATCCGCCCGCGTGGTTATACACAACGTCGAAGGCCACGGCGATGCCGTAGAGGTGGCACAAGTCCACCAGGGCTTTCAGTTGCGCGGGTCCGGATGTGATGTCCTGGATTCCCATCGGGGCAATGCCCTTCGCTGCCAGCAGGCGATTGATGGTGGCCAGGTATCCGGCCAGAGCGGTCTGCCCGGACACCACGTAAGGCGTGTCCGGCGAGAAATAGTCCGCGCCGTTGTAACCCATCGAAACATTAGTTTCCATTTCATCGATGGGCAGCGGCTGCAGCATGTTGATTCCCAGCGCCACCATGTACTCGATCTTCCCGATAACATCAAGAAAGGTCGACGCCACGCCCGGCGCGCTGGGCGCGTAGGTCCCAATATGCAATTGATAGACGATCATGTTGGAGAAGTCCGGCGTCACAAAAGCCGAATCGTGCCAGGGATAGGCTGCCCCCGCGCGGATCACGCAACTGCACGTTGGGAACGGCGCGTCGGCGGCCATCTGCCGCGCATAGGGATCACGCTTGTAACCACTCGATCCCGCGCCAACCACCCAATAGTGATAGATGTCGCCATCCTGGGCATTGGCAAGGAAGCCCGTCCAGTACCCCTTGGAATCTTTCGCCATCAGCAAATCATCGGTTTGGCCAGTTTGCGGCTTCCCTGCAAACGTGCCGTTGACGTAGACGGCAGTGGCACGGGGCGCCCAGACGCGAAACGTCGCTCCGCCGCTATCAATCAGGTTTGCGCCCATGGGAGTTGTCGGCAGGATGTTGGCTTGAGAAATCATGTCAAGTCCTCTTTGCAGACAGAAGTTGGATTTAAGGTCTTAAGCAGCCCGGAGATCGAATCTATTGTACCCATGTTTGGTTGCGGACAGGTGAAATGAAACGAATTCGCCAAACCATAGCGGCGGAAGCGCAGCCCAAAGAGAATCTCACCACAGAGCGCGCAGGGCGGCGGAGCCGCAACTAAACACTTCATCTGAAGTCGTAGAGACGCGCTGGGGGAATAGGCACCTCATGCAAGCTGAGTGCGCGAAGCGCCTTGATGGAGTGCGGCGGCTCGACGCCGCCTTGGAATGGGGATCGATTTCAATTGCATCGGAATTCGATCTTGATGGGTACAGGTAGCGACAAAGGCGGCGTCGAGCCGCCGCACTCCAAGGCGCTTCGCGCAGGC
>CAYTMD010000416.1:0-5896 GCA_964438685.1 uncultured Acidobacteriota bacterium
CTTCCGACCCGGATGAATTTTCCACTGCGGAAAGTTTCGAGCGCGGGCTGAAAGGCGCGTCGTCTTACGCTCGGATCAACCTTGATATCGGCCACTTCACCGCTTCCAACCAGGACCCTGTAGACTTTCTCAAGAAGCACTACGCCAGGATTGTGACGCTGCACATCAAGGACCGGAAAAAGGACCACGGGAAGGATTATTACTTTGGTCAAGGCGACACTCCCATTGGGCCCGTGCTGCGGCTGCTGCGTGACAACCATTGGAAGATCCCGGCCAACATTGAATACGAATACAACAAGTACTATCCCAACCTCGACACGGTCACCGAGGTCAAGAAGTGCTATGCCTATTGCCGGAAGGAATTGGAGTCCTAAATTTCCTGGAAATAAGCCGGTTTAGCCCCAACGCTGTTCACTTAAGCTGACTGGTTCCGACTCGACCCTCTCACCCCCGCCCCTCTCCCCCAAAGGGGCGAGGGGAAAGGGGGTTTGAGTTTCCTTGCAACCAAATACTACTTCCCGTCCTTCGCAGCTCCCGTCGCCTCGCGCTCACAAACATTTGTGCTAGACTAATTTAGGGATGCGAGAACCTTTCCTGGAAAAAATCGAAAAGCGCCCTATGGTGTGTGATGGGGCCATGGGGACAGTGCTCTATTCAAAGGGCATTTCCCTCAGCCGCTGTTATGACGAGCTGAACGCGGCGATGCCGCAGCTTGTCAAAGAGGTTCACCTGGCGTACGTCAAGGCCGGGGCGGAGGTCCTTGAGACCAATACCTTCGGGGCCAACATCTTCCGTCTGCAAAAATTCGGTCTGGGCGAGAAAGTGCGTGAACTCAATCTGGCCGGTGCACGCCTGGCGCGGGAAGTTGCCGGTGATGACCTTTACGTGGCGGGTGCGGTGGGCCCGCTGGGGCTTCGTTTGGAGCCGCTGGGTCTCACCTCCCGGGAAGAGGCGAGGGAGGCTTCTCGGGAGCAGATTGCGGCGCTCATCGAAGGTGGCGTCGATCTGATCATCATCGAGACGATGATGGATTTGAACGAGGCGCATCAGGCGTTGCTGGCGGCGCGGGAAGTCGGCCAATTTCCTGTGATCGTGCAGATGACCGTTCAGGCCGACGGCAACACACCCACGGGAACACTGCCGGAGGACTTCGCCCGGTCCCTTGATGAGTGGGGGGCGGACCTGATTGGTGTGAATTGCAGCGTGGGCCCCGCCGCGGTGCAGGAGACTTTGGAACGCATTGCGGCCGTGACAGACAAAAAGCTTTCCGCCCAGCCCAACGCCGGAATGCCGCGCACCGTTGAAGGCCGCAACCTCTATCTCTGTTCGCCCGAATACATGGCCAGCTATGCGCGGCGGTTTATCCAAGCCGGAGCGCGCCTGGTGGGAGGATGCTGCGGTACCACGCCGGAGCACATCAAAGCCATCAAGACGGCAGTGCGCTCCTTGACCCTGCAGCGGGGGCGCGCGTCAGTGGAAGTCCTGTCGCGGCCGGTCCACACCATGCCGCCCGTCCCGGTGGCCACCCGCTCGGGTCTGGCCGGGAAGTTGGCGCGGCAGGAATTCCCCGTCCTGGTGGAAGTGGTTCCTCCCAAGGGTTGCGACGCCACCAAAGAGGTGGAGGGGTCGCAATATTTGTTGGAAAAGGGCATTGACGCCGTAAATATTCCTGATGGGTCGGGCGCTACGGCTCGCATGAGCGCTTTGACCCTTGCGGCACTGCTCCAGCAACGCGCTGGCATTGAGGTTTTGCTCCACTACAGTTCGCGCGATCGCAACGTGCTGACCATCCAATCTGATTTGCTGGGCGCGCACGCCCTGGGAATACGCAATGTTCTGGCGTTGACGCGCGACACTCCCCAGTACTCGAGCGTGCTGGAAAGCGCCGCGTCGGAAGTGGATGCTATTGGACTCGTGACCCTGTTAAGCAATCTGAACCGGGGCCTGGACGTGGGGGCCAACCCGCTCGGAGTGCAAACGGCTTACCTGGTGGGCGCCAGCATTAACCCTTACGCGCTGAACATGGAAGAGGAGCTTCGCCGTTTTCAATCCAAGGTGGAGGCCGGAGCCGATTTCGCGGTGACTCAGCCCGTCTTCCAGGTGGAGCAATTGGCAAGCTTCCTGGAACAGGCCCGCAGGATTGCTCCCCAGCTTCCCGTCATCGCGGGAGTTTGGCCGCTCACCAGTTTCCGCAACGCCGAGTTCATGAACAACGAGGTGCCGGGAATCTCCGTCCCCCCGGCGGTGATGGAGCGCATGCGCGCGGCGGATTCCGGGGAGCGCGCCCGGCAAGAGGGTCTGAAAATTGCGCAGGAAACGTTGGTAGAAATCCGTTCCCTGGTTCAGGGCGTGCAAATCACTGCGCCCTTTGGCCGTTATGCCCTGGCAGTGGAGGTTGCGCAGGCCCTCGGAACCAGCCGAACCGCCACTTCCGCACCCCAACCGTGATAGAATTCCAGTATCCGCCTTGATTCTGAAAAGGTCGCGCGGCTATGCTTGAGGAGTGCCCTTTCTGCGTGAAAGCGGGAAGGGAAACATGATACGAAGGGTTCGAGAAAGGATACAGCCATGTCCCAGTCCGCGAAAGTTGACAAGCCGGAGCCTTTCGAAAAGAACCTGGCGCGCCTCGACGCCATCGTACATGAATTGGAAGACACCGACATCCCGCTCGACAAAGCTTTGGTGCTTTATGAAGAGGGCATGAAGCTTTCCGAGTTCTGTCATAAGCAGTTGGAAGAAGCTGAGGGAAGGGTGGAAATTATGACCAGGAAGGTCGGGGGCAAAATGGTGGCGGAGCCCTTTCCAACGGAGGAGACGGACGCGGAGGGGAGATAAGCGGAGCCAGGAGTCAGGAGACAGGAGTCAGCAGTCAGAATAGGACGGGATACGCGATTTTTCCTGTTCAAGAAGGTTTCGAAGATCCGGATGCGGACATCTATCCGCTCTTAATAGAGGCGGGCCTCTCCCGACTTCCGACTCCTGACTCCTGTCTCCTGACTTCTGCCCTTCGCAAACAGCTATGAACGTAACATCGCCAGACACAATTCGCCATGAACTCGAACAAAGCCGCGCGTTGGTGGACGCGGAACTGGAGCGCATCCTTCCGCCGGAGGAAGCGTATCCCTCCAGCATCCACAAGGCAATGCGGTACTCGGTTTTTGCGGGTGGAAAGCGCCTTCGCCCCACGTTATGTCTGGAGGCTGGGCGTTTGTTTGGCGGTGATGAGGCGGTTCTGTTGCGGGTGGGTAGCGCGCTCGAACTGATCCACACGTACTCGCTGATTCACGACGATCTTCCGGCGCTCGATAATGACGACCTGCGCCGCGGCAAGCCCACCTCGCACGTGGTTTTTGGTGAGGCAACGGCGATCCTTGCCGGTGACGCTTTGCTGACCCTGGCTTTTGAGGTGATTGCCCACGCCGGCGTGGAAGCGGGCGATGGATTTGCGGCGCCCACTCTGCGCGTTCTCGATGAGCTTGCCCGCGCCATAGGAACGATAAAAGGAATGGTGGGCGGGCAGGTGATTGACCTGGAGTCATCGGACACCACAGGCGACGCCGCGCGGCTGGAATACATCCATTCCGCCAAGACCGGTGCTTTCATCCGTGCCGCTCTACGCTCCGGCGCGATCTTAACCCCCGCAAGCCCCGACGATTTGGCCCGCATTACGGCTTATGGAGAGAAGATCGGATTGGCGTTTCAAATCGCGGATGACCTGCTTGATGTGCTGGGATCCCAGGCCGAATTGGGAAAGACGATTGGCAAAGACGAACAACAGCACAAGGCCACCTACCCCGCGATTCATGGTATTGAGGCCTCCAAGCGCATCGCCGCCCGCCTGGTGGAAGAAGCGTGCGGCGTGCTGCAGCCCTACGGCGAGCGCGCCGGGGTACTGCAGGGGATTGCGCAGTACATCGTAGGCAGAAAGCAGTAAGCAGAAGGCAGAAGGCAGAACGCAGTAGGCGGAAGGCAAATGGGCAGGGCGAAGTCAAAAGGCAAAGCGCAAATGTCAAAAGTCAAAAGTGCGAGTATCCCCGGTTTTTGCCTTTTGCCTTTCGACTTTCAACGTCTGCTTCTGCCTACTGCCTTCTGCCTACTGCCTACGCAATTTCTTAGAGGTGCTCATGGAATACCGCTACCTGAACAAAATCGATTCCCCGGCTGACTTAAAGAAAGTCCCGCGGGCGGATCTTCCCATCGTCGCCGAGGAATTGCGCGATTACATGGTTTCCGTAATCGCGAAGATCGGCGGACACCTGGCCTCCAGTCTGGGCGCGGTAGAGTTGACCATTGCCCTCCACTACCTGTTTGACACGCCCAAGGACAAGATCGTGTGGGACGTCGGCCACCAGGCGTATGGCCACAAGATCCTGACGGGCCGCCGCGACCGCTTTCCCACGATCCGGCAATATGGGGGAATCTCCGGCTTCCCGGTACGTGATGAAAGCCCCTACGACACCTTTAACGTCGCCCACGCCGGCACCGCGATTTCCGGAGCGTTGGGCATGGCCGTGGCGCGGGATCTGAAGGGCGAGAACTTTCACGTGGTGGCCGTGGTGGGAGACGCCGGGCTGACCACGGGTGTGACGCTGGAAGGCATCAACAATCTCGGGACGCTGAAGAAGAAGGTGTTGGTCATCCTGAACGACAACAAGATGTCGATCTCTCCCAACGTCGGCGCGTTTGCGGGCTACCTGAACCGCATCGTTCACGGGCAAGCCTACAACCGCTTGCGGGAAGAAGTGGAAAAGATGATCCGCGCGGTGCCGCGATTGGGCCCCCGCCTGCTGAAAATCTCCCAGGACCTGGTGGAATCCGCCAAGAGCATGTTGATTCCGGGATTGGTGTTTGAGGAATTGGGATTTGAATATGTCGGGCCCATCAACGGCAACAATCTGGAAGAATTGATGAACGTGCTTGCCAAGGCCAAGGAGCGTCCCGGCCCGGTCATGGTTCACATCGTGACGCAAAAGGGCAAGGGCTACCCCATTGCCGAGCAACTGCCGACGAAATATCACGGGGTGACTCCCTTTGATTTCTCCACGGGCGCTTTCTTTAAGGGTCCGGCGGGGGCGCCGAGCTACACTTCCGTGTTCGGCAAAGCCATTTGCGAATTGGCGGAAAAGGACCCGCGAGTGGTGGCCATTACCGCCGCCATGGGGGAAGGCACCGGCCTGAACGACTTTTCCAAACGCTTTCCCGATCGCTTCTACGATGTGGGAATCGCGGAGCAGCACGCCGTTACTTTCGCCACCGGACTGGCCTGCGAAGGCATGCGGCCGGTGGTGGCGATCTATTCCACTTTTCTGCAACGCGCCTTTGACGAAATAATGCACGACACTTGCCTGATGAAATCTCCGGTGACTTTTGCTCTTGACCGCGGCGGGCTGGTGGGTGCAGACGGCCCCACGCACCACGGCCTGTACGACCTGGTTTACCTTACCGCCCTGCCGGGCATCGTGGTAATGGCTCCCAAGGATGAGAACGAATTGCGCCACATGCTCTACACGGCAATCAACGTCAACGGGCCTGCTGCGCTGCGGTTCCCCCGTGGCAACGGCCTGGGCGTTACGATGGACAAAGACTTGAAGGCTCTGGAGATTGGCAAAGGCGAAATTCTGCGCGAGGGTTCTGACATCGGCATCCTGGCGCTGGGCTCCATGGTCCATCCGTGCATGGAAGCGGCGGCACGGCTTGAGGAGGTGGGCATCCGCGCCACGGTCATCAACGCGCGGTTCGTCAAACCCCTGGATGAAGAATTAATCTGCTGCCTGGCGGCGGAAAAACAGTTCCTGGTGACAGCGGAGGAAGGCACCGAAGCCGGAGGGTTTGGCACGGCGGTCGCCAGCCTTCTCCAGGACAGGAAAATCCCCGCCAGCATTCTGCGCATCGCCGT
>CAYTMD010000417.1:0-5894 GCA_964438685.1 uncultured Acidobacteriota bacterium
CGATGGTTTGCCCATCGTAGCTGACAATGCGCTCCATGACGGCGGGGACTCCATAAACGTAAGAGCAGCCGGTTCCTTGCATGACCCAGCCCTGACTATCGTTCCAGTACCAACCACCGGTGATGTAATCGGCCAGCTTGTTTTCCCCCCAAACATAGCTTACATAACCGCCCGTGGGGTAGGTGATCTTGCTGACCAGACCATAGGGGCCGTAACCCGGCTGGTCGTAAAGCGAGGGGTTGTCGCTGTCATACTGAAACTGGTATTGCTGGCTATTGGGAAGGGTAATGGCCTGAATCCCCCCGTAAGCTTGGTGAGCGGCGGGAATCCCCGTGCACATGGCATCTGGGTTGGTGAGCATTTGGGTGCCCACCTGGAAATTTGACGTGACCCCGCGCCAGGTGAGCGCATAGGTGAGCCGTTGGCCCCCGAATCCGGGGACGGAAACATTGTTGCCCGTCGTGCCAAAGCCGGAAGCTATAATCAGATTTCTGCCCGTGGCATCCGTAAAGGTGAAACCCGTGTTTTCGCCGGGCAAGGGATTAAGGGGTGTAGCCGTAATGGCGTTGCCGTTGCGGTCGGTGATGGAGTTGGGAAGCGTGGCGAGCCCCCATCCCTGCGGATAGTTGGCCGGGTCGATATAGATGGGGGAGAAATCATAGACGGTGCCGTCGGCGTCCAGTGCCGCAACGTCTCCCGTGGAGAGAACGCTGGCGAGGAAATCATCGTCGCCGCCCTGCGAAACGGGAAGGTTAAATGCGCAGGGGGAACTAGGGGCAGTCAAGGTGGAGAGACCCAGAGCGTGCCGCCCGCCGCCGGGGTCTTGGAACATGAAATTCGTGGAAAAATGGCAGGGGTAGTTGCCAGTTGGGACAATACCCTGGTACGGATTCGGAGTCCACGACAACTGGGGAACGCCATAGGACCAGCCTCCTTGGGAAAGGGCCGACAGGTCAGAAGTCCAAGGGATTTGGTAAACGACCCCAGAGTCGGGGGGATTTGAGTCAGCAATGCTGAGCGGATTAATCAGGTGGTTCACGCCATTGGAATCGTAATTAAAGCTGAAGGGCAACGAGATGCCCCGGCTCTTGGGCGTGGGCACACCAATGCGGATGCTTAGCGAGCCATTCGCCGGGTTCACGGTCTCCGACAACAGATGGACGTAATCGTGCCCCGCGCCGGGAATGGGCGTGGACTGGTCGTCCGTCACGTTGGTGACTTGTCCGAAGGCAAGAGAAGCCCATAGGGGAACGGACAAGAGAGCAATCAGCGCAATGCGGTAGAAGTTGTTTTTCCTCATCATGGTGCCCATCCTCGATTGTGATTGCAATTCAGTCTCACCACGGAGAGCGCAGAGATCACAGAGAGATTCTTGCCCTGTGTCCTCCGTGCCCTCTATGGTGAGCGGTTTCATCGTCTTCAGTACACGCAATATGACGGTAGCGTCATCGAACGCCGATTGACCGTCTGCCCCAACACCGCGGACGTGCTGGCGGAATCGTTGGCATCGCCGTTATAAGTCGCCGTGATGGAATGCGGCCCGGGGGCGAGCGTCGAGAGGGTCAGCGTGGCCTGACCATTGCTCAGCGTGGCGCCACCCAGCGGTACGTGTCCATTAAAGTCGTTGAATGTCACCGTCCCCGTCGCTGTGCTGGGCGTGACGGTTGCGGTCAAGGTGACGGAGTTGCCGTAGGTAGAAGGATTGTTGTTCACACCCAGCACGACCGCGCCACTGGCGATTTGGACGGTCAGGCTGCCGTTGGCATAAGTGATGGTGTAGTTGTTGTCGACCGCTCCAGAGCAGCTCGTGGGATAGGAGCCCACCGGGCTCGAAGTTGTGGCGGTGGTGGTGCACGTCGGCTGGGTGGTGAGACTGGAGGCCGTCTGCCCATTGACGAACCCGAGGTAGCTGGCCGTGATGGGGGGCACGGTGCCGGCATAGGTCATCGACCCGCTGCTCGCCGTAATCGTCAGTCCCACCTTGTTGACGGTCACACTGCCGGGCACGTAGGTAATGGAGTAATTGCTGTCGACCGCCCCGGAGCAGCTACTGGAATAAGGGCTTCCCGCCACCGAACTCGAACTCGTGGCCGCAGTGGTGCACGTCGGCTGGGTGGTGAGACTGGAGGCCGTCTGGCCATTCACAAACCCGCTGTAGCTGGGGGTGATGGTGGGCGCGGAGCCGCCGTAGTTCATGGCGCCGCCGCTGGCGGTGATGGTCAGTGATGCTCCGTTGACCGCCTGCGTGAGCGTCGAAGACGTGCTGCCGGAGTAATTGCTATCCCCTCCGTAGGCAGCGGTGATGGGGTGCGAGGCTGCGACCAGGCTGGAGGTGGTGTAGGTTGCGGTTCCGCCGCTGAGCGTCCCCGTGCCAATCTGCGTGCCGTTGTCTTTGAACGTGACCGTCCCCGTCGCCGCGCTGGGCGACACGTGAGCGGTAAAGGTCACCCCTTGAGCGTAAGTCGATGGGTTGGCACTGGAGGTAACGGTGGTGGTCGTGCTGATGTGGTTCACGACCTGATTTTCAGCCGACGAGGTGCTGGGGTCACAATTACCGTCCCCGGTGTACCTCGCCGTGATGGAGTCGGTCCCGACGCTCAAAGTGGAGATCTGCATCGTGGCATTGCCATTGCCGTCGAGGTCGCCCGAGCCTATTTGCGCGCCTTGATTCATGAAGTTGACGGTTCCGGTGCAACCGCTCCCGTCCACCGTGGCCGCAAGGGTTACCGTTTGACCGTAAGTCGAAGGGTTGGGGCTGGAACTGACGTAGGTCTGAGTCGGGCCTTGCCCCGCCGCCGTCCCGGTGAATAGACCCAGTGCCAACCATAGAATTGCGAATGTCTTGCGCATGATGCCTCCTTGCTTATGAACCCCAAACGGTGAATCGCACCTTGCCCATGTCCCAAAACCACGCCTGCGCTGCCCTGCGGATAACACCTGCTCCATAGCAAAGCCGCCCGCCGCAGGGAATGCCCGCCATAAGAATCGGCATGCTTACGAGCCAGTCTTGCGCTTGCAGGGAATGAGGGCGGTGTGTTCTCAAAATCTTCCAGGGAGAAGAAGCAGAGCAGGGAGAAACTATAAGAGTGCTGGGAAACGTGATCGACGTTGCCGTGGCGGCCTCCCAACTTACAGTTCAATTACATTAAGAGTAACGACTACCAACTGCGTCGATGCGCGATGTTGTATTCCCTTAAAAGTAGTTTGTCAAGTGTAAACTTCATTAAAATGTCGATAATTTACAGCTTGACGGTTGCTTAGCAATATTATGTCATATGGCAATACCAAGGGCTTGCTTTGACCGTGACGGGTGACAATTTGGCGGGGTGGGCCGAACTTGTGATTGCCCGGAAATCGCTGGCAGGGGTGGGAGCTGATGGGGAAAACAAGCGCAGATCAGGCTTCAGTTTCGCAATTTGCAGTATTGCCGATGAAAAAGCGCACACCAAGAAGACAAGGGGCAGCGGCACCTAGTTCGGCGTTTGGCGGACTCGCCACTCAAGGCCCTCAGGCGGCATGGGAAAGCGTTTCCGGACCGTCTTCCGGAAGGATTTCAAACGTGGTCTCGATTTTGGCGGTCTTGGAGATCATCGCGCCCACGGAACAATACTTGGTCTCGGAGAGGTGGATGGCGGCCTTCACGGCCTCAGGGTCGATTTGGCCGCGCAGCCGGTGCTTGATCTCCACGCGGGTGAAGAAGGCCGGCGGCTCGGAATTCTGGTCGGCACGGACTTCAATTTCGTAACCCGTCACCTTCTGCCGCTTCTTGCGCAATATGCTGATCACATCAAAAGCCGTGCAGCCACCCAGCGCCAACAGGGCAAATTCGATGGGCTTGGGCCCGCTGTGACCGTCCGCGTCGTCCATTACAAACGCATGGCCGGTGCCTGACGTCGCCACAAATTGCCTGCCAGTGCCTTCCACGGTGGTCAAACTCAATTTACCTTCAATCATAAGTCACCTCAAAATTCTCCGGCTCTCGATGCGCCGCAATCCTCGGCGAGGAGGAAAAATCCATTTGACGGTGGAACGGCGAACGCCAACGCTGGCTCGACAGGGCTGACGAAGGCATTTCCCTCACCCCGAAGAGATAAATGCAATTTATGGGGCGAAGTAACAGAAAAAGTTTGAACGCGCCCGGACTGCGACATAATGACTGAGTAATTCTGAAAAAGAGTGCTCCAACCTGGCCCGAACGTCAGCCATTCACGGGTGACCGCCATAATACGACATTTTGTCGTTTTACGCTGTCCGGGGGATGGGCAACCCGTAACTTCCTGATTAAAGGGCTAAGGCTGGTGATGAATGGCTTATAAGCCGAAGTAACACCGTACAATTGATTGTCAAGCAAACTTCCCGGGGCTCGGCCACTCTGGGCAAAGTGGGCGTTGCGAATTTGGGTTATACTGGCGCATGACTCACCGGGCAGCATCTTACCGCGCAGAATCCCACTCTTGTCACGGGAGTGAGTCTTGGCACATTTGAAAAGTCGGGAAGGAAAGGACTCCGGTTTGGCATTCGAAATTATCGACATTCGCCGGTTTGAGCCCAAGGAGTTTGCAAACCTTATTGAAGCTGAATCGCGTGCCTGGAACGACTCACTGCGTTGGGACTTTGCCTCTTCGGCGCGCGTCATCAATGCTTGCCTGCGCGACAAACGGCTTTCCGGCTATGCCCTGGTAGACGAAGGAGAGATTCTTGGCTACTGTTTCTTCTTCTACGACGGGGAAAAGGGGATTATCGGAGACCTGTTTGTGCACCCGGATCTGGCGGGCCGCGGTCATGAGCGCGAATTGTTGGAACATGCGCTGGAGACTCTGATGGGCACGCCCGGCCTGACCCGCATTGAAGCGCAACTTCCCCACTACGAGCGGGAGGAACTGGAGTCCTGCTTCCAGTCGCGCGGGTTTCAGAGTTTTCTCCGCCGCTTCATGGGTCTTTCCCTGGATGGGCGCCGGCGGCTGACGGCGTCGAACCAACCCGCGGAGACTGCGGCGTCAGCGCCCTGGGTGCGCGAGGGCATTGAACTGATTTCCTGGGATAAGAAGTTTAATGATGATGCGGCAGAGATGCTTTACCAATCCTACCGCCAGCACGTTGACGCGCTCATCAACGATCAATACGCTTCTATCATGGGAGCGACGCGGCTGGTGGAAAATATCTTCCACAATCAGGGGTGCGGTGAGTTCCTGGGGCGAGTGTCGCGCATGGCGGTGCATCAGCCTACGGAGACGCTGGCGGGAATCCTCACTGTAACCTGCGTTCGCCCCCGCACTGCGCATATTCCACAAGTGGGGGTGGGTCCGAATTTCCAGGGATTGGGCGTGGGCACGGCAATGATGGACGCGGCGTTTCAGGACCTTGCCAAGGATGGCTTTGAGCAGGTCACGCTGACCGTCACAGACGCCAATGCCGGCGCCGTGCGGCTCTACCGGCGGCTGGGATTTGAAACCTTCAAGACCTTCGGCGCGTTCATCTACACTCGCGATGAAATCTTATAAGCCGCGCGCGAGGCCAACATCAGAGCGCTTACTTCCCCTTGGCTTTGAGCAAGTCCTTCAACTCGTCCATGAATTCGCGGACGTCTTTGAAGTCCAGGTAGACGGAAGCAAAACGCACGTAAGCGACCTTGTCAAGCTTCTTCAGCCGGCTCATGACCAGTTCACCGAGTTCGGTTGCCGGACGCTCGCGGTCAGGTGATTCCGCCACGTGCGATTCAATCTCGTTTACCATCTCCTCAAGCTTGCCCATGGGAACGGGACGCTTTTCGCAAGCCTTGAGCAAGCCTGCCAGGATTTTCTGCCTGTCGAACTTCTCCCGCCGGCCATCTTTCTTGACAACCATGTAAGGGATTTCGTCGATGCGTTCGTAGGTGGTGAAGCGCCGGCGGCATT
>CAYTMD010000418.1:0-5870 GCA_964438685.1 uncultured Acidobacteriota bacterium
GTCACAAGGTGCGCCCACTTACGTGCGACTTGCTCCAAGTCACAGACTATTCAATTCGGCCCCCGCCGGTGGCTGGGCTGCCTTCTGCCTTCCGGTTTCGGTGTATATTATTTAGTGGCGGAAGCCCGTACTCAGGTTCACCCAAAATAACTTTCCCAAGGAGGCGCGCGGAAGATGCGACAGGTCTCTTTTCGAATCCAAGGGACCGGCGTTTGGAGTCAAGCCGTTGCCTTAACGCTGGCGGTGGTGGGAATCTGGGCGTGCGGCCTTCGCGCCCAATCATCTCAGGAGCTGCGTGCACCCATGACCAGGACGGAACCGGTGAAGGACAACTATAACGGGGTTGAAGTCATTGACCCCTACCGCTGGCTGGAGGATCAGCACAGCCCAGCGACCCGCGCCTGGATTGATGCGCAGAACAAGCACACGCAAGCGCTTCTGGATGCGTGGCCGCAGAGTGAACAGCTGAAACAGCGCGCCACGGCGCTGATGAAGATTGATACCATCGACGTGCCCACCGAGCGCAACGGCCGGCTCTTCTTTATCAAGAGACGGGCAGACCAGGACCAGGGCGTTCTTTTCGTCAGGAACAGCGGCGGCGCAGATGAAGTTCTGATTGATCCCAACCCCATGAGCGCGGACCATACGGTCTCTGTCCTCTTCGACGGAGTTTCCGACGACGGTACCCTGCTCGCCTACGGCCTGCGGCACGGCGGCGAAGATGAAACCACGGTGCACCTGCTGGACGTCGACAAGCGCACTCCACTGCCCGATGTGCTTCCCAAGGCGAATTATTTCGATATCGCCATCAAGCCCGACAAAAGCGGGCTGTATTACTCGCGCGGTGGAAATGCTCCGCGTATTTTCTACCACGCCTTTGGCACCGACCCGGCCCATGACCAGCTCGTTTTCGGTGAGGGCTATGGCGCCGACAAGATCATCATTGCCGACCTCTCCGAGGGCGGGCGATACCTGGTCATCCACGTTCTGCACGGATCAGCCGCGGACAAGACTGAAATTTATGCGCAAGACCTTCAGGCCCATGGTCCCATCAAGCCGATTGTGAATGACGTTCCCGCCCGGTTCTTCGGCCAGGTGGGAGGCGACACGCTGTACGTGCAGACCAACTGGAAGGCTCCCAAGAACCGGATTCTGGCCATCAACCTGCAAAATCCCGCGCGCGAAAATTGGAAGGATGTTGTTCCCGAAAGCCCCGCGGTGATTGACTCACTGACGCTGGCCCATGGGGAGTTGGTGGTTATCTACAATGAAAACGCCAGCTCGCGAATTCGGGTTTTCAATGCCGAGGGCAAGCACCTTCGCGACGTGGAACTTCCGGCCATCGGTTCCGTAGCAGGATTTAATAGCCGCTGGGCGGGGGATCAGGCTTTTTACGGATATACGTCCTTCCACGTTCCTTTTCTAGTCCAGCATTACGAAGTGTCGGAGGGCAAACAGGAGCTTTGGGCGCAGGTGAAAGTGCCGATCGACATGGAAAAGCTCGAAGTAAAGCAGGTGTGGTTCACGTCAAAGGATGGAACGCGTGTGCCCCTGTTCCTGCTGGGCCAAAAGGGGATGAAGCTTGATGGCGCGCGGCCCACGCTCATGACCGGATATGGAGGTTTTAACTATATCGATTCACCCTATTACTCACCAACGGCAGCATTGTGGGTGGAAAATGGAGGGGTCTTTGTCGAGGCCAATCTGCGCGGCGGGGGAGAGTTCGGCGAGGCATGGCACCAGGCCGGCATGATGGAGAAAAAGCAGAATGTGTTCGATGATTTTCTCGGCGCCGCGGAGTGGCTGATCGCGAACCACTACACCAACCCTTCCCAACTGGCCATCATGGGAAGCAGTAACGGCGGGTTGCTGGTGGGCGCGGCGCTTACTCAACGCCCGGACCTCTTCCGCGCGGTGGTCTGTTCGCATCCGCTTCTTGACATGCTGCGCTATGAGAAGTTCATGGAGGCGCAGTATTGGGTTTCCGAGTACGGCACCGCCCAAAACTCCGCACAGTTCAAGTATCTCGCCGCCTACTCCCCGTATCAAAACGTGAAGCCGGGCGTCAAGTATCCCGCCGTGCTCTTGCTGACTGGCGACGGAGATACTCGCGTTGACCCTTTGCACGCGCGCAAAATGGCGGCGCAACTTCAGGCCGCTACGGCGTCAGACCGGCCGGTTCTGCTTCGTTACGATACCCAGGCCGGACATTCGGCGGGGCTGCCAATTTCCAAGCGGATCGACCAGTTCGTGGATTCCGAGGAATTCCTGATGTGGCAACTCGACGTGCATTTCGCGCCGGCGAATCCATGACGGCGGTCGATACTTTTGATGATTGATAATAAAGTTCGAAGGCGAAACACCGGCCATACGCCGCGTTTCGTAGGGGCCCCCCTCGGGGGCATCGGCGGCAGGATAAGTGCCATTTGCGGGAATGTGCCAGCCCGCAAAGCGGGCGGAAGATCGTAGCCCATGGCGTACCGTGGGAAAACCGGCCCCCACCCCGCCCGAGCCCCGCAAGGGGCGAAAGAAATCGCGATCAGAAAAGGCAGCGGAGTCGTTTTCTTCAAAGGTTGACGCCACAGTGTGGAAATGTAAGATCACTGTAACGATGGTATCTTTCGCCCCGCTGGGGCTGGGGGAATTCATGGGCGACCTCTATACCCATAGCTTACACTATGGGCTACGGTCTTCCGCCCGCTACGCGGGCTTGCTGCCGAAGGTGCATAACCTGGCGCGGATGCCCACGCGGTGTGCCCCTACTGGACGTGAATTTGCGGGTCCGCGCTACGCTTCTTCTTACAGGTAAGGTGAGGTTTGAGGCTTGCTCTCCGCCCCGCGCAGCTTTTTCAATGTGGCCTGAAACTCGCGTTTGGTAGGCAGGGAAATAGCGCCGGTGTCGCAGCCTTGAAGGCAGGTGTTACACCCGGGAAGGCAGCTCAGGGGATGTGCCACAATCGGCCGGCCGGTTTCAGGATCCCACTCAAAAACATCGTATGGACAGAAGTTGAGGCATTGCAGGTCCGCGCGGCACGCATCAACGTCAATTTTCGGAAACCATGGGAACATCTCGCGAAGATGGCTCAGCAAGACCATTTCTCAATCCTTTATCCATCACATGAATAACCGGACCGGTTATTCCCTACCGGGCCTCAATGGCGCGGCTTGTTGGGATCGGCTAGCTCCATAAGCCGCTCGCGGATTCGGTCCAGAATGCCGTCATTCGTCGCATTCCGTATATCCAGAGGTACGAAGTGCGTACTGTCAAAATCCGTGCTACGCAAGGTCTTCTTGAAAAGCTTCATTTGTGTTTCTTCCGCGCAGGCGCAGGTCAGAACATACGTGTCGGGATCGTCCTCGGCAGCGCGAAGCACGTCTTCGAGGACCTGGGTTCCACTTTCAGCACAGAGTTGCGGATGAACCGTGGCGTAAGAGACGTCAAGCTCCGATTCAATATCGAACGCCAATGAGTTCATATCGGCGTAACGAAAGGGATCAAGGCCCTTACAATTACAGATCAATGTTTTGACCTTCACCGGAAACCTCCCGAAGCTACAATGGCCCGAGTAGACCCACGAAGCGCCATGCGAGCCACCCCACCAGCTTATACCGCACGTCATATAGCATACGAATGGCCACAAGTAAAAATTTCGAAGCTTGTCCGTTTTGTTTAAAGCCCATGAAAATAAAACGATTAGCTTACATTCGAGGGTATGGCGGGGAGGAATAAGGTAACAGAGGGGCTTTTGCCGCAGCCGAGAATGTCGCTAGGCCGACGAAATCAGGTGAAGCAATCAACGTTCTGAGTCGAACCGTGGGCTCAGCCTTTCAGGGTATCCATCTTCCGCTTTTGAGTGCAGCCATCCATTCGCGACTAGGATTCGCCCGCCCGTCACCAGGATATGCCAAGACCTTTCACTTTTGTGCCGCGCACTCCGGCTTCAGGGATTAATTGCTTGAAAAGCCAACAATTAGTAGAATACACGGAGGATGGCGGGCTTGGGGATTCGCCGCCACTTAGGATTGCCTTAAAGGTGAGGTTTCCAATTAGAAAGTTCCCCGGGTTCGTCTGGGACGGGAGGTCGAGGCCGCCTGAGGGAAGGACGGTCGTGTATGGGTAACCACCCGTTCTCGCAAACTGCGAATCAACAGAACTCTCCCGCCAGCCGAAGGCGAAGCACACGGATTGAGTACATTACGACAGTGCTTCTTTCCGGCAAGGACGCTTCGGGAACCCCTTTTCGAGAGTATACCCAAACAGCAATTGTAAACCTGCACGGCTGCAAGGTCCGGACCTCCTATCGGATCCTCGTCGGCATGCTCGTATCACTGGAGTGCCCCACATCCGGGGCGTCGGGAAAAGGTGTCTGCATTAAAGTTTGGGATGCCATTCCGGAAGTGGCCGGGCACGAGATTGCCGTACAGCTCATCAAGCCTCAAAACCTCTGGGGAGTACCCAACCCACCCGCAGATTGGGAAGTGGTCGCCAGGAACATGGCGCAGGGGCGGTTGGTTCCAAGGCAGAGCGCGGCACGGCCAGCGGCCTCCGCTATGCCCGTTGCACTCAAGCCCGCTGCTGCCCCACGCCCGCCAGTGGCTCCGCCAACGGTTGCGCCAGTTGCGCCTCCTGTTGTGGCGCCGGCGCCCAGTCGGCCGGCACCGGTTACCGTTCCCGCCATTGAGCAGCGCCTTGCGGACCTTGAGCAGCGCTCCACCCAGTTAGTGGAATCGGTTCTCGATATCCTGCGAGGGCAGGCTGAGGAAATTACCCGAAATAGCTTGGAGGAATTCCGCCAGCAGGTGGAGGCTCTCGTTCAGGACGCCGAGGCACGTATGCATCAGGGTCTCTTGCGAGCATACGAAGAATCCGCAGCTTCCCTGGTCGGCCTGCGCACCGACTCGATGGAACAAATGGCCTTGCGCGGGAAACAAATGGTGCGCTCTACGGAAGACTCCGCGCGCGCGCGGCTCATCACCAAGACCGCCACGGTGGACGAGGCCGTTACCGCAAAACCAACCGGGCAATTCCCGATCAAGTGATCCACGGAATCAGGTTCCCGGTGCCTTTGAATTTATCTTCACGTTTCATGGAATTAACGGACAGGCAATCCAGCGATAACCTTGAATAGACAATCCAGGTTCCCCATCTACGTTGCATCCGATGTAGGAACCCTGTAGGTGTGACCATTTCGTTCCGACTTTGCCAGTCGGCACTATTGATGAATATATCCACAATATGTTCACATCTTATCGGGCATTACTGCCGCAAGGTTTGGTATAATACAGCGGTTGTGGGAGTGGGCCGTCCATCCGTGGATTCGCAGATTCTGATCAAGTCTGGCAATTAACACCGGGCGGGATGGCTATTCTTTATGCTGTCGACCTCCACAGCAAGAGCGCCGCATTGGGGGCACCTCGCGGCTCAGGCCTTGTTGCTTGCCCCGTATACGTGCGGCTGGGAATCCGTCCCAAACGACGACCAATCCTGAAGGGGAACCAAAGGGGAATCTGATGGCAACCACTCACGTTGAGCCGAAAGAAGATGTCGCGCCTGCAGGGCATGCACAAATCATCAACGACCTCAGCATTCAAGTAGCAACGGTAAACGGTTCGGGCAGTCAAACCGCCAATCTCGTTTTGCTCCGCGCGATTTTTCAAATGGGCATCCCGGTATCCGGTAAAAACCTGTTTCCCTCCAACATCGCCGGTCTTCCCACCTGGTTTACGATCCGGGCCTCCAAGCATGGTTACATCGCCCGCCGCCGGGATAGCGAATACATGGTGGCGATGAATCCCGAGACCGCGGAAGAAGATGTGTTGAGCCTCAAGCCGGGCGCGGCCTGCGTTTATGACGAACGGCTGAATTTGAA
>CAYTMD010000419.1:0-5862 GCA_964438685.1 uncultured Acidobacteriota bacterium
GCTGTGAGTTATCCGCTGCATAAAAAGGTGTCAGGTGTAAGGTTACAGGTGACACGTTTGGGCTTTCTCCCGATACCGTAGGCAAGCGTCTTCGCCAGGTTGGTGCCATTTAGGGTGTCGGGGACTTTTCTCCACACCGCCATGTCGCGGCGGATAATGACCCTCATTTTGCCTCCGTTGCACCGGCGCCCAAAACCTGGTATCGGGCATCGGGTACCTGACTCCTGACCACTGGCGTTTGGACTCCGGCGCCCGGCGCCTGCGGTCCAAACACGTTCAGGTATTGGACTGCCAGGCCGAAGGCAAAGACCGCGGCCGCCACGGTGGAGACGGAGACCGCCACTTCCGTCCAGCGGGGGAAGTACGATCCGCCCGCCCACCCTTCCAGACCGGTGATGCTTACGTTCAGGCGATTCAACAGGAAGCCGGTGATCACGAGGACCGCCGCTGCAAACAGCCCTTCGGGATTTTCCCGAATCCGCCGGATCAGCAGCAACACGATGGGAAGAATGACTCCCAAAATACATTCCAGGAGAAAAGCGGCGGTTTCAACAGTGGGTTGCCGCAGGTAAACAAGGGTTCCACGCGCCCAGAGGTCCTGAAATCGCAGGGTTGCATAGAGTAGCATGACCACTGCCATGGCCTTGCCAAGATCGTTGAGGATTGACTGCTCAATGCTGGCGCCAAACGCCCGCGCGCTGAGGTGTGAAGCCAGGATCAGCAGCGCCAAACCCACTCCCATGGCCGAAACAATAAAGAATACGGGTAGCAGCGGCGAATACCAATAGGGATGCAGCTTGGTGGGCACAATCAAGAACAAACTGCCCAGCGAGGACTGGTGCATCGTGGAGAGCAGAATGCCAAAGAACACCAGGGGAAGCATCACGGTCTTAAGGGCCTTCTTGGGAGTTTCCCAGCCGAGACGCTCCAAAATCACCGGGGAAAACTCCAAACCGGCAACGGTGACGTAAAGCATGACGCACCAAGCAACCTCAAAGAGCACGGAGTGCGGATTCCAGAGAATCAGGGGGTACCAGATTCGAATCGGTCGGCCCACTTCAAACAGCATCGTGGACCCCACCCGCGCATAACCCAGGAAAGCAATCAGAATGGCGGGGCGAATGATCGGCCGGAAACGTTCCAGGTGGAATACGTACACAACTGCCGCCAGCGTAAAGCCTCCTGCCGCGGTACCGACCCCGCAGAGGACGTCAAAACCTATCCACAAGCCCCAAGGAAAACGGTCGGAGAGGTTGGTGGAACCCCCCAGGCCGTGAAAGAATCGCACGTAGGTGGAATAGGCGCCCAGGGCAAGAATTATAACCAGCACGACGCGCCAGAAGGTGGGTTTAAGAAATTTGGAAAAATTCATTGGTTTACTCCATTGATCCATTGGGCCATCGGATCATCGGGTCATTGAAACATTGGGTGGTTGCCTCGCCAGCTTTTCAAGGTCCCAATGACCCGATGAATCAACGTCCCGACTCTTTCTTCTCCGCCTTTGCCACCTCTTCGCGGCGGTTGGTTAGCCAGTAAATGCCTCCCAAAAGGACTCCCGTGGCAGTTACCACGCGCGGCAGTTTGGAAAGGACGCGATACGTGTAATTGGGAATGGCGTCGTGAGGCAGGTCCACCGGCAACCCCAATGCCTCAAAGGGCACGGCGGACAGATAAAGCACGGATGTTCCCCCCACCTCATCCTTGCCGTAGATATGCGGGATGTACTTTTGCGGCTCCTTCTGGATGCGGCTTTCCGCCTCTTTCAGCAGGTCGTCGCGTTCGCCAAAGATACCTGCCTGCACCGGGCAAACTTCCGTGCAGGCGGGCTGCAACCCTCGGGCCTGGCGGGGGGCGCACATGGTACATTTCTTGACCCGCGGCGCCCAGATTTTCTCCCACTCATACCGGGGAATGCCAAAGGGGCAGGCCATCATGCAATAACGGCAGCCAATGCATCGGTCTTCCTTGTAAATGACGGGTCCGGCAGCCGTCTTCTGAAAGGCCCCCACCGGGCACACTGAAGCACAGGTGGGATCCTCACAATGCATGCAGAAGCGACGGATGTAAACTGAGCCATGTGACTCCACGACATTAAACGTCTTGTCCGACAGAGTCAGATTGATCAAATTGTCGCTGGGGGCGGGAGGAAGGCCATTGGTTTCTTTACAGGCAGTTACGCACGCTCCGCACCCGATGCAGCGTGTTGTGTCGACCAGAATGGATTTGCTCATTTTTTAAACATCTCCCACAAGTTGCCGGTTGGACGTGCCGCCTATGATAAAAATCCCAACCGCAGAATATATAAGCACGCCATGTGCCGAGAAATTCAGCAGTACAGACTTTTAAGGGGCCTTAAAGTCCGAAATACCTGTATTTGAGTTGCATCAAGGGTTTGGTGTGGTGAAATTGCGCAACGCCAGGTTTCTATCAGGGGAAACCCGTGCTTGCGGCGAGGGCGGGGGCGTAAGGATGAACGATACCGCATAAACGCAATCGAGTCATGATTTGTGCGCTCGGTTAGGTGGAAGGGGCAGGCCTTTTTGCTGTTCTGCCCCCTCAGATTTCGCCAACCGACCGCCACACACTTACTGGTGCTGTTTCCACCTGAGAAACGCTGCCTCAAAGGCACTCCAGGCTGCTTTGTCGAGTTCGCTCAGGCACCCTGACGAAGGGAATCCACCGTCCTGACTGGTTGCGCCCAGGGCGAGTTCGGCGGAAATTTGCGTGGAGAGAAACTCGCGGAGACGAGTGAATTCGGTTTCGAGCCACATCATGGCTTTTTCACCAAAGCGCATGGTCGGCATTTCCGGAGCGATGGATGTGGGCGTGATACGGCAGATCCACCCGACGCCATAAGGATCCGAGTTCAGCAGGCCGGGTTGCTTCTGAAGAAGGCTGTTTACTCCCATCACTTTTCCGGTAATCGTGCATGGAACCGTGATGCTGCGGCCGTCCCTCTCCAGGCGGAAAAGTGGTTGTCCCGCGGATACCTCTTCACCCAACTTGGGAAGGACAATCCGAAGAACGGCACCGACGGCGTGCGTAATGAGAGAATCGGCGCCAATTTCCAACCCGCCGGCAGGATCGGGCCGAAACCACGTATGGGCGTCGGAAAGGTGGACACCTTCAGGGATTTGCCACAACGTCTCGGGCCCGAATGCCAGGGTATTTGCGACTGGGCGGGTCGCGCGAGCGGCTCGCCACACTTTCAATTTTTCCACACCCGCGTCAGTCAACACCAAGCCTACGAACATGAATGCCACCAAAATTGCGACCATGCTTTCCCTCCGATACACTTCGAACTTTGCCCGCGCGCGCCACCTTACGATCGTGGTCTTAGCCGAGCAGCATTTCCCCTACAAATTCTTCCCACTGGATTTCAGGGACAAGGCTGAGCACGTCCCCAATGGCATGACCACCGTCTTGCAGGCGAGCCTCGGAACCCGGACTGATGCGAGTGTGCAGCGCGCCGACTGACTCCTCCATCCAGCGTTGCGCCAATCGCCCATGCAGCAGATTCTTCATGTTGCCGTCCACTGCCGGAGCGTTTACGGCCACCAGCCAGCCCACGCCGTAGGGATCCTGATGAGCCAGCGAAGGATCGCGCAGAACTTCAGGATTCACCTCGACTACTTCCCCCTCGATCGGCGAGAGCATCTCGAAACGATGAGCGCCGCGGCCAATCGTCCAGCCACGCTCACCTTGCCGCAGCCAACGGCCTCGCGCCGGCAAGTCAATATGATCGATTTGGCCAACCACCCGCGCCGCGAAATCGTCCAGGCCAATTCGCACCAACTGGCGGGATTCTTTCATCGCCCATGCATGGCCTGGGTGGTAAGCAAGATGGGCGGGCGCCTTGAAACCTCCCACGACGTTCATGGGAAAGGCCGGCGCTTCTTGCCGAACTTCCGACGCCGCGGTTTTGACTTCCATACGGTGCGCTTGCCGTTTCTGAAGATAGAAGTCGTGCGCAACCAAAAGAATGAACATTAACACTGCAACTGCCAGTAATGGACCCATATGCCACCCCACTGTGCTCGCCACCTTGCTGCGAAGCGAAACACTCGAAACACACCCTTGTTTAGGCAAGGCAATGGCCATTGACAACAACGTATTAAATGCTATCAATTGATCCAAATCGCTATGATTCAGTTAGTTGGAGAGAATCGTGGGGGTCTTGAGAGGTAAGACAAATTTACTGAATTTGCTGCGCTTGATGTATTTCGCAATAGCGTACTTCGACTACACTCCTTTGTAGCCGTCTAAGCTATTGTGTTTTCTGTGAGATAGTTGGCTGTTGCAGTACGCAATGGCAGGTGTTTATAAATTCAGCGGGTCGGCGGCGCGGCTCCCTTGTCGATCCTTCCTAGTTATTGCCTCCGCTGGAGCACTCCAGCAGGCAGTAGCCAGAAGGCACTAAGCGGGCTGGGGGGCATTACTCCAGACTCCGAATGCCGGCCCCCGGATCACGGACTCCGAACCCCTAACCCCGGACCCCGAATTCCGAACCCCGAGTTATTGTGGCGTCTCGATATAGCCATCGACACGGAGTCCGACGGGCAGTTCGTGGCCCTCGTCCAGTTGCACAAGGGTTTCGAGGATTTTCTTGTCGACGTGCTCAGTGGGTTCATCCGTTTCGACGTTTTTCTTGCCGAGTTGCTCACCGACCTGCACCACCCGTCCCCAGAATTTGCGGTCGCCGAAAGTCCGGGCGGTGACGTAGGCGCGCTCACCAACGCGCAATTGCGCCACGTCGGATTCGTCCACGTCCACCCGCACGCGCAAGACGTGGCAATCGCCCAGGTTAAACACCGGGTCAGGATTGTTGGCGGAGCTTACTACGATTTCTCCGGTGCGATGGTGGCGGCGAAGAATCACGCCGTCGAGGGGCGAGCGGATGAACGTCTTCTGGTATTTGGCTTGGCTCTGCTCCAGATCGGCCTGGGCCAGTTGCACAGCGGCGCGCGCCATCTCGACGTCCTCCGTGCGTGCCTCCGCGTCGATCAGCTTGAAGTGCTGCAGCGATTTTTCGTAGCGCGCCTTTGCCATTTTGTACTGGTTCTCGAAGTTTTCCGTCTCTTCCCGGGAGACGACGCCCTTTTCATAAAGGCGTTGGCGGCGCGCCATCTCGGCAGCGGCGTTGTTCGCGTTGGTCTCGTTTTCACGCACGGCGGCTTGCGCTTCGTCGCGTTCCTGCCGGCGGGCGCCGTTGATGATCTTGTCCCGGTTGGCTTTGCGATCGGCCAGCGTAGCCTGTGCGGAAAGGACTGCCGCGTGATAATCGTCATTCACGAGGACCGCCAGCACCTGCCCCTTCTTTACGGTGTCACCTTCGTTCACAAGAACGGATTGGAGTTTTCCGGTGATTTCCGAACCAACCTTGATGCTCTCGGAAACCGGCTCCACGATGCCCGGACCTGCCACCCATCCACCTGTGGCAGGCAGGGCGAGCCTTGCCACCCGGGTCGGTTGTGTTTCGGTTGCCTTTCCATGCCGGGATACGAGAATTCCCGCCAGGATTCCCAGACCGATTCCGGTAGTGAGTAGGTACAATTTGTAGCGCTTCATAATTTCCTCCACAGAGAAGTCAGGAGCCAAAAGCAGGCAGTCGGGAGTCAGAAGTCAGGAGCCAGAAGATCGAACGATCCGGCTATCTGCTCTAATCCCCAAAGGGACGTGGGGTTTGGCTGACTCCTGTTTTTCGACTCCTGTCTCCCGCCGTCGCATGGCTCAGTCGCGCTGGAATGACTGGCTGATTCCGACTCCTGACTACTGGCTCCTGACTCCTACTGACGCAAGGTTTTGAGACCCCGCATCTATCGCATCGCTGAAAATGCGCCCGTCTTCGATACGCACAACACG
>CAYTMD010000420.1:0-5852 GCA_964438685.1 uncultured Acidobacteriota bacterium
GCAAACTCTCCCCGGTCAGCTTCCGCCAGCGCCTTGCGGGTTTCCTCAATCTGCCACTCGTTCGCCTTCACATATTCGCGGATTGCTTCCGTCGCTACAAACGAGCGGCTACGGCGCTGCGCCTTCGCCAAACGGTCCAGCCGTTCCCGCAGCTCGGGTTCCACGCGTACGGTCACTACCGGCGTGTTCGCCATGATGCACTCCTAACACAACTGAATACACGCGATTCTACCATGTCCAAATGGCACGAGAAATGGAATTTGCGCACCTACCCGCACACACGCTGGCAGTGCCCCCGACCAGCAAGGTAGCGCGGACCTGATTTTGAGGTCCGCGTCTTTTCGTTATGAGGGGGGGGAAGAACCGCGGACCTTGAACCGCAGGTCCGCGCTACTTGCTGCTTCCAAGTGCGCGATTCCCCGCCTCGGCGGGAAGCGAGCCGAGGATGGACGTTAATTCACACGATCAGAAAGGGCACCGCATCCGCGGAGAAGTGGTTACAATAAGGCGCTTACGGTACTGGACCGTCGCCCCGGTTTTCGCACGGCTGGACCGGCCAGGTTCAATTCAGGTCAGGAGGTCGTAAATGCCCGCAGAGGTTTTTTGGATATTGGAGGCAAGCTTTCAACCCGGACGCGAGAAGGAATTCCGGATTCTCGTCGACGAAATGGTGGCCGCCACGCGTGCGAATGAACCCGGAACGCTCAACTACGAGTGGAGCACCAGCCCGGATGGCAGCGAATGCCACATTTTTGAGCGCTACATGGATTCGGCTGCCGCCATGATCCATTTGGCGACGTTTGGCCAGAAGTATGCCAGCCGCTTCCTCGAAGTCCTTAAGCCTGTCCGCTTTGTGGTGTACGGCTCGCCGAACCAGGACGTCAAGAATGCACTGGCCGCGTTCAACACTGTCTATATGCAACCCGTGGGCGGCTTCAGCAGATAAGCAAGGTAGCGCGGACTTGATTTTGAGGTCCGCGGCTTTTCGTTATGAGGGGGAAGAGCCGCGGACCTTGAACCGCAGGTCCGCGCTACGCACTCAGAGGCGAGTCCCGAATCCCGAACCCCCAATCCCGAGTTCTACGCCCATGCCCGGTCACGGGCAATGCCCTTGGCCAGCATTTCCTGCACATGGGCGGCATCGTCGCGAACCTGCCAGTCAAACATTCCCACGGCGATGAAGTCGGCTCCGCGCTGGAAGGCGTGGTGAAAGCCTCCGGGCGGGTTCACTCTTCCCGCGCCCAGGGTTTTGAACCCGATCCAGGGCTGCTTAATGGTGCTCATGAACTGTTCCACTTCCGCCGCCGGGCTGGTGTAGTAGCCGGCTTGATTGACGGTGACCATGTAGAAGTCCGGCTCGATCTTCGCCTGGACGCAGGCCTGGATGGTGGGTATCAGGTGGGCGCCGATGCCGGCCATCAAACCCGCATTGCGCATTCCCTCCAAGGCCCGGCCGATTTCCGCCACCTTTCCTTCTTTCACCAGATGGTCGGAAACTCCTCCGTGGTGGTACATGGCAATGGCGCCATGGTCTCGGGCGCGTTTGGCGTTTTCCACCGGGTCGCCCTGTTCCGGGGCCGACTGGGCAATCCAGTGCAGCTTGCCGTTCCGCTCGCGGGTGAACTTCTGGTAATGCTCCATGATGTGCGGGTCCGCGCGCATCAACGTGGTGTTGATGCCGTTCTGCTCGGCCAGCGACCAGGTTCCCAGTATTTTTTCAGTATTGAAATAATGGGTCATGAGGGCGGATTGGTAGAGCAACTCGCCGGCATGGGCCGAGCCGGAAATAAGATTCCCCCCGATGATCAGCCGGGAGACATCGTACTTCCCGAATTTTCCCCTCTGGAGCCCAGCGACTGGTTCCTTGGCTTTGCCGTACTCCGACCGGTCAACTAGTTGAGCCATCAGGGCTTTGTCTTCATAGCTGATCCCACCCAGCAGGGCTCCGGACAGCCCCAGGGTATTTCGCAACACCTCGCGACGACAAATTTTGCCCATGGTGTAAAAGTCCTCCTTCGCCGCCCCAACTGATGGTTCACACCCAGCCGCAGCGATATGCAACAGGAGTCGGGCAATTGGGGTGCCAAGCGGATTGCATGTTCGCGCCAAAGTACAATGTGTGCTGAGCACCTTTGGCGAGGCCCGAATCCCGAACCCCGTATCCCGTGTCTTTGGTCTTTCCTTTGCCGCTCCGGCGCGTTACGCTGTTCTGCCCAATCGGTGAATGGGAGCGACTACGATGGCCGCTGCAATATTCATCAAATCATCGAACAAGGAAAACATAATGAAATCACAATATTTGTCGCGCCGGGAAATGCTCACCACCTTGACTTTGGGAGGCATTGCCCTCCGTGCAGCCCAAATCAGGGCGGCGGCGCCGGGGTTCAAGATTGGCGCGTGCGACTGGCAGATTGGCAAGCGAGCGAATCCTGCCTCCCTGGAAGTCGCCAAGGATGTTGGACTTGATGGGGTGATGGTTGACTTCGGCAACTTCAAAGATGATTTCCCGCTGCGCCGGCGGGAAGTTCAAAAGCTGTACCAGGAGGGGGAAAAGAAGACCGGCGTGGTGGTTTCTTCCCTCGCCCTGGGTTTACTCAATGAGTTCCCCCTGAAGAGCGACCCCCGCGCCGAACAATGGGTTGCCGACGGTGTGGACGTGTGCACAGCGATGCATCTCAAAGTGGTTCTGGTACCTTTCTTCGGGAACGGCGACTTGAAGGACGACAAAGCGGGAACCGATGCGGTGGTCGCGGCCTTTAAGCGTTTGGCGCCCAAGGCAGAAAACGCGGGGGTGATCTTGGGGATTGAAAGCTGGCTCAGCGCGGACCAGCATGTGGAGATTCTCGATCGCGTGGGTTCGCCTGCTGTTCAGGTGTATTACGACATGGGCAATTCGCAGAAGGCGGGGTGGGACGTTTGCAAGGAGATTCGCTTCCTGGGCAAGCGCATTTGCGAATTCCACGCCAAGGATTACGACGACCTGTTTGGTAAAGGCAGCATGAACTTTCCCGCAGTTCGCAAGGCCATGGATGACATTGGCTATCGCGGGTGGATGCAGATTGAAGGCGTCAAGTCTCCTCTTGGCCTTGTGGAAAGTGTGCGTTACGACCTGAATTATTTGCGGGGCATTTTCCCCCGCACGGTGTGAAGCGGCGGCTTCCAACAGCTGGATCTGCTCCCCTCGCCCCTTTGGGGGAGTCCGATTGCCGGAGACCTGAAATCGACCGAGGGACGAGGTCAGGTGAGGGGCCCATTCCCGGCGGTGGATGATCACTTCTGAACTCAGCTTGCCGTGCCTTAAAGCCTATTTGACGTCTGGATGTTCTTCCTGAGGTGCGGGATGATACGACTCTCCGCAGCGTCCCGCGTATTTTGACTTTCCGCCCTTGATATAATTCCGCGCCGTACGCAAGAGTGGGTCGGAATCAAGCAGCGACAGGTTCCACATCACCACTCCATCCGAATACTGGCAACCAATGTCGAGGGTCCTATAGAAGGTGTCAGTGCTCGGTTCCCCCTCGGTATGCCATGATGTGGAATGGGCGTAGACGCCCGCATAGACGGGAAATCGACCCTTCACCGCCAGCCTGCTATTTTTCAGGAAAGCCGTGTGCCCAACGGAGGTTTCCAGGTTGACATACCACAGCCAGACCCCATCCACGCAGCCTGCCACCCGGTCCGCCAATTGCGTGTCAAGGTCATATGCGGTGGGAATCGCTAGGAACTTTGGGTTGATGTCCTGCTTCTCGCGGTAGAGTTTGCAGATGTAATCACGCGTAAAAGTCTTGGGGCTAATGCCCTGGACCATGTCGTCGATGTTGACGCCGCGAAAATGGGGATACTGCAGGGACAGCTTGGCGAGGACCTTGAACCAAGTTACGTAATCCGTCGCATAGGGCAGGGAATTCCCACCTTCGCTGGGAGGAATTAGCACGACCCACGTGTCAATGCCCGCCTGATCCCCGGCTGCCACCAACTGTTGAAAGTCCTCCCAACCATAAGGTGGTTTGGCCGCGATGGGCAGGGCTTGGCAGGAGAACCCGTCCTTTTGAAGTTTCTCAATGGTTAATTTTACGTTAAGCGTGTGGTCTGGATTTTCCAGTGGGGATAACCACACACAGGGGGAATTCCCCATGGCGTTGGGCGCGATAGCCGTCGGCCCTTGGGCGAATAAATTTGTGGGATTCATCGGAGCCAACCCGAAGATCAATGCGGTCAGGCAAAGAATTACTCCGATATTGAGTCTGGATCTGGACATGGATTTTCTCCTATTTTCTCTTGCCGCTTTGTGGTGTTGCGGCAAAACCTATTTTGTCACGGGTTGTTTCTCAACACCCGGCGTAGTCTGAAGGGCTTCTCGACACCGCCCCGCGTATTGTGATGATCCCCCCGCGTTAAAGGTCCGGGTAATGGCCAGCAGCGGGTCGGGATCAAGCGGCGACAAATTCCACAACACGATGCCATCCGAATACTGGCAAGCTTTGTTGAGGGTTCTGAGGAAATTGGCCGGGGGCGGGTCACCCTGTTTATGCCAGGACGTGGCGTGAGCGTACACGGGTGCGTAGATTGGGAATCGGCCTTTTACCGCCAGCCTGCTGTTCCTAAGGAATCCGACGAACCCGGTGGCGGTTTCCAGGTTGGTCCACGTCATCCACACGCCGTCCACGCATCCGGCCAATCGGTCCGCCAATGCGGTGTCAAGGTCGTACACCGTGGGAATCGCCAGAAATTTGGGGTTGATGGCCTGCTTATCGCGGTAGAGTTCGCAGATATAATCGCGTGTGAATGTCTTGGGGCTGATGCCCTGGACCATGTCATCCACGTTCACACCACGCAGGTGGGGATAATGCAGGGAGAGCTTTGCCAGGACCTTAAACCATGTCGCGTAATCCGTCGTGTAGGGCAGGGAAGCCCCGCCTTCACTGGGAGGAATGAGTACGGGCCAGATATCGATCCCGGCTTTATCCGCGGCCTCCACCAATCGTTGGAAGTCTGCCCACAGGTAGGGAGGCTTGTCCTCAATGGGCATAGCCAGGCATCCAAATCCATTCTTCTTCATCGAGGTGATGGTGAGCGGCACATTCAGCGAGTGGTCCGGGTTTTCGAGTGGGAGGAACCACACACAAGGAGAATTCCCCAGGGCGTTTGGCGAAATTCCCGTGGGCGCTTCGGCCATTGAACGCGTGGGGTTTATCGAGGCTAATCCGATGATGATGGCCGATAGACAAAGTATGAAACGGGCGAAGAGCTTTGATGACGGCATGGACTTTCTCCTGGGTAAAGCAAACATGCAACGGAATCCAGTCTGATTGAAATTAATGCGTGCTTTCGGGTGCCCGGTCTCCACCGGAGGTTCATTGAGCATTAACCGTTTTTCGTTTACGAGCAGCCTGTGACAGGAATAACGGCTCGCAGGTTGGGTTGTTTCAGCACCTCGGGGTTAACAATATTTTCCGGGCGCACGCCGCTGAGTATGGCAGCCATTTGATGGGCAGCGGTTTCCCTCAACTCCACGAGCGACTCTTCGGAATTAAAGGCGGCGTGCGGGGTGACGATCGTTCTCGGGTGCCCTGCCAGCGGGTCACCAGGGGTTGGAGGTTCCACCGGCAGTACATCCAGCCCGGCCCCGGCGATGATGCCCTGATCCAGCGCTTCACGCAGCGCCTCGCCATCGATCAGCGGGCCTCGGGAGGTGTTGATAAGGAATGCCGTGGGCTTCATCTGCCGTAATGCCGCGGCATTGAAAAGCCCCCGCGTTCCCGGCATTAGCGGTACATGAATCGAGATGAAATCGCTTCGCCCCAGCAAGCCGGGAAAATCTACAAGTTCGACATCGAAACCACCCAGGGAGG
>CAYTMD010000421.1:0-5847 GCA_964438685.1 uncultured Acidobacteriota bacterium
GCGGCGACGGCGGATGGTGTCGCCGATTTTCGCCTCGCGAGAATCCACAACTTTGTCTTCGACGTGCCCGCAGAATGGACATCTCACGTTAGTGGTTCACCTCAGTAACCGGATGATCGGGTGATCTGGTGACCAGGTGAACAATCAGCAACCCGCGTTGAGTTGGTTCTTGTTTACCCGACCACCTGATCGTCGGATCTCACGATAAAAAATTGCGCTAGATTTTCCCCAAGGTCACGGCCTTCTCTTCTTCTTCGGCAATGGCTTCCAGCTTGCGAATTGACAATCCTTCGTGGATCAAAAAGATGAGCCCCAGTACCAGGGTGGGGACCAACTGAATGACCCACACGAGAATGCCGGCCCCTGTGGCGGGCTCCACCTTGATATTGAAGATCTCAGTCAAAGAAAGAATGATGCCAACCTGGTAGCCCCCTCCAACTCCTGGGAGTTGCACCAATAGGCCCAAGGCCGCGCAGAAGAGCGTCAGGCCGGCGGCCAACCAAGGCAGGTGGCCCATGTGGTGCCGGAAGCTCTTAAACGTCAGCCAGAACATGGTGGTATTAATCGCCCACAGGACGGCGGTCGTCACCACGCTGCCCGCCAACCCTTTCCAGTCGCGAATCACGCTCAGGCCCTCGACGAAGGAGCGGAGGAAACGAGCAAAAGCGCCCAGAGCGCGCTCCGGCAAGAAAGCAAACAGCATAAGGGCCAAGGCGGTCATCCTCGCCGCCTTCAAGCGAAAGAACACCAGACCCAAAATCAGCAGGCCTGTAAGTCCAAAGAGCACGTGCCCCCACCTATGCATCTCGTGCAGGGCAAAGACCCCTTGCGGCGTGTCCGGATTCACCGGTTCGGAATAAATAGCGGCGGCGAAGAGAATAACCATGGCGATGGTGTCAAATACCCGCTCAAGCAGCCAGACCGCGATCATGGCACTCATGGGGACGTTCTCTTTTTTAGCGATGTAGGCGGGACGAACCAGTTCGCCCGGGCGGCCCACCAGGAAGATGGAACTGAAACCCAGGATCTGCCCCACAAACAAAACCCATAAAGATGCAGCTTTGATAGGCCGCATGAAGAACTGCCATCGGGCCGCCCGCACAAGGAAAGAAAGGTAAACGCTGAGGATTGCCAGCAGCAGGTAGCCTGGACTCGCCCCTACGATCGAGTGCCAGAGGCGGTCCCAGCGGAAATTGCGCCACTCCGGGTTCCGGCTCAGGTTGTAGAAGATCAGGACGATTACGCAGGTCCCCGCTGCCAGCCACGCCCACCGCCCCCATGATTTTTTCATAGATTGGATCCGCCAACGTTCTTCCGAGCAAAACTATCCGAAGGGTATCCGGAAGTCAAGCAAAGGACGCCATATCCTACGCCCTTGCTTAGCTTTCACCCAGCACCCGTTGATAACAGTCGTGAGTGCGCCGGTCAAAGCAAACGAAGAAGACCTTTTCGATGGCGGGGTTCTTCGCCAAGAAAGCGCCGACCTCTCGCACGGCAATGCGCGTCGCACGTTCCAACGGAAATCCATAGATGCCGGTGCTGATGGCGGGGAAGGCCACGCTGCGGATGCCGGTCTTGACCGCTATTTCGAGCGACCGCCGATAGCAGTTTCCCAATAGTTCATCTTCGAAATTATTTCCGCCGCGCCACACGGGGCCCACGGTGTGGATGACCCACCGCGCCGGGAGACGATAGCCCTTCGTCAGCCTGGCATCGCCGGTGGGGCAACCGTGCAAGGTGCGGCATTCCGCCAGAAGTTCCGGCCCTGCGGCGCGATGAATCGCTCCGTCCACGCCGCCCCCACCCAATAGCGAGGTATTCGCCGCGTTCACTATGGCGTCGACCGATTGCGCCGTGATATCACCCTCGACAACTTCCATGGCTTTGTTTGGCATAATGTTGACTGTCAGCTCCCGCTATTCTCACTGCATTGGGGCCTTTTGGGGGACCAGTCGGAAGGGCGGGGCTCTACGCAGATGCTGTCCACTTAAGTTTATTGATCCCCCCTCGCCCCCAGCCACCATAGGTGCCAGGATAAGCACGGTTGGCAGCCGCCGTGGGCCAGATGACCGCGCCCGTTACCGGGGCTTTCGAGCATTGCTAATTGTTATTTTAACGCCTTTGGGGGCCGGGGTGAATGTGGAACCGGAAAATTAGGACGGCGTGGACCCGGCGGGGGAAAACAGTGCGGTTCTTCGCCTGATGGATAAACCCGAAATTGCCACGATTGGTCAAGAAAGCCCAATGCAAGACGTGTGACTTTTTGTCCTTGACTGCGCAATCCCGTGGCGGTTTAATTTAGCGATGCTCAGGGTTTAACCCGGCTTGTTGGAGGAAAACAATGGTTCGCTACTCCCGGCGTGATTTCCTGAAGACTGGACTTGCGGCTGCGGCGCTGGCCGGTGCTGGAAGCTTTCCGTTGAGGGCGGCGCGCGAAACGGCGACGGATTGGGTAACGCTCGGGAAATCCGGTGTAAAGGTGACGCGCCTCGCCTTCGGCACTGGCACCATGGGCGGCAGAGTGCAGCGCGAGTTGGGGCAGGAGCAATTTACCCGGCTGGTCCGTTATGCTTACGATCGCGGCATTCGCTTTTTTGAAACCGCTGAGTCTTACGGCGACATGCACAGAATGCTCGGCGTCGCGCTGAATGGCATTCCGCGGGATAGCTACCGGCTGATGTCAAAGATCACGACGCATGGCGACGCGGATCCGCGGCAGAAGATCGATGAGCTGCGCAAACTTGCCAATACCGAGTACTTTGACGTGATGCTGCTGCACTATCAGCACACGGCAACGTGGCCGGCCGACAGCCAGCGGTGGCAGGACGGCATTGCGGAAGCCCAAGCCAAACATGCGGTCGTCGGACGGGGGGCGTCGGTGCACGGGCTGCCGGCGTTGCGCAAGTTTCCGGAAAACGAGTGGCTGCAGATCGCGATGATCCGGATGAATCACAAAGGCGTAAAGATGGACGCCGAGGACTACGCCACGGGCGGATTGGGAGATGTTGACGAGGTCACCACGCATGTAAAACAGGTCCGCCAGGACGGGATGGGCATCATCAGCATGAAGCTGGTGGGGGAGGGTGCGTTCACCACCCGTGAGGATCGCCAGGCGGCAATGCGGTACGCCTTCCGGAAGGCGGGAGTTGATTGCGTCACAGTCGGCTACAAGAATACGGCAGAGATTGACGAGGCCATTGAAAATCTGAATCTGGCGCTGGCGTAGCCGCCCGGTCAATCAGGAAACTGCAATCCATGGCCCTGCCGGTTTTTGTGTCAAAGTGTGCAATTCTGCACAGACAAGATACCCGAGAGAAGAATCTAATAGTTGAATGGGGGCGGAGGCGGCAGCCTCTCCTTGCGCCAGGGCAGGCGGCAACCGCCGGTGCGCGAAATGCGGTCCGACCTTTTTGCTGGAGCGCTAACATTAATGGTGCTAGACTTGGCGTGAGTTGAGGAACCTGCCGCGTGGGGCTTTCGGCCAGCAGAATAATTGCACTTTTCGAAAATCCTGCCCCCATTAGTGTCACCTTCCCACGTCACTGAGATGGGCAATTGCCAGTGGCTCAAGGTTGGGACAGGGCTTCGCTTCAAACTCAGTGGTCCAAGGTCGAGCGGCGTCGCGGCTTTGTCCGGGCGCCCAAGGGTTGGAGTATTCAACACTCTCCCCAGGGAGGAACATCCATGAAAGTCCTTCTGGTTTATCCGGAGTTTCCCGACACGTTCTGGAGCTTCAAGCATGCCCTGCCCTTTCAGGGCAAGCGTTCGGCCTTCCCTCCCCTGGGACTGCTCACCGTTTCCGCAATGCTGCCCAAATACTGGGAAAAGCGCCTGGTGGATTTGAATGTCCAAAGGATGAAGGACAAGGACATCGACTGGGCGGATGTGGTGTTCTTCAGCGGCATGATTGTGCAAGGCCCCTCCATGAAGGAGCACATGGCGCGGGCCAAGCAACGCGGCCGGCGAATCGTGGTGGGTGGGCCCATCGTCAGCGCCCATGACCCCGCGATTGCCCAGGCCGACCATATTGTGGAAGGCGAGGCGGAGGAGATCATCAGCCAGCTTGCCGAAGATCTCGAACAAGGAACCGCCAAGCAACACTACAAAGATCCGCAAGTGGTCGATATTACGCACGTCCCCCTGCCTGAGCTGCACTTGGCCAAGTTAAGCCGCTATAGTTCCATGTCGGTCCAATTCTCGCGCGGCTGTCCCTTTACCTGCGAGTTCTGCGACATCATTGAAATCTATGGCCGCCGCCCGCGCACCAAGACTCCTGACCAGGTGTGCGCGGAGCTTGACCAGCTTCACAGCCTCGGCTGGCGCGGCTCGGTCTTTATGGTTGATGACAACTTCATCGGCAATAAGAAAAGCGTGAAGGCTCTGCTGCCCCGCCTGGTGGAATGGATGCGGGACCACAAGTTTCCCTTCTCGCTTTACACGGAAGCTTCCCTGAACCTGGCGGAAGACGAAGAAATGCTGGCGATGATGCGCGAGGCCCATTTCACGCGGGTTTTCCTGGGCATTGAAACGCCGGTGGCCGAAAGCTTGAAGGAAACTACCAAGTTCCAGAATCTCCGCAAGGATTTGCTGGAAAGCGTGAAACTGATCCAGGCTTACGGCATGGAAGTCATGGCGGGCTTCATCGTAGGATTTGATAACGATCCGCCCGACGTTTTTGACCGCCAAATTGAGTTCATCCGCCAGGCGGCGATCCCGCTTTCCATGGTCGGCCTGCTCACTGCCCTGCCCAACACCCAGTTATGGCGGAGGCTCAAGTCGGAGGGCCGGCTGCTGAAAGCCAGCCTGGGAAATAACACCCTCGCGGACTTGAACTTCATCCCGCGCATGGATTCCAAAGTGCTGCTGGACGGCTACCAGCGCATTCTCCAGACCATCTACAACCCCCGCGAGTACTTCCAGCGCGCTTCGGCATTCCTCTCCCAGTTGGGCAGCGGGTCGCGCTCGCCCCTGGTGTTCTCGGACGTGCTGGCGCTCGGCCGCTCGCTTTTCCGCCAGGGATTGCTCAGCAACTACCGCTGGCAGTACTGGAAATTCCTCGCCCAGTCCCTGCGGCTCCACCGGCACCACTTCAGCAAGGCCATAACGCTGGCCATCATGGGGCACCACTTCTTCGAACTCACCAGCGCCGCAGAACCGAATTGAATTTTGGATTTCTGATTTTGGATTTTGGATTACGGCATCAGATGCCATTAGTCCAAGCCGCGTCCCGCTTGAAACAACCTCCCTCTCCGCAGGGGAGAGGGGGGACCGCAAGGCGGGGGGTGAGGGGTCACTTCTTCCCGTTCTCCCCCATCTCCTCCATCATGTCTACAACCTTCCGCACGAGCTCGTCGGGGTGTTCCAGCACCATCGCATTTGGAATACGCAACAATCGAATGCCGAGGGTCCGCAAATAATCTTCTTTGGCGGCATCCTTGAGCATCTGGTCGATCTGCGAGTGAACGCCGCCATCGAGTTCAATGGCCAGCCGATGTTCGAAACAGTAAAAGTCGAGTACGCCGCTTTCGATGCGGAATTGGGCTGGAAAAGGTGGCGCTGGGAAAGGTGTCAGTACCTTTTCCCTGAACATCGCCTTTGTTTAGGAACAACCGCGGAAGAGACCCCTCATCCGGCCCGCGACGGCTGGTGAGAACGCCCGTCGCGGTCCACCTTCTCCCCTGGGGAGAAGGAAAACACAGTTTTTACGCGCCTCCGCGCGTGCTCGGTTTTCCCTCTCCGCATCGGGAGAGGGTGGGCAGGTGAGCCCCAAAGGGGCGATCTAACAACACTTCTGTCCAAAACAGATCGCGTCAGGTTGGGAATGAGGTGCGGCACAAGCGCTCGCTA
>CAYTMD010000422.1:0-5827 GCA_964438685.1 uncultured Acidobacteriota bacterium
CTTCGGCACCTGTTTATGACCGGTGAAATGCTGGGAGCGATCCTGGCTACTCACCACAATATCCACTTTTACCTTGACAGTATGCGCAGAATCAGGCAGTCTCTCCTGTTTGGAGAGTTCGCGGAATTCCTCGGCAGGGTGCGGTCGAAACCTTAGACGTTTTTATACCCGAAGCGAATCTGGAAAACCCGAACCGAGAAAATCCCGTACGTCGCGGACGGGTTTCTCATCCTAAAATCCTAAGAAAAAATGGCCCGGCCTTGATTGAGTGCCTCTTCGTAAATCCTATCCTTCTGGCGGCGGACCCCGGTATGTCGGGCGCGCTGATGCAGTTGCTTTTCTTTTTCGCCCCGCTCTTCGCGATCTGGTATTTCCTGGTCCTCGCCCCGCAATCCAAGCAGCGCAAGAAACTCCAGGAATTGCTTGCTAACTTGAAGACCGGAGACCGGGTGGTGACCAACGGCGGGATTTACGGTACGATCGCCGGCTTCCGCAACAATACTGTGCAGTTGCAGATTGCCCCGCAGGTTAAGGTTGACATAGCACGGTCGTCCGTTACGGGCATTGTGAGCGAGGAAGCGGACGACGCCAGTAAGCAGGACTCCGGGGCCAAAGGGAAAAAGTAACCACTGCGAGGATAGGGTTCTCCAGTGTTTCCCTCTAAGTGAGCGAATGGAATAGCGGGTCGAAAGGTTCCCTTACCTTTACACGTTTTGTCGCCGCAGTAAACGAGGTACAATAGCGCTCCTACGGTTGGGCCGGGGGTAACAAGCGCTGAATGGCAAGGCCATTTAGGAAGGGCACTGAGGAAGTTTATCCATGGAAACCAAGATTCGAGGCCGGGCAATATTCATTCTTGCTGTCGTTGTGGCATGCATTTTGGGAATTACTGGATTTCCCAAGAATGTCCAGGAGCTCAAGGACAATCTCCACACCCGTATTCACCTGGGGCTGGACCTGAAAGGCGGAACCAACCTGATTTTGCAGGTGCAGGTTGAGGATGCGGTGAACATTACGGCCGGCGAGGCGCTTGAGCGGCTGAAGGACGAAGCGAAGTCCAAGAGCATCCCCTACGCGGATATTGCCACCGATGACGACAAGACCCAAACTCCCCCCATTCACCGAATCCTGATCAAGGGCATCCCCCAGGATAAAGCGTCTGATCTGCAAACCGTTGTAAACAATCAGTTCTCTGACTGGGATTTGGTTCGGGTTCCCGGAGATGAAACCGCCCGGTGGCTGGTTTTAAAAACCAGCGCGGCGGTCACTCTTCGCAACCAGGCGCTGATGCAGGCGATGGAAACCATTCGCCGCCGCGTTGACGAGTTGGGGGTGGTGGAACCCACAATTGCGGAGTACGGCCAGGGAGATTTTGAATTAGTGGTGCAATTGCCGGGAGTGGATGACCCGTCTCGCGTTAAAGACATCATGCAGTCCACGGCCATGCTGGAGTTCAAACTGGTGCAGGACGGGCCTTTTTCATCCCGCGAGGCGGCCCTTGCGGCCCACGGTGGTGTCCTTCCGCCGGACACCGAATTGCTCTCCGGGAATGAAAGTGGGACCGAAAACTGGTATGTGCTTAACCACATCGCGGCGGTCAACGGACGTGATTTGACCGGCGCTGAGCCTTCGCATGATACAGCCGGGCGGCCCAGCGTGACGTTCAATCTGAACCGCGACGGTGCTGAGCGCTTTGGCCGCGTGACAGGTGAGAACATCAATAAACTCCTGGCGATTGTGCTGGACAATCGCGTTTACAGCGCCCCGGCGATTCACGGCCAGATTACCGACCACGGTGAGATTACCGGAGGAAATTTCACCCCGCAGACGGCCCAGGATCTGGCGCTGGTGTTGCGGTCCGGCGCCCTGCCTGCCTCCATCAAGTATCAGTCGGAGGAGACGGTGGGACCCTCTCTGGGAGCTGACTCCATCCGGCATGGCGTGATTGCGTCCATTGTGGGCTTATTCGCAGTAATGGGCTTCATGCTGGTCTATTATCGCGGCTCGGGAATCAACGCAAACGTCGCCCTGGCGCTGAATCTGCTCATTCTTGTCGCGGCAATGGGCTATATTGGCGCGGTTCTCACTCTGCCAGGCATTGCAGGGGTCATTTTGACCGTTGGTATGGGTGTGGACTCGAACGTGCTTATCTTCGAGAGGATTCGCGAGGAATTGCGACTTGGCAAGGCCGTCGGGGCGGCAGTCGCCGCGGGTTTTGAGCAAGCTTTCCGAACGATTATTGACACCCACGTTACCACGGTAGTTTCTGCTGCGATTCTCTTTGCTTTTGGGACGGGGCCGATTCGAGGTTTTGCCGTCACTTTGACGATCGGTTTGATCGCCAACCTGTTCACCTCGGTTTTTGTTTCGCGACTGATTTTTGATTATATTCTCTCGCGGCGGGAAAAAGGTGCGTTGCTGAGTATCTAGGACGGCAAGTTGAAGGAGTCTAAGGAAGGCAGTCGAAGGAGTTGGGGCAGTTGCAAGGATTGCTTTTTCGACTTTTCCTCTTTTTCGACTTTCTAGCCAAGCTCTTTCAGACAAGCACGAGAATATTCTGGAACTTTACGCTTTCTTGCGGTGTCAATCTTATTGGAGAGGTCTAGAGGGGGGCCATGGAGTTTTTCCACGAACCAAAGATCGACTGGATGGGAATCAAGTGGTATTTCATTTCCCTCTCCCTGGCCTTGGCGCTGACCGGGATTATTTCCATCGTGGCTCACCACGGATTCCTTTATGGAATCGATTTCCGTGGAGGGACGCAGGTGGATGTAAAGTTTTCCCAATCCCCCAATATTGAGTCTATCCGCCATGAGTTGGATAAGCAGGGCCTGCGGAACGCTACGATCCAGGGAGTTGTGCCGGCAAGTGCAAACGCGGTGATCATTGGCCTCGACCTGCAAACCACCTCCTCCAGTAGTGCGCTGGACACCGGCAAACAGGCAATTGTGGCAGGTCTTACGGACCTATATGGCAAGGGCCCCGAGGGGAAATTGGACTTTAACAACGCCAGTCCCCAATCCGTGGCTGAGCGCCTGATAGCGGACGACCCCCTGGGTTTGGGGGCCAAAGGCATGGATACCGCCACCAAGACGTATCGCGGTCTGGCCGACGCCGTTGTGAACTACCGGAATGACCCGGCGCGACAAGGTTTGCTGAAGGACCTCAATGAACTCAGCAGCGTGCCGGGTGTTACCCCTCCTGTCGTCTCGGCGCTGGGGAATGACTTTTACTTGTCCAGTTACGCCATCACCAACACCAAGATCGTAGGGCCGAAAGTGGGCGCGGACTTGCGCCGCCAGGCCCTTTACGTGACGCTGGCGGGCTTGGGCGCAATGTTGATTTACATTTGGTTTCGTTTTGAGTTAATTTATGGCGTCGCGGCGGTGGTTGCCACTTTCCACGACGTGATAATTACGCTCGGGATTTTCTCGCTAATGAACAAGGAAATTTCCCTGACGGTCATCGCGGCCCTGCTGACGCTGGTGGGCTATTCCATGAATGATACCATCGTGGTCTTTGATCGGATTCGGGAGAATGTCCATACGATTAAACGCGGGGAATTCTCTAATCTCGTTGATCACAGCATTAACCAGACTCTGAGCCGGACTATTCTGACCTCGGGCCTGACTTTTCTGGCTGTTCTCTCCCTTTTCCTGTTTGGAGGCGAAGTCATCCACGGATTCGCTTTCACCTTGGTGGTGGGAGTGATCATTGGTACTTATTCATCGATCTTTATAGCCAGCCCGATTGTGGTGTATTTCTACCAGCGTTTTGCCAAGAGTCCAATAGGTCCGGTGAGTTCGAGGGTCAAGGTTGCGTGATCGCGTGTCGGCCAGGTCTCTTTTCGATGGCCTGACCATCTCGCGCGTAGTTTTTGAGGAGGCGATAATCCATGTTTGAAGACACCTTGCTGGAGTCCTCGTCCAAGATGGCGCCGGTATTGAAGGGCAAGCATTGGCTCATCTCGATCATCATCGGCGTGGTCACCTTCGGTGCAGTCTACTTTGCATTGCCCATGGTTTCGGCCAATGATCCGAGTGTGATTGCGACGCAGTCGGGAATTTTGGCTGGGGTGATTACAGGGTGGGCACTGATCATCTGCTATGTTATGTCGGACGCACGGCGCAACGGTTTCAGCCCGTGGGTTTGGGTTGTAATCAATCTCTTGCTCCCGCTGGTAGGATTCATCATCTATCTTATTTACAGCGCGTCCAAAACCGGCGACTGGAAACGCGCAACCCTCCCCATCGCTTACATATTTGAAGTCATCATCATTGGCGTGATGGTGCTGATACCTCTGATTTATACTGAGGCCTTGCCCAAAGCACAGTTGATGACCTTCCTGGCGGCACCGCCCCCTCCGCCTCCGCCGCCTCCGCCCCCCGCGGCGGCCGCTCCTGCTCCCAGAATAATCCGCCGGGTCAGCGTGGAAGATGTGATGCGGGCTCCTACGGTTATTCCCAAGACCATTGCCCAGGTCAAGGACGAGCCTGAGCCGCCTCCCAGCGCCGGAGTTGGCGTGGTAGGTGGTGTTCCGGGCGGCGTTCCTGGTGGATCGTTTGGTGGAGTGCTGGGAGGCGTCATCGGCGGCGCAATTTCCAGCGCAACTCCTCCTCCCCCGCCCCCGCCTCCGAAGCCGCAAGCTCCCAAGCGAATCCGGGTTGGCGGCCAGGTGGAATCAGCAAAGTTGATTTTTGCGCCAAGGCCCGAGTATCCTCCCTTGGCTAAGATGGCGCGTATTCAGGGCACCGTACGCCTGGACGCGACGATCAGTAAAGATGGCACGATTCAGGATTTGAAAGTAATTTCAGGCCACCCGCTGTTGGTTCGAGCAGCATTGGATGCCGTGCAGCGCTGGCGCTATCAACCCACTTTGCTGAATGGTGATTCGGTTGAGGTGGCTACCGAGATCGACGTGAACTTCACGTTAGCAGAATAACCAGATCATTCTGGTAATTTTTGAGGAGGGATAACAACATTATGTTAGCTGCAAACCTGATGAGTTTAGGTCTGTGGTTGTTCCAGGCAGAAGGCGGTGAGGCGGCAGGATTTGACCCCCTTTCCATGTGGCACTCCATGGGATGGCCGGCTCGCTTCGTGGTAATTGTTCTCTTTATTATGTCGGCTTGGTCGATCGGTGTCATGATCGACCGTTGGATTGCGTTCAGTTCCGCCCGTAAGCAGTCGCGGGTTTTCGCCCCGGCCGTGGCGGGTGCATTGAAAGATGGAAAAATTGACGAAGCGATCTCCATCGCGGAGCAGAACAAGCGCAGCCACCTGGCGAAAGTCGTCACGGCAGGCCTGCAGGAATTCCAGGCGCATCAAGTTTCAACGGAAATCCCCGGCGAAACCATCGAAGCGTCCAAGCGGGCATTGGAACGGGCTGCGGCCATCGTGCACGCGGAACTGAAGCGCGGCGTTTCCACGCTTGCCACCATTGGTTCCACGGCGCCTTTCGTCGGACTGTTCGGCACCGTGCTCGGAATCATCCACGCGTTTCAAGGGATCGCGGGCAGCAAATCAACCGGTCTGGCAGCAGTGGCCGGCGGTATTTCTGAAGCCCTTGTCACCACCGCCATCGGCCTTTTCGTTGCTATCCCGGCCGTGTGGATTTACAACTATTTCACCACCAAGATCGAATCTTTCGACGTCGAGATGGATAACTCCTCCTCGGAGTTGATCGACTACTTCATCAAACGCGCGTCGCGGGGGAAGAAGTAAATGGCCAAGAAAACCACAACGCTTGGGGCAGTCTCGGATATTAACGTAACCCCCATGGTGGATGTGATGCTGGTTCTGCTGATCATCTTCATGGTGATTACGC
>CAYTMD010000423.1:0-5822 GCA_964438685.1 uncultured Acidobacteriota bacterium
TTGCCCGGAAGCCGATGGTATTCATGGGCCGGGCAGGAAGAACTTTACAATGCAATTTGCCAAGCTCGATTTCCCGCCCGATGCGGGGCCAAAGGTTGCCAGACCGAGAGCGGAAGCAGTCCGCCCCGGCCCTCGAATTTTGTGGCGACTTTGTGTCCCCAGCGTGCCCCCCGTGACGAACCCACCAAAGCTGGCAACATCCTGAAAATAAAGGTCGCAAGAGGGCATTTTTCATGCTGCGAAGCTGACAACATGCGGATAAAAAGCCGGTTACACGGTTTTGTCACAATGCGAAAACAACATGACAAACTGTTCAGCTGAAGGCGAGCCTCTGCTGTCACGCTGCGCTTGCGGCGTCAACCCGCAAAACTCTTCCCCACCGGCGCGGCTCCGATTTGGCCGAGGTGATGAACCATATGCCGCAGGTAATCCTCCGCCAGGAATTTGAGCGTCACGGGGTCGTCCTGGCCAACTCGAACGGGAACTTCCAGTTTGGCGGTCGGCAGATGAGCGATAACATGCGCGAGATACCGGTTATAGTTCGCCCAGAGAGCGACCAGCAAGGACCAATCCGCTTCCTCAGCAGCCTGCACGCGCGCCCAGCCGTTCTGGTCATAACCGGGAAACTCCAGAGAGTCCTGAAGCGACGCCCGCACGAACCTCTGATGATTGTTCGAGGCGGAGTCAATCAGGTGGCCCATCACTTGCCGTCGTGACCATCCGCCCGCCAGGACTGGCGCGCTGCTTTCCTCCCCACTGACGCGCCCAAGAACTGCTTCTGCCGCATCCACAACCCGAAGTAACTCCTTGCTTAAAGCCAAGGTATCCATAAATTCTCCTCCCGCTGAGATCACCGCCTGAATAGAACCAAACTTGAACAATCAAGTCAAGGCTTCCGGGAGGTCCCGGACCTCAGAAGCCGCGGGTCCAAGCTGATCGGCGCGCTGGATGGGGTCGGAAGCCGAGGATTTCCCGCTCTTTGGCAACCCGAAACAACCTTCTCCAGAACGAGGTTGTATGCTTTATACTATGGGCCGTTATGAGGGAAGAATCTGGAACAGGCTTAAGTCCTGCCCGAGGTGCCCTATGCCCGTTTTGAAACTTGGCTTCGGGAATTCGGTTATAAGAGAATTTCCGATTGGTGAAAACCCTGCGACGATTGGGCGGTCACCTCAAATGGACATTTTCATAGATAATCCGGCCGTGTCGTTTCATCACGCGCGGGTCTTCTCCCACGGCGGAGTCTATTACGTTGAGGACCTGGGCAGTCTGAATGGCACGTTGCTTAATGGAGTCCGGATTACGCAGGCCCCTCTAACCCACGGCGATGTCATCACCGTGGGCAAGCACACCGTGCGCTTCTCCAAGGACCTCCCGGGAGCTAAGCCGCAGGCCGTCGCACCGCCGCGGGAGGTGGAAGAGGAAGAGGTAAGGCTCACGGGCACCATGGTGCTGGATACGAAGAAACGGCGGGAACTGCAAGAGGCATTCGCCAAGGGCAAGGCGGCCGCAGCAGGAACGGTTGCCGCGCGCATGGGGAAGCTGACAGTACTCAAGGGGAAGACGGCCTCGAAGGAATTCCTTCTTACTTCCAAGACCGCGATGATCGGCAAGTCCGACCAATGCACCATCCGGCTAAAGGGTTGGTTCGCACCGAAAATTGCCGCCATGATCAACAAGCAGGGCGCCGCTTACCTCTTGTCTCCCACCATCAAAAAGGTTTCTGTCAACGGCCTTCCCCTGACGGCCAGGGTCGAGCTCAAAGAAAATGACATCGTGGGTGTGGGCAGAGTGCAGATGCAGTTCAGCCTGGTGGCATGGTAAGTGGCGCGGCAGGCTCCCCCGCTTGTGCTCTGCCATCGCGACCAGATCCAAGTGATTCACACCGGCGCTCCGCGCGCCAAAGATCTCAAACCCCATGGGAGTAGGAACCTCCATGTCAAAGAGAGACTTTATTACAGCAGTCTTGCTGTGGGTGGGGATTCTTCTTGCCAATTCCATTTCTATTGCCGCTGATGCCAGCAGAACTTTCGACGTGAAGAAATTCGGCGCCATCGGCGACGGCAAAACTCTTAATACGCACGCAATTCAATCGGCCATTGACACGGCAAATCAATCCGGCAGTGGTACAGTGAGCTTCCCGGCAGGAATTTTCTTGAGCGCCAGCCTGGTATTGAAGAGCCACGTGGAACTGCGCCTGGAGGCCGGCGCGACGTTGCTGGGCAGCGAGTGGCTCCCGGACTATCCAGGGGATCGTCTCTCGCAAGCCCTACTTTTGGCGGACGGACAGGAAGACGTGGCGATTTCAGGCTCCGGCACGATTGACGGTCAAGGCCGCCTATTAGTGCAGGATATCATCCGCAGGATCTTGGCGGGGGAAATCAACGATCCGCTGATCCCCATGCACCTGAACTGGCCCAGCCACCGTCTGAAGATGATTGTGTTCCGCAAATGCCGCAACGTGCGAGTGTCTGGTGTGACCATGAAGGATTCGTCCAACTGGGTGCAGGATTACATCCAATGTGACGGTCTCGTGATCAAAGGCATCCACGTGAACAGCACGGCGTACCGGAACAATGACGGCATCGACATCACCGATTGCACCAAAGTGCGCGTGACCGACTGCGATGTGAATGGATCCGATGACGGCATTTGTCTTAAATCGACTGACCCGGCGAGCAGGTGTGAGGATGTGGAGGTTTCCCACTGCCGAATCCGATCCAGCGCCAGCGCCTTCAAACTTGGCACGCCATGTTTCGGCGGCTTCCGCAACATCTACGCGCACGACCTTGTGGTGTATGACACTTTTCGTTCCGCCGTGGCCCTGGAGTGTGTGGACGGCGGCGTGTTGAAAAACATACGCATTGAGAACGTCAGCGCCACGAACACCGGAAACGCCATTTTTCTCAAGCTTGGCCATCGCAACACCAATGCGCCGGTTGGCACGCTGAGCGACGTGACGATTCGCAACGTGAAGGTGGAAGTGCCCGCGGGTGCTCCCGACGCAGGTTATGAATTCTCCGGTCCGCCGCCCAGAGAGCCGCACAACGTATACCCGTCCTCCATCACCGGGCTACCCGGACATCCGGTATCCAACGTGGTTTTGGAAAATATTGAGATCATTTACGCCGGAGGCGGTACGCCCGCGCGGGCACAGGCTCGTTGGGACGCGCTCGATCAGGTGCCGGAGCAGGAAGGGAAATATCCCGAATTCTCCATGTTTGGCGAACTGCCGGCCTGGGGGTTTTACATGCGGCACGCCGAGGGGATTAAGTTCCGCAACTGCCGCATCACGCTGCAGCAGCCAGACTACCGTCCGGCAATGGTCTTGGACGACGTGCGTGGAGTGCATCTAACCAAAGTCGAAATCGGCCCGATGAGCGCAGCACCGGTGATCGTCCTGAACAATGTGAATGGAGATGTGTTTGAGGACGTGCAATATCCCAAGGACATCCCAAAGGAAGAGCAAATCCGCAGGCTGGGGAAGAGTGCGGAGGCCGGAGCACAGAATTAGGGGTTGGAGATTCGAGGTTCGGCGTGTAGGGTCGAAGTGGGGCCGGACTGCTTACGGGTGCGGGCGAATCCTCTAATAGCCCGCCTCTATCGCAGCCTGAATCAGTGCTACGTCGCCACCGGGGCAAAAGGGCTCAAAGAACGTAGCGAATCCTGAATCATTGAGCCGCACAAAACCTCGCAAACCCTCTGGGTATACTCTGAAAAAATCTGGTATGATCGGGGGAAATCTCGGTGGATTGTCCCCCCGCGTGGAGCCGGCTAGTATCCTTGATCGTGGAGGAGGGCTTCGATGGACACTGTGATTCCGACCATATTTCCAGATTATTTGATCGCTGTGAGCACACCGCAACTGAACATTCAACTCCCCCACAAGTTTCTCGGAAGAGATGTTTTCCCTCCCATGATTCGCATTCCCAGCACCAACAACAAGCTGCCGGAATTGGGACATGCCGGAGTGTTGTTCATCAACGGCAAGAATGGCCTCACCAAATACTTCGAGTATGGGCGCTACGACCGGGCGGCGCTTGGGGTCACACGTCAGGTGACAATACCCGATGTCGCAATTGATCCCAAGGGCCGGCCAACCTACAAATCGCTCTGCAAGACGCTTCACCAAATCTCAACGGTCGCAGGCCAGGGTGGCCGTATCAGCGGGGCATATATCGAGGTTCCGACGGGAGGCTTCAGCGCGATGCTCGCATATTGCCAGAAGCGTGTCAGTGCCAACAAAGACCCCCAGCGAGCGCCCTACAGCTTGACAACCCACAGTTGTATCCACTTCGTAAAGGAGGTTATGGAGGCAGGAGGCGTCGACACCCCTTGGATGCTCGACCCGCGCCCGATCGGTTATATTGATAGGGTCAGAGCTGGCTTGCCAAAGTTGGATTACATGCCGAAAAAGAACACGCTGAGTGTCGAGAATATTTCCCTTTCGGGCGCGCCGGGCGAGAATCCTCAACAAGCGGCTCTCGGGAGACGGAAATGATTGGGTTTGCATCTTACCAGCGAGCGGCCCGGCTTGGGACAGCGCTTATTTCCGCGTGCCTCGTCTGCCTTGTCTTTGGCCTTATGGACTGTCAAAGAAACGTTAGCCCTCCCCCCCGACCTCCTGCTGTTCCGCAAGATTCATTTTGGCTTGGAGGTCCCGATGGGGGCGTTTTCGTCCGCTTACAAAAGAAGGCGTCTGACCCCGCCCCCATATATCGAGCCAGTATTTACACGGATTCATCCGGGGAGCTTCTTTATCAGGGGCAACTCGCCATGACTCCTCCAGACAGGCCGGAAGTCGATACCAATGACCCCACCGCTTTTTCATTCTGGGACGGGCAGCGCTTGCAGTTGAACGATGGCCGCGAAATGAAGGTGGTGTCGGGCCAGACTACGCCTCCCCGGCCACCCGCTGTATCCACTGAGCCGAAATGAGGACTCTGTCCTTGCCAGGAGCTCAAATGCAGGATGCAAAGGAATGGGTGGCTCCCATCATGTGAATCGCGAAGCGCAACAGTGGATGGCCGTGGCCGGTGCTGCCCTGACCGCGAGCTTTTCGTATGACCGGTATTGCATTCCAATCACACGTCGTTAATCTGAATGGGGCACGCGAATTGTAGAGTGCCCACGGCCAATCCTGACGTGTGATAGACTCCCCTCGCTTCAGTTATCGCAGTTTCAGACGAGAACATGGTTGAATTCGCTGGCTTCAGGATCGCGAATCATATTCATAAATTTACCAACCAAGGACTACTTCTGTGAGAAAAACACCATTGCCGGTTTTGGGAATCATCATCGCGTTTTTATTTTTGGCCCCGGTGACGAAGGGACAAAGTCCGGCAACGAAACTCCGAGCCACGGAGGACGGCTTGGCGATGACTCCACCCATGGGCTGGTATCCGTGGAATGAGTTTGGCCAGGAACCTCAGAACGAGAAACTGATCAAGGAAATCGCCGACGCCCTCATCAGCAGCGGGATGAAGGACGCGGGTTACGTGTACGTGGGCCCTGACGAGGGAATCTGTTTTTCTCGCGGCGACAACGGCAAGCTCACGCCCAACCTTGAACGCTATCCCAGCGGGCTGCGCGGCCTCGGCGACTATATCCGGCAACGTGGGTTGAAATATGCACTGTATACCGACGCCGGCACCCGCACTTGTAGCAAAGCCATGCCCGGCACCAGGGACCATGAGTTGGACGACATGGCGGCCTTCGCCCTGTGGCGCACGGATTACGTGAAGGTCGACTGGTGCAATGCCAAGGGACAGGACCCTGCACAGTCCTATGCCAGGCTTCGTGACGCACAGTTGGCGGCGGGG
>CAYTMD010000424.1:0-5814 GCA_964438685.1 uncultured Acidobacteriota bacterium
GGAAAACCTGCTCGCCTTGTCGCTGGCTGCGCTAATCGTCATGGACGGCGCGTGGTTCCAGCGTGTTTTGGAGCGGCGGGTCATCGCCGGACTCGAAAACGTTACAGGCGGCCGCGTGGAAATAGGCCACTTCCGCTTTAAGCCCTGGCTGTTCCAGATTACTTTGCAAAAACTGGTGATTCACGGCTCGGAAGCCGCGGGTGAGGCGCCCCTGATTTCCGTGTACGAGGTTGATGCCGGGTTGAGCCCGGCACAACTTTTTCACCAGCGCCTTCGATTGCGCCACCTGGACATAGACCAACTCCAGGTACGCCTCCACACAGATTCCCAGGGCATCACGAATTTGCCCCACCGGAAGGATCAAGCAGCACAGCCGGGACTCGCGGATTTGATGGACCTCTCCATTGGACGCCTAACGATTTCCCACTCACTTTTCTTTTGGAACAACCAGCAGCAATCCATGGAATTGGAAGCACGGGAATTGGCCGTTCTCCTGCGCATGACAAAGGGCCATTACAACGGCACGATTTCTTCCTCCGCCACCACCATTCGCTCGTCGCACTGGTCGTCTCCCCCCATCAATTTCAATAGCCGCTTTGAGCTGTCTGCCACCAGCCTGGTCTTCTCCTCATTTGCATGGAAGACCCAGGGCACATCCGGCGAAGCAGCCTTTACCGTCATTCCTCAGCCTGCGGTGCAAGCTTCCGGCTCGTTCCATGGTTCAGCGGATATCCCTTCCCTCGCCCGTTTTATCGGCGCGCCTGAACTGCGGGCCGGCACATTGCAAATCGAAGGTACGGCCGTTTATCAGGACGGAGCCATCTCCGCGCGAGGACGCGCCCAGGCCCGCCAGGTGGCAATACTTACCTCCGCCTTTCCACCGCTGAGCGTGGAAGCCGCCACCAGTTATGCGTGGGAAAATCGCCGGCTCAGTCTCACCAACCTCGTTGCCTCGGTTTGGGGAGGCACAGTGCAGGGGACCCTGGAAGCAGATTTTCAGGTTTCGCCGGCAAAGTTCCATCTCAATTCCCGCCTCCACCAGATGCGGCTGGATAATTTCCTGCGCCCCGTGCGCACTCCCAGCGTCCTCCTGGCCCAGTTGCATCCGGCCTCCACGGCAGACGGCACCCTTAACGCGACCTGGTCAGGGCGGGGAGAAGGGCTCAAGGCAGACTTTGATCTTGCCATGCAGGCCCCCCCGAAGACTTCCTCCAGCATGCTTCCTGTAAGCGGGGCGGCTCGCGGCACACTGGAAGACGGCCGTAGCCTGACCCTTCATCTTGCCGCTGCCGAATTCCATACGCCGCATTCCCATATCACTGCACAGGGGACGCTGGCAGAGAAGATCGGGCCCCAGTCCGCGGCCGAACCGCTCAACCTCACGGTCTCCACCGACAATTTCGAAGAATGGCGGCCTTTCTTCGAGGCGCTGGTCGCCGCGCCCTCTGGTATTCCTTTGGAGCTGAAGTCGCGTGCGGAATTTTCCGGGCAGCTCAGCGGCAGCTACAATGCGCCCGCGCTGCAAGGCCATGTGAGCATGGGAGAGATCCGGTACCACGGCTGGGCCTGGGACAAGCTAACGGCGGCGGTCACACTCAATCCGGAGTTCATCCAAATCACCGGCGGGCGGATTGAGCATGCCGGGAGTTCTTTTGATCTGAACGCTTCTGCCCAACTTGACCATTGGCAGTTGACACCCAAATCCCTGGTGCGGGTCTCCGCGGAAGCGCAGCGCACGCCCATTGAGGGCCTGAAGGCCGCGCTCAACTTCGATCTTCCCCTTCGCGGCTCCGTAAGCGGTCACGTGGACGTTCAGGGGAATGCTGCAACCCTGGCGGGCTCAGGATTCCTGCGAATCGATGCCGGCGCTTTTGCCGATGAACCATTTGACATCTTCTCCACCCGGTTGCAAATAGCCAAATCCGTTTGGAAACTGCAGGCCATTCGATTGACAAAGAATCACGGCCGGCTGAGTGGAAACCTCACCCTGGAGCCAGAGAAGCGCTTTGTCTCCGGGCAACTGGAGGGAACAGATTTCGGCCTGGCAGATATCCACCGCTTGTCGATGACCACATCCGGCACCCTTCCCAAAGGAGGGCTGAACGGCAAGCTGACCTTTGAGGTGCACGGACAGGGTACGCAGGAAGATTTTCACCTGCAAAGTACGTGGCGCCTGGGAAGTTTGACCGTTGCCGGCACTCCGCTGGGTGAGTTCCATGGAACCCTTAAGGGCGAAGGGAACCAGTTAAAGATCGAGGGTGAGGATCAAAGCCCTGGGGGAAACTTGCACGTCATCGCGACCGCGACCGCAAATGGCGAATGGCCCATGGAAGCCCAGGGCGAATACTCCAGCCTGCGGGGCGACCCTTGGATCCGCGCCTTTTTCAATCACGAGTTCGCTGCCAAAGTCACGTTGGGCGGTTCCTTCCACGCCACCGGGCCTCTGCGCACCCCCGACAAAATTGATTTCCAGTCTTCTGCCCGCGATGTGGCGATAGACTTCCCCACGGTTCAGTGGCGAAATGTCCAGCCGGTGGATGTGCATTACTCTCACGGCCGCATGGCGCTCAGCCGGTTCATAATGCGGGGACCTTTCACCGAGCTTGAAATCGAGGGAGTAGTGGGCGTCACCGCTGGCGTCACCATGGATCTTAGCGCCACGGGCACTGCGAGCGCTGGCGTGCTTACGGTGTTCGATGCCAACCTCCAGACCACCGGGCGCTCAGATCTGCACTTACGCCTCACCGGCACTCCGGCCCGGCCCCTGCTGAATGGAACCGTTGATATTCAGGATGTCAGCCTGGGTTATAACGAGCTGCCGCTACGCTTCAACAGCCTGCAGGGAACCATCAATCTGGAGGGCGAGCGCGCAGTGATCCGCTCCCTCCACGGCACTTGCGGCGGAGGAACGGCGGACCTTAGCGGTTTCATAACGCTGGCGGAAGATCCCCACTTCGAAGTCCGCGCCAACCTTAACCAGGTCCGCATTCGCTACCCCACCCCCTTTACCTCCGTGCTCGATGGCAGGCTGCGCCTGGCAGGCAGCCTCGAACAGTCGCAATTGCAGGGTGAACTCGTGGTTCGCCAGATGGCGGTAAATGAAAACGTTAATTTCATATCGAAGATGATGGAATCGGCAAATCCCATTTTGGAGCAGCCAACCACCCTCACTTCCCCCATCGCGTCAAAGATTCGATTGAATGTTCGCGTCACCTCCTCGCCTCCGGTGCAGATACAGACGCCCAATGTGCGGCTTTCGGGCGATATTGACATCCGCCTGCAAGGCACGGTTGCCAATCCCGTGCAGGTGGGGAGCATCCATTTTCTCAGTGGCGAGTCGGTATTCCGGGGCAACCGGTACAAGCTGGTGCGGGGCGACATGAACATGACCAACCCGTTCCGAACACAGGTCTACCTGGAAATGGAAGTTGAAACCCAAGTCCAGAGCTATAACCTGACGCTCGACATCTCCGGCCCCATGGACAGGTTGAAGTTTTCGTACCGTTCCGACCCGCCGCTGCCAACAACCGATATCCTGTCGCTCCTTGCCCTCGGTTACGTGAAGCAGGAGGAAGCCTTCTCGCCCGTGGGAGGAAGTCCCACCACCTCCATTGGCGCCTCCGCCATTCTTTCGCAAGCTCTTTCCAGCCAGATGACAGGCCGCATTCAGCATCTGTTTGGGGTGAGCCGAATCAAGATCGATCCCAACGTGGGCGTGCCTGGCTTCGGCTCCGGAGCCCGGGTAACGGTGGAGCAGCAGGTCACTCATGACCTCACCCTCACCTATGTTACGGACACCTCTTATTCGCAGTACCGGATCATCCAGTTCGAATGGAATATCAGCGATAACATCTCGGTACTGGGGGTTCGGGACCAGAACGGAATCTTCGGCATGGAGTTCCGCTTCCGCCGGCGGTTTAAGTAGTATGGTGTGACACCGGGGTTTTGTAGAGGAGGGTTATCCCGCCAAACATCGTAGGGACGGGTTTACCCCGCCATTGGCGGCGGAAGGCCGCCAGTATCATTAAATGGCAGCAAAAAGCCGCCTCCCCGAAGTTTTTCATAAGCCTCTTTCATCAGTTTTCTGGCCGCTCCGCTTCCGCGATGTTATACTGGTCGGGTTGCCGCGACTCGGATTTTTGCTCTGGGGGAACGTTCCCTGGCGCAGGCGCGGTGCAAGGTCACGGAGAGGTGTCCGAGTGGCTGAAGGAGCACGCTTGGAAAGCGTGTTCACGAGCAATCGTGACGTGGGTTCGAATCCCACCCTCTCCGCCACGTACCATTCGGTACGTGGCTCCGCCCCACCCCTTAAAATATTATTGAGACAATCTGGAAGTGAGGGATAAGTTCCGGCCACTGCTGTCGAAAGTAATTATGCTCCGGCAAGGCCGGAGGCATTACGGTGGCTTGCCCCGCAAAGGGGCCTGACCGCCACCGTCGGAAGAGACCTCTCACCCGATAGGCAAAGTACTACGGCAGGAATACCGGGAGGACTTTGCCGAAGGCGCGAATGATGTCATCCTCATCACGCTTTTTCAAGCACGACGGGATTGCGATCAGGATGCTTCGCTCGAACAGGCTATCGGCCGTGGGACAGGTCCCCTTTTCGTATTTCCTCTCCGAGCCGGCATTCTCAGCGAGCTTCCAGGGAAAGCCGCTGCCGTCCACACTCGCATGCTGCACCAGGCTGAGGTTGTGGTAGTACAGGTGCAGTCCCCAACTGGTCATGAGGATATCCGAAACCCCCTGCAATGATGTCACAATACCTTCCGCCCGCAACGCCTCGTTCACTTTCCTGGCAGTCTCCGCGTCAGGATACGTCGTGAGCAGGAAGCATCCGGTGTCGCCTGCCGGATCCTGTATCTTCCGCAACTGCACGCGCGGAAACTTCTCCAGAGCTTTGCGGATACGGTACTTGCTGTGGTTCATGGCCTTGATGATTCGCGGCAGTTTCTTTAACTGGACGCGCAGCACCGCCGCACGCATCTCATCAAGCCGATAGCCTCTTCCCCACAGGCGGAGAGCGGGGTCGTCCAAAATCAGCCGCCCGTTTTCGTCGCGTGCATAACCGGAATCGTGACAGGCGAATGCCCGCCGATAAAGCTGGAGGCTGTTCGTTGCCACGCAGCCGCCTTCACCCGCCGTCATATTCTTGTTCATCTGAAAACTGAAGACGGCCATGTCACCAAACGTCCCAACCTTCCGGCCCTTAATGCTCCCTCCGTTACACTGCGCGCAGTCCTCCAAAAGAAAAATCTTGTGGTCGCGGGCAATCTTCTGGATGGCCTGCACGTTACCAGGTGCGCCGCTCATGTGAACCATGATGATGCCCCGGGTCTTGGGCTTGATGCATTTCTCGACCTCGGCAGGATTCAAGCAAAAGGTCTCGTCAATATCGGCCAGCACAGGAATGGCGCCGAGGTTCACAACCGCTGCCAGCACCGCGACCCACATGTAGGCGGGAACGATCACTTCCTGCCCGGGCCCTACGCCCAGCGCGGACAGGGCAACGTATAGGGCTCCCGTGCCGCTGGCCACACCGATCGCATGCTTTGTTCCCAATTGTTGCGCGAATTCCGCCTCAAGCTTGTTCACCTCGTTCTGCAGATTCATCCCGTAGTACCGAAACAGCGAACGTGATTTCAGCACTCTTACCGCCGCCTTGATTTCCTTCTTATCCATGTGATGAACACCCGGGAACTCGAGCGGCAGGGGCTCTTTGCGAATGGGTTTCCCACCATTTATCGCTAATTTGCTTGATTTCATTCCTCACCTCGAAAATAGACTGATCTTGAAATTACGATCTCCGGTGGC
>CAYTMD010000425.1:0-5812 GCA_964438685.1 uncultured Acidobacteriota bacterium
GACAAGCAAGAAAGGACCGAAAAGGGCAGAGCCCGAGCAAGCCGCAGTGGCCCACTTGGTCAACGATCGCGGGCTGCAACTTGACCACGATGCCGTCCAAGAGGCCGAACGCTGTTCGGCCCTACAGAACCCCGCCGGCAGAATCGTTTTCGTCTACCGCAAGACCGTCTCCGCCCACCCGGCGCTTCACACCGCACAGGCCGCGTTCCACAAAATCGCAGCGTAGGGGCAAAACTAGTGACGAGTGGCGAGAAGCACCGTCCGAGGTCCGAGGTCGGAAGAGCCGTTGTTACTGGCGAGCAGGCAAGTCGGAAGATCGGTTACAAGGCACCAGGGGAAACCCAAACTCACCACGAAGTCACCAAGGCACCAAGACGGCCGGAGATGCCGGATCGCGTTAGTGGCAGGCGGAGGTGGCGGCGGCCTTGCGCCGCCGAATGGCGGGATAAACCCGCCGCTACACTTCTGCCGACCTTGCAGTCGGCCTGCCCGTAACGACGGCTTTACGCCGCCATGGCGAGGTAAACTCGCCGCTACGTGACCACGTGCCGGTCTCAAGGTCGGTACGACAGAACAACCACCCCGGCCGCTTACCACCAACGCGGCGCTCCAGGGCAACCACCCCGTCGCTTGCGCGCCACCCCTCCTCGAATGAGGATGGAAGCTTCTTGGGACACGCCTACGGACAAGATGTCGTAATTCAGAAAAGCAGCGAGTGGGGATGCGCGCTTTGTAGCGCCGTATCATGCTTTATCCACAATCCCGGGGGCGACACTCGAGCCGCCTTACGCTCTCCAAAAAAAAATCCGCCGGCCTGATCCCGATTGCGGGAGGGCCGGCGGTCTGCGTAGGAAAAATGCTGACAAGTCAGCAAGGGACAAACTTTAGCGGTGGTAGAACCCCCGGCCATAGTATCCGTGGCCATAGAACCCGGGGCCGAAATAGAACCCGAAGCTTGGTCCCCAATAGTAGGGGTACGCGGGACCGTAATAGTATGGCGGCGGATAAGGTCCGCCCACATATCCGCGCGGCGCCGGACCCTGCGGCCGCTGCCCCTGCGAAGAGGCGCGCGTATTGCTAAGCGTACTGGCATCGGCAAAGGCTTGGGGTGCCCGCTCGGTCGAGAACGTGACGGGTTTCGCCAGCCGGAAGGTCAACTGCGATTCGGGGTAGATTACCGTGGGTCGTCCGCGCGTTACCAGTACGCCGACTACTCCCGCGACCAACCCCGCTCCGGCGCCAATCGCCGCGCCAGTACCCCACGCAGCCGCTCCGCCAATTGCCGCACCAGCCGCGGTGGTCGTAACGATTGCTCCCGCATCACGCCCATTCGAAGTGGGACCGGTGATGCTGGTCAATTCCGTTTGCAGCGGAATCTGTTGGCCATCCGCCAGCGTCATCGAGCTCAACGCGATCTGCAGATGGGAAACGCCCTTCACGCGCCCGGCCTTCTCTGCTTCAATGACGTGCCCACCCAATGTTTGTCCCCGCCGCGATACCACCAATCCGTCTGCCACCAGGGGTCGCGTAAGAGTTGCGGAAAAACCGTCGCCCTCATGGTTCTTATCCGAAGATAGGAACTGGTCAACCCGCACGGTCACAAACGTCCCGGCTGGAATCGTCACCCTTTCCGGAATCGCCCGAGGCCCGGGATCGGCTTGAGGGGCGGGAGCCTGCGGTGGCGCTGGTTGTTCGGGTGGCGGAGAGAACCTGTGCCATCCTGGGCCCGAAGGCTGTGCCGGGGCAGGTTGCTCTGGGGCCGACGGCGGCTCCGTACCTGGATCTTGCGCGAATGCTAACATCGATGCGGCAAACAAGCTCGCCGCACCGTAGATCAGAAGCTTTCGAAACGACGTGGTTAGGTTGGTCATCTTTGCTACTCCCCTTTAATCTTTCGCCATAGCTAAGGGCAACTATACTGCCAAACCATGCCTTCCGTGTAACCTATTAAAAGTAAGTTGGTTGCGCAAGATAATTCCGCGACCACATGGCATAAAATCTGGCCATTTACCACCGGGCTGGTGGATTTCGGCCACCGCGCAAATCCCGCTTGCAAGGGCCAGTTTCGAAAAGAAGAAAGGCGGGGAAGCCATCTCCCCGCCCTTGGTTCTTACCGTTGACTGTCGACTATTGACTGTCAGCTATTCTCAGTACATTCCCCCGCCCATGCCGCCTCCGGGAGGTCCAGCGTGGCCGCCGCCCTTTTCTTCCTTCTCAGGGTATTCGCTGACCAGCGCCTCGGTGGTAAGCATCAGTGAGGCAATGGAAGCAGCGTTTTGCAGTGCGGAGCGGGTAACCTTGGTCGGGTCGATAACGCCGGCTTCAACCAGGTCGCCATAGGTTTCAGACTGGGCGTCGAAACCATAGTGCGAGTTGCTGTTGTTGCGGACCTTCTCGGCCACCACGGCGCCTTCGTGGCCGGCGTTGGTGGCGATCAGGCGCAGGGGCTCTTCGAGCGCCCGCTTGACGATGTCGATACCGATCTGTTCATCGCCGGTGGCCTTGAGTTTATCGAGCGCGGGGATGGAGCGAACCAGTGCCACTCCGCCTCCCGGAACGATGCCTTCCTCAACCGCCGCCTTGGTGGCGTGCATGGCATCTTCGACGCGAGCTTTCTTTTCTTTCATCTCGGTCTCGGTTGCCGCGCCCACCTTGATCTGGGCGACGCCGCCGACCAGTTTCGCCAGCCGCTCTTGCAGCTTCTCGCGATCATAGTCGGAGGTGGTGTCTTCCACCTGGGTGCGGATCTGCTTTACGCGGCCTTCGATCTCAGCCGACTTGCCCCCGCCTTCCACGATGGTGGTGTTGTCCTTGTCCACAGTGATCTTCTTGGCGCGGCCCAGGTCCTCAAGCTTCACGTTCTCAAGCTTGATGCCCAGATCTTCCGTGATCGCCTTGCCACCGGTCAGGATAGCGATATCCTCCAGCATGGCCTTGCGGCGATCGCCGAAGCCTGGCGCCTTCACCGCGGAAACCTGCAGCGTTCCGCGCAGTTTGTTCACCACCAGGGTTGCCAGGGCTTCGCCCTCGACTTCCTCAGCAATGATCAACAGCGGTTTGCCGCTCTTGGCAATCTGCTCGAGCAAGGGGAGCAGGTCCTTCATGGAGCTGATCTTCTTCTCGTGAATCAGCACCAGCGCGTTTTCAAGCACGCACTCCATGCGCTCGGGATCGGTAACGAAGTACGGTGACAGGTAGCCGCGGTCGAACTGCATGCCTTCGACCACTTCCAGCGTTGTCTCCATGGTCTTCGATTCTTCAACCGTGATGACGCCGTCCTTGCCGACCTTCTTCATGGCTTCGGCAATGATGGTGCCGATGGTTGAGTCGTTGTTGGCGGAAACGGCGCCAACTTGCGCAATCATCGAGCCCTCAACGGGCTTGGAGATCTTCTCGAGTTCGCCCTTGACGTGCTTCTTCGAGCCATCCTTCTGGGTTTCGTCGTATCCACAAACGGCGCGCACGGCCATTTCAATTCCACGCTTGATAGCCATGGGATTCGCGCCTGCGGCCACGGTCTTGCAGCCTTCCTTGTAAATCGACTGCGCCAGAACCGTCGCCGTCGTGGTGCCATCACCGGCTACGTCCGAAGTCTTGGAAGCCACTTCGCGTACCATCTGCGCGCCCATGTTTTCCAGGGGATCTTTAAGCTCGATCTCCTTGGCCACGGTCACGCCATCTTTGGTGATCAGGGGGGAGCCGAATTTCTTGTCCAGAACCACATTCCGGCCCTTGGGACCCAAGGTCACCTTCACAGCGTCTGCCAGCTTATTCACGCCCCGGAGAATAGCCTGGCGGCTCTCTTCGCCGTGTACAATCTGTTTTGCGTTTGCCATCTTGCCTCCCTCCAATTTCTTTACTCCCCTCCCGATCTACTGCATCGGGATGGCGGAGTTAATTAGTTCGGATGTGTCATCGCGGCGCCCTTTGCCCTTTCCAGAGCGAGTCGCCGCAATCAACGTGCGGCCGCAATTATTTCTTGCCCGCTGCCGCTTTTGCCCCTTCGATAACTCCCAGAACTTCGTCTTCGCGCAGGATCAGGTATTCGTGATCGTCAACCTTGATCTCCGTGCCGGAGTATTTGCCGAACAGGATGCGATCGCCCGCTTTCACGTCCAGAGGGATGATCTTCCCGTCTTCCGTCTTTTTGCCGTTGCCTGCAGCGATCACCTCGCCCTCCTGCGGCTTCTCTTTTGCCGAGTCGGGGATGATGATCCCACCCTTGATAGTTTCCTTCTCTTCCACCCGCTTCACTATCAGTCGATCATGAAGAGGTCTCACTGTCATGTTGTAATCTCCTTTCCTCCTCAGATTTGCCCGTGACTGGATCCGCCGAACCTTGGCGACTTCTGCCCCCGCCCGGAAGCCAGTCGGGCTGGTACAATTACACGCTAATGGGTTGATTCCAACGCGCCCCGCGATTTGGATTCGCGACGCTTGGCACTCACCTATTGCGACTGCTAATCTATCTCTTGCCGGCTCATCTGTCAAGACCTAAATCAAGTCTGAATTCAGTGGATTGGCACTCTGGCGTGTCGAGTGCCAATTTTGTTCTATCTTGATTAGCCAGTTCTAGTCTTGGCGGTAAGGTGTTGAAATTATTGCTTTTGTTTCTCTGTCGGGCAAATTTACCGTCTCACGGCCTTGTCCCCGCCCAACTGATTGAAATTCAGATTTGTCCTTGGTCTCTGCATACCTTATAATCTTGGACCATCATGATAGCGCGCTGGAGTGAGCATCGGCCATCGACCGTCCAGATTGTCCGCGCCTTTCGTCTGTTGACTCTGGTTTTCGCGGCCTGCCTCCTGATGTTTGCGGCCTCGTCGCGGGCTCAGGAAACTCTCCCTGAGCCACCTTTGCCGGAAGCTCAAGCGCCACCCAACCTGCCCGATGACCTTCTGCCCAAAATCACCGCTGCCATGCAGGGCGTGACGACCAGGGACGTAGCTGCCTTGTCGAAGGCGCTGCACATCGGGGAGAGGCTGGAGGGCGCTGCGCCTGGCACTCCAACCAACACCCTTGCGGCGATTGGCGACCTGGACGGCGATGGCGTGCCCGAGTTGCTTTTGAAGTGGGCCATTCCGGATATTAGTGTCGGTTCGGACGTGGCGCCGGCTGCCGACTCCCGGCCCATCTGGGCCATCTATCTGCTTTCCTGGGATGGAGCGCGCTGGAAGGCCTCCCGCCTTGTGGCCGCCGTCGATGACGTTACCCCTATACTGATCAATCTGGGTCCGTCGACGGGGCGAGGATTGGTTGTCTTGACCCGGGAGTCTGTCCCCGCGGCCTCCTACCCAGCCGTGTTTCAGGTCAAGAATCATACCGCGGTGTTGCTGTGGGATGCCCAGGCCGATGACAGCAGGTACGAGCCTCTTCTTCATGGCAAGGTGGCTTTCCATGAGCAACCCAACGGACCGGCGGAGATGGTGGTGACCGGCCGGGCCGATCCGGGGCTCCTGCAGGTTGAAGTGAATGGCACTCGCGGCTTCCAGGCGCGCGCAGTTTATCGTTGGGACGGGAAGGGCTTTGCTCCCACAAAGACCGATTACTCCGCCAATGAGGATTACACTCTCTATCGTTTTATTTCGGCCCTTCATCTGCGCGATTTTCGCGCCGCCTATGCGCTGGTGGCTCCCAAGGAATTCCTGAAGGCAGATTCGCCCACCCTCGATGGGTTCCGCAGCTTCATCCAGAATAACTTTCCCGAATTCCTTCAGGATGAAGTCTTCAGCGCGCCTGAACCGCTTGCCGGCTCGCGGAACGATCATGCGTTCGAATTGCTCAAGCCGGACCGGCGTTACGTGTACCACCC